>NZ_VIFM01000279.1 GCF_006636215.1 Myxococcus llanfairpwllgwyngyllgogerychwyrndrobwllllantysiliogogogochensis | reverse complement strand
CCGCAGTCCTGAGGACCGGCGCCGGGCCTGCACTCCCCCTCACAGCAGGTCCAGCCCACTGAGCAGGGGCAGGGGAGGCCCGCCTCCTGGATTTCGGAGACACAGCCCCCGGTCAGTGTGGCACCGAGAGCCAGGGTGAGGACGAGGGCGCGGTAGGTCATATGCGGTTCCAACGCCGGGCGGGTCGGAGGTGGACGAAGTCTTCTACCTTCCCGAGCGTGCCGGGCGCTTTGCCCACGCTGGAACTCGAGGACCTCGCCCGTCTCACCCACCCCCATGAAGCCGCGCCCGAATTTTTTGGGGCCTGCATTCCGCCTACAGTCCGTATCGGTTGGGATGCCCCCGGGAGAAAAATCGATTCGTCCAACTCCTCGGCACCGGACGTTGGGCCTTGCGTGGACCCGGCAACCCCCTTTGAGGCAGGACTCATGAGAGACGGCGTCCCGGATGAGGCACGCCGGTGGCTGTCTCTGTTCCACGCCGGGGACCGCCCGGTGCTGAACGCGTGCTATCGCGAGCATTTCGACACCGTGTACCGGGCCGCCACCCGCGTCCTGCCGGCGGTGGACGCGGAGACAGTGGTCCACGACGTCTTCCTCCGGCTCATGTCCGACGAGTTCGCGCGGCGCTCCTTCAAGGGAGGCTCGCTATCCGCGTGGCTCCACACCCTCTCCCGCAACCTCGCGGTGGACCGCGTGCGCAGGCGGCAGCGGGAGGGGGCCGCCCTGGCTCAGCTCGCCGCCGAGCCCCGTGACGTGGAGCCTCCCGCGCCCCCGGAGCTGGAGCTCGATGCGGACCTCCTGGTGGAGCGCTTCCGCCGCGAGCGGCTCCCGGCGAAGTGGGCGCCCGTCTTCGAGGCTCGCTTCGTGCGGCACCTCAGCCAGCGGGATGCCGCGACCGCCCTGGGGATGCACCGCACCACTCTCGCCTATCAGGAGCTGCGGGTCCGCCGGCTCCTGGAGAAGTTCCTCCTCACCCCGGAGGCACGATGACTTCCACCTGTGACTTCCTCTCCCTCGTCGACCGCCACTTCTCTGGCCGCGACTCGCCCCCGGATGAGCGGCGCCTGCGGACCCATCTCCCGGACTGTGACAGGTGCCGCGAGCATTACGAGCGCCGACTCCTCCTCGCCCGGTTGGATCCTCGGGCTCCGGAGGCGAGGACGCGGCTGGCGCGGGGGCTCGGCCTGGACGACCCGGCGTCCCCGTCTCCGAGCCGATGGCCCCTGCTCGCCCTCGTCCTCGGCTCAGACGGCGCTGCTCGCCGCGGCCCCTGGCTCCTCGTCCCCGTCGCGATGGCCTGCCTGGGGCTGCTCGTGCTCGGTCTTCCTCGCGTGGGGACGACTGGCGATGATGGCTTCACGGCGCGGAGCGTGGGGACGCGAGGCGGGGATGCGCGGCTCCTGGCCTATGCGGTGGAGCCCGGAGGGCACACATCGCTCCTCGGCCCCACGCTGAAGCCCGACCAGGAGCTGGCCTTCGCCTTCCGCAATCCCGATGGCCACCGCTATCTCATGGTCTTCGCCCGCGACGCCGCGGGCCACGTCTACTGGTACCACCCGAGCTGGACCGACCCGGCCAGCGATCCCTCCGCCCTCCCGATTCCCCCTGGCGGTGAATTGCGAGAGCTGCCCGAGGCCATCTCTCATCCGCTGGCGCCGGGCCTCCTCACCCTCCACGCTGTCTTCCTGGACTCGCCGCTCACAGTGAAGCAGCTGGAGGCCCTGCTCGCGGCTGGACCGCTGGAGTCGAGACTCCCCGCGGGGGCGGATACCACCTCGATGACACTCCAGGTTGCCCCATGAAAGCCGCCGCTTCGCTCCTGACCTTGCTGGCCACGGGCGCTGTGGGCGCCATGCCTCTGTCCGTAGTGACTGCGCCGACGCACACGGCCTCCGTGCTCGCGCCACCGCCCGCGACCGGGGAACACACATCGCAGCCCCCGGCCGCCGCGCCCGCGCTACCACACACCGCCACCTCGCCCGCGTCACCCCATACAACCGGGGCACCTGCACCACCGCACACCGCTGCCTTCGCGCTCGTCATCGGCGTCAACCGGGGACACGAACCGGATGCGCCGACGCTGCGGTTCGCGGACGACGACGCCGCGCGCTATCTCGACCTCTTCCGGATGCTCGGCGCGCGCACGTACCTCCTGGCGCGTCTGGACGACAACACGCGCCGGCTGCACCCGCAGGCTTCAGCGGAGGCGCTGGACCCGAACCACGCCGAGCTCTCCTCCGCTGTGAAGAAGCTGGGTGAGGACATCTCGCTCGCGCGCAGGCGCGGCGTGGAGACCGTGGCCTATGTCATCTACGCCGGCCACGGCAACGTGCGCGAAGGCGAGGGCTACGTGAGCCTCGAGGACGGGCCACTCACGGGCCGGATGCTCGCCACCGATGTGGTGGACCGCCTCGGCGCGGACCGCGTCCACCTCATCGTCGACGCCTGCTACTCGTACTTCCTCGCCTACAGCCGCGCCCCGGGTGGACAGCGCCGCCCCCTGCCCGCGGGCTTCACCCGCGCGGTGGGCCTGGCGCTGGCGGACAACGTGGGTCTGTTGCTGTCCACGTCCTCCGCCCGGGAGAGCCACGAGTGGGAGGCCTTCGAGGCGGGCATCTTCAACCACGAGGTGCGCTCGGGCCTGTTCGGCGCAGCGGATGCGGACGGTGACGGGCAGGTGAGCTACCGGGAGATCGCCGCCTTCGTGGAGCGCGCCAACGCGGCCATCCCCAACGAGCGCTTCCGTCCCCAGGTCCACGCGCGCCCGCCCAAGGGCTCCGAGCAGCTCGTGGACCTTCGGGCCGGGCTGGAGCGTCGCCTCGAGGTCGATGGCGCCCGGGGCGCGCACTACCTGCTGGAGGACGCCAATGGTGTGCGGCTGGCGGAGTTCCACAATGCCGCCGGTCAGCCCCTGCGCCTCTTGCGCCCGCCCCCACGCGGCCCCGTCTTCCTGAGGCGCGTGGAGGACGAAGCCGAGTACCTGCTGCCCACCACCCAGGACGTCGTCCACCTGGAGTCCCTGTCCGCCGAGGCGCCCCGAGTGGCCTCGCGCGGCGCGGCGCACGCGGCCTTCCAGCACATCTTCACCCTGCCATTCGGACGCGACTTCGTGGCGGGCTTCGAGCCACGGCCGCCCCCACTCACGCTGGTGGAGTCGGACGGAGGTGGCCCGTGGAGCTGGAGGAGGCCGCTGGGGTGGGGGGCGCTCTCACTCGGGACACTCTCCCTGGGCGCTGGCGCATGGGCCACGCTGGAGGCGAAGAGCCAGCGCGACGGCATCACCTCGGGCCTGCCGCAGCAGGAGGTCGCCCGGCGCAACGGCCGCATCCACGACCTCAACACCACCAGCGGCCTGCTCTATGGCGCGGGAGGCCTCGCGGTGCTGAGCGGCGCGTTGCTGCTCCTGTGGCCCGACACGCAGTCCCTGCCCGTGGCCGCGCTGGGCCCGGAGGGTGCCGCGCTGGGGCTCGCGGGCGTGTTCTGATGCGTCCCGCGCACACGGTCCGACGTTCCCTCCCTCCGGGACCTGGTGACTCCTCGGATGAGGCCATCTCGTTGAATTGAGCGTCTGGCTCTGCGACCTGCGTCGCCAGGCCCCGTTATGGGGGGGCAGCATCCCGTTGGGGTTCTTCGCGAGGGGTGGTGCGTCTTTCCATGAGGGGAACTGGTGAAACATCAGCTTGGTCGTCTGTCTATGAGTCGTTCTTCCACGCGGTGGCTGTCGCGGTTCGCCTGCCCCCCGGGATTCTTCCCTGACATCCGGTGCGCCATCCTTCTTGGCTCCTGGGTCCTCGCCGCGTGTGGAGGAGGAGGAGGGGAGAAGCCACCGCCGACTCCTCCGGCAAACAAGGCCCCGGTCGCGGTGGCGGACAGGGTGAGGACCGACGAGGACACCGCCGTGGTCATCCCGGCTACCACGCTCGTCGCCAACGACACCGACGCGGACGGCGACTCACTCGCTGTCACCGTCGTTGGCAACGCGACCCAGGGCACCGTGACGCTGGCGGGCGGCAATGTCGCCTTCACCCCGGAGGCGAACTTCTTCGGGACGGCGACGTTCGGTTACACGGTCAGCGATGGGACGAACACCAGCACTTCGACGGTGACCGTCACCGTCCAATCCGTGAATGACGCTCCCGTTGCCAGCGCCGATTCGGCCGTCACCCGAATGAATGGCGGGCTGACCCTCTCGGTGGCGAAGCTCCTCGCCAATGACAGCGATGTGGAGGGTGATGGGCTGACGGTGAGCCAGGTCGCGAACGCGGACCACGGCACGGTTGAACTCGTCGGCGACGAGGTGAAGTTCACACCGACGCCCGGGTTCGCGGGCGCAGCCAGCTTCGAGTACCAGGTGTCCGACATTCACGGCACGACCGCGACCGGCTCGGTCGCCGTGCGCGTCCGTGACGATGTTCCGAACTCGGTTGTCGCCGGGCCGCTGCACACCTGCGCGGTCTTCCAGGACGGACGTGTCAAGTGCTGGGGCTTCAACGAATATGGTCAGCTCGGGCTCGAGGATGCGGCCAACCGCGGGGACGGCCCAGGTGAGATGGGCGACCTGCTCCCATTCGTCCGCCTCGGCGCGGGTCAGAAGGTGACGTCGCTCCACCTCGGTGCCTACTACACCTGTGCGCTCCTCGAGAGTGGCGCGGTCAAGTGCTGGGGGAGGAACATCGCTGGCATGCTCGGGCTCGGGGATACGCAGAGCCGAGGAGCTGTTCCTGGAGGGATGGATGAGGCACTGCCGCCGGTGGACCTCGGCACGGGGCGGACCGCGAAGGCTCTCGCCGCCAACGGCAGTGATTACACGTGTGCAATCCTCGACGATGACACGGTCAAGTGCTGGGGTGACAGCGACCGTGCCCAGCTCGGGCTCGGCGATGTGAGGAACCGCGGAGATGGCCCGGGGGAGATGGGAGATGCGTTGCCGCCGGTGGACCTCGGCGCGGGGCGGACCGCGAAGGCGCTCGCCGCGGGTTCTGGTCACACCTGCGCGCTCCTCGACGATGACACCGTCAAGTGCTGGGGTTACAACGTCTTTGGCCAGCTCGGGCTCGGCGATACGGAAGACCGGGGAGATGACCCGGACGAGATGGGCGACGCGCTGCCCCGGGTGGAGCTCGGCGCGGGGCGGACCGCGCGGGCCATCGCTGCTGGTGGCTATTCCACGTGTGCGCTTCTCGATGACGGCTCCGTCAAGTGCTGGGGTTACAACGAATATGGCCAGCTCGGGCTCGGCGATACGGAGCCCCGAGGAGACGGTCCCGGGGAGATGGCTGCCGCGCTGCCCCCGGTGAACCTCGGCACGGGGCGGACCGCGAAGGCGCTCTCCTTGGGTGCATTCTACACGTGTGCGCTCCTCGATGACGGCTCCGTCAAGTGCTGGGGTTCCAACGAGAGTGGCCGGCTCGGACTCGGCGATTCGAAGAACCGCGGTCAGCTCCCAGCTCAAATGGGCGACGCGCTGCCTCCGGTCAACCTCGGTACGGGCCGAACCGCGACGTCACTCACGACTGGCACCCACACCTGTGTCACCCTCGACGATGGCGACGTCAAGTGCTGGGGTGACAACGACTATGGCCAGCTCGGGCTCGGCGATACGAAGACACGCGGAGAGAGCCCGGGTGAGATGGGCGCCGCCCTCCAGGCCGTCGGTTTCTAGCGCCTGGTTGGGTCGGGAAGAAATCTGCCCTCCTGCTGCGCGCTGGTAGCAGGAGGGCAGGCACATGGGGGTTGGTGAAGAAGGACGGTGCACAGCGCATGCCCTCGGCAATCGGCTACGCTGCACCGGCCGGGTTCGAAAGAGCAGCGGCGTCGTCAACCTGTCCATCGAACCGGATCACGCCCACTTCCCCAGGACATACGAAAGGTGCGGCGATGCAACCGAACCAGTCCAGAGCACGCCTTTCCGAATCGCGCGCTATCGCGACCACGCTTGCATTCATATGCGCAGCCTGTTCGAGCGAACCGCAGGATCGCCCTCCAGCCCGCGCTCCGAGCTCCACGGCAAGCCAACCGCGCGCCGCGCAAGTGCCTCCCTCGCCCGTGCCCGTCGCGCAAGTGCCTCCTTCGCCCGCGCCCGCCGCGCGAGTGCCTCCTTCGCCCGCTCGCGAACCCGCGCTGCTCCTCTCTGACCCCGCGGAGCTGATCCTCCTGGAGCGGCAGGGGCTGGCCTTCGGTCAGCAGCTGGGCGCTCCGGCCGAGGACGCGCAGAGCCTCCTCACTTCTCCACGGTATGCGTCCTTCGTCTCGGTCATCGAGCGCGACCTTGCCGAGCTGTCCAGTCGGGACGGCGTCGCCTTCAGCCAGTTCCCGCTCGACACCCAGCGCCTGAACTACGTCTTCGATCCGAAGTGGTTGCGCTCGCCCCACGCGCGCTTCCAACTGGTGGGCGTGGTCAACCGGCTCGACATGCGCTTTTCGACGCCCAAGGAGTGTGGCCAGTTCCGGTTGATCTATCGCCTCTCACTCCAGCCGAAAGGCCGGCCCGTCGTCCGCCTGCCAATGACCATCAACGTCATCCGGCCGTTGCCCATGGGACCGGGCGCGAGCTGCGGGGCGATTGCCAGACAGTGGCGCGAGCTGCCGGTGAGCGCCTCCGAGCGAACCGTCGCGGTGGGGCGGATGGTGACCCAACTGCCGCCCATGAGCCGCCTCGAGACGAACTTCCAGAATCTGCACGGGCCGGGAACCCCCGAGGCGGACGACCACGCGGAGTACGTCCTCAGGGCCTTCGACGTGAAAGCGAATCGCCTCGTCCCACGGCCGCTCCTCAACACGCCTCGGGCGGACCTCAATCCGGCGGAGCGCAAGGCGCTGACGGACTGGATGGTGAAGAGCTTCATGGACATCGACGCCGGGCGCTCCGTCATTCCGGACCGGTTCCTGGCCACGCGGGCCATCTCGGTGAGCCCCCGAGGGCTCTCCAGGCCCGCCAATCGCGTCTTCAGCTCCCTCTTCAAGGCAGAGGTCGACTCGCGTGTGTTCGCCGAGCTCCCCTATGCCAAGGCGAAGCTGGTTCGCTCCCCGAGGGGCCTGCTGCGACGGCTCGACGGCTTCACGTGTACTGGCTGCCATCAAAGCCGGTCCGTGGCGGGCTTTCATCTCCCCGGCGAGGAGCGAGACCCGAACCAGACGTTCAACGCCCTCGCGGTTGGCGTCTCGCCGCACTTGCATGAGGAACTCGGCTGGCGGGCACGGATGCTCGCGAGCGTGGCGGATGGGACGGCGTTCGCTGAGCCGCGACCGTTTCCCGAACACCCCACCTCCGCCGGCTTCTACGGCTCACATTGTGGTCTCGGAGATCCAACCTTCGCGGACTGGACGTGCCAGACCGGGCTCAAGTGCCGCGACAGTCATCACGACGAAGTCGGGTACTGCGCGTCCGCGATTCCGACCTCCGGCGACGCGTGTGAGAATGCCCGAGTGGTCGCCCGCCCTGGCGCGAGCGGCGACCAGATCGTCGCCGATCCACCTGAGGTGTGTCAGGGGCAGTCCTCGGACGCCATTCCGTGCATCGCCAATCGCTACGGGTTCCCGCTCGGGTTTTGCACCGTGCCGTGCGCCCAGCCCGGCGCGCGCTCGGGCTCCTCGGTGTGCGCGCCGATGCTCGTCTCCGGCTATGAGCAGGTCTGTTTTCCGCAGGAGGACTCGATTGAAGACTGCGTCCAGAAACAAGGGCTCGTGGCGGTCATGACCACGCGCACCTGTTCCGTCGACGAACCCTGCCGCGACGACTATGGCTGCAGCCGTTACCCAGGCAGCGCTCCTGGAACAGGCGCGTGCGTGCCTCCATACTTCTTGTTCGACTTCCGGGTCGACGGGCCCAGGCTCGACCGCTGAATGGCTGCCTGCCTCGTTTGGGTCAGGCACCGTGGTAGAAGGTCTCAGACTTGGCTCCAGGCCGGTTGCGTCGGTTCCTTCGACGCAATCGCTGGAGTGAGCCCTGGAGGTTGTTCGTGCGTACGGGTCAGTGGTTGGTAGGGAATGCGAGCCGCATGCTTCTGATGTTTTGTCTCGCTTTCGTGGAAGCGGCGCATGCGCAGGTCCAGGTGCGGCTCAAGTCCGAGCCTGCGGGCACGATTCCCGACCAGTTCGTCGTGGAGTTCACCTACAAGCCGCAAGCGCGGCCCAGGTTGTTCGTGAACGACGTCCTCGTCTACCGGCATCCCGTGAGCAGCCCCGAAGAGGACATGGAGCCCGAGCTCCGGCGGGGCTTTCCCATCCAGCACTTCGTGGTGCCGGGGAAGAACACCCTGCGGGTGGAAGTCGACGGCCATGCGGAGTCGGTCCAAGGCAAACTGCAAAAGCTCACGGTGAAGGTGGGCAAGGACCGAGCGCTGGCCGAGACCTACTCCGACGTGGGGAACATCCAGGTGAAGGCCCCGCTCACGTTCAAGGCACCCACGAAGCTGAAGCCTCCTCTCTGGCGGACAGGCCAGAAGATTGTCTGGAGCGACGCGGAGAAGAATCAGGTCCACGCAAAGATCGTCGAGTTGCAGCAGTTGCTCCAGGCGAAGAAGTTCGAGGATTTCACAGCCCTCCTGGCGGGCCCCATCCAGGAGACCGTCCGTCTGACGGGAATCGCCAATGCGAAGAAGCTGACCCAAAGGGAGATGATGGAGTGGGAAGATCTCTCGCAAGCCAGTGACTGGGCGGTCCGCAGCCCCTCTGTCGAGGCGCTGGACTGCACGCTCTACGGGGGCGGTTGGCTGGTCGAGTGCCTGGAGAAGGGGACGGACCATACGCTCCAGTTCACCGCGAACGAGGTCAGGGAAGGCCGCCGGTTCATGTGGATGAAACGAGACGCTGGCTACAGTCTGTATACGAAAGTCAGCCTCTTCTGAGCCCTTCGAGGGGCTACTGTCGCATGGTGGGTGCCGGTCATGTCCCGAACCTTGTGTAATTCGTCGAGAGGGGCGGGGAGGCGCGTCCCTCTACGTGTGTAGAGGGAACCGGGGCGAGAGGGAATCAGCGGCTCAATCAGGCGCTACTGTTCATCCGTCAGATCCACCGGTCAGCTTCGGGCATGACCGGCCCTTTGTCGATCAGCGGCCCGCCCTCCGCCACCGGGCTTGCTCGCTCAATTTCGAGACCAGCTCTATTGCAGGCAGTTGGATTTACTGCGACCCCGGTGCGTGTGTTGCGGCTGTCTTGCCGACGCACTTTTTGTTGATGCAGGCGCCGACGCACTGTTTCGGGCAGTAGTAGTCTGCTACGCCGTTGCATTGGATGTATGCTGAATTGAGAAGGGCACGACTTTCTGGGCTTTGCTGCCACGCTCGAGATACTGAAAGGCAGCATCCATCATCTATTAGTCGCACATCTTCCGCATGGCAGTCTTCGTCTTCTGTGCAATCCGTGTGGATTCTGGCCTCTATTTCAAGGGTTGTACGTGCTCTGCTGCAAGCGTTGCTGGCCGCTCTATCTGAGGCATGGTTGTCAGATGCGGCCCTGGTTGTCTGGGCTGTGCAGCCGGTTATGAAGATTGCGGCAATTATGGGCCACATGTGGTGGGTGTTAGTCATGATTTTCGACCAAGCTGGCAATGTAATCGGAAAGTGGGCGCTTCCGAAGGCCGTGGGTTGAGGTTGCCCCGGTTCCGCGCTTTCGTCATCAAGCGGCAGCGCGGTGCTTCTTCTCGTAACCAGTGGGTGACTCGCAGTCGAGCGCGGGGCGCCCGGGCGACGGCATGGGAGGACGCCCAGCACGAGCAGCCCGGCGACGCTTGTTTGCTCCCATCGCAACTCCTCGGATTCGAGCGTTGCGACGACCCGTTGAATCCATCGACGTTCCGGTGCCCGCCCGAATACACCCCGTATGTCACCAGGGTGGAGACGTTCTGCTCGCGCGCCTCGCTCACTCGCCTTGACGCACCCATGCCGCAGCGGCCGTCAGGCCGCCGGGCATGGTCCGCTGAGGCAAGCGAAACGCGTTACGGCACTCGCGGTGGCCCGAACCATCGGGTCAAGGCCTCACGCAGGCCCTGGTCCGTGCCCTCACCGACCCACGCGACGTGACCGTCCGGTCGAATCAGCACCGCAACGGGTGCAGTGACCGCGCCGAGCGCCGGGAGCTCCCACTCCCCCGTGTAGCGAGCAGCGACCCTCCGAACGCGGTCCGCCCAGGGCGTGACGTCGAGAGTGCCGGACTCGCCCAGGTCGAGCAGCACCGGCCGCGCGTCGTGCAACAGGTGGAACACTCGCCGGGGACCGTCGGGGGTGACCAGGTCGAGGTCCGGCACGCGGCGCCCGAGCAGCGGGTGTCCGCTGCCCAGCTCGTAGTGGACGTCCAGCCCCGACATCATCGCCGCGTACTGCTTGCGTGGCCTGTCCATCTGCAGCAACTCAGCCAACGTCTCGCGCACGGCGTCCATTCGCGCGTCACCGCGGCTCAGCGCGGTCTGCGCCATGGTCTTCCGCAGTGCGCGGGCCGCGACGGGGTGCCGTTCGGCCTGGTACGTGTCGAGCAGGTTCTCTGGCGAGACGCCGCGCACGACCTGGGCCAGCTTCCACCCCAGGTTCACGGCATCCTGCACGCCAAGGTTGAGTCCCTGTCCGCCCATCGGCGAGTGCACGTGGGCCGCGTCGCCGGCCAGGAGCACCCGCCGGTCGCGGTAGGACGCGGCCTGCCGCGTCATGTCGGTGAACCGCGAGAGGGACGTGGCGCGGCGCAGGCCGTAGTCCGTCCCGTAGAGCGCGACGAGCCCCTCGCGCAGCCCATCGAGGGTCGGCGCGTCGCCCGTGCCGACCTGCTCTTCTCTCAGCACGACGCCCACGCGGCCGTCCTCCAGCTTGCCCATGGCGTAGGTGCCCTTCTCGTCCCGGCGGATGCCGAATGCCGGTGCTCCGGTCATCTCGACCTCGGCGATGAGGTAGCTGATTGACGCATCCCACCCCGGGAACTCGATGCCCGCAGCCTTGCGAACAAGGCTGCGACCCCCGTCGCACCCGACGAGGTACTTCGCCCGCAACGCACGGCCGTCGGACAGCTCGACGTCGACGCCGGTGTCGTCCTGCGCGAAGCCCGTCACCTCGCACCCACGGTAGATGGGCACCGACAGCTCACCCACCCACTCCGCCAGGATGTGCTCGAAGCGCTCCTGCAAGAGCGCGAGTCCATGGTTGTGACGTGTCGGGAAGTCGCTGAGGTCCAGAAGCGTCTGCCCGAACGCGACGTTCTGGACTGCTTGCCCTTGCGAGACGAAGCGCTCGACGACCCCGCGCTGATCGAGCACCTCCAGGCTGCGCGCGTGCAGTCCGCGCGAGCGCGAGCCGGCGACCTCCTGATTCGCGCGCCGCTCGACGATGGCCACGTCCACCCGCGCCAATGCCAGCTCCGCCGCCAGCATCAGCCCGGTCGGGCCCCCTCCGGCAATCACCACCTCGTGTTGTGTCACCACGTTCGTGTGCATCCCCTGGCCTCCTGCTTCTGGAGTGAAACGGGTGATGGTGGAGCATGACCGGGGGGGCTTGCGGCAATCGCCGGGGTCTGGCATTTGATGGCAGTGGAGAGAGCGGCGAGGGCTGCCATGGCTCCTCCAGCGGCCCGTCGCGGACCCCCAAAGTGCGCACGCGTGCCTTCGCGCGTGGCACTGACGCACTGCATGAAGTGGCCTTGGTGCCCCCACATGGGACCGGGTTGTCTGGCTCGGTGGCGATGCGGTATGCGCCGCGTCGGTAGCCTCCCCGCCAGGGATGGCGCGGCTGCTCGCCGGGTGATGGTGGATGGGCGTCAGTACGCGCGAGGTCTACCTGGAGGGCCCCCGTCGAGAAGCAGACAGGCCGCCATGCAGGCGGGGATTTGATGGCCCTTTGCTGCGAGCATGGGCGCGCTGCACTTCTTCCCTGGGGGCTGAATGCAAGCCAGTCTGAAACTTCACCCAACACGGTTCTCCACCGCGTCGCCTCGTGCCTTGCTGCTGGCGGTGACGGTGCTGGGGCTGTTGATGGTGCCGTCCGTCGCGCACGCGCTCCTGCTCATCACCTGTCCGGCCGGAACGACGCAGGCGGCCTATTCGCCCGGATTGACGAATACGCCGAGGCTCATCCATGCCGTGGGGCAAGAGTTGTCAGGGCTTTGCACCGGAGTGGGGCTGCCCATGGGGGTGAGCTCTTTCACGACCACTTTCACAGGCGAGGATACGGCGGCATGTACGACGTTGTTGACCGCCAGCGAGGGTGACCAGACCTTTGTGTGGAACAACGGGGCCACGAGTACCTGGCATTTCACGGCCACGGTGGGAACCAGCGTGGGCGGCCAACGCGTCACCACCCTGCAGGGGCCCATCACGTCTGGGCTGTTTCAAGGCGCGCAGGTGACGCAGGTGGTGACCTTGCTGAACCTGGACCTGGCGGCATGTAGCACGGAGGAGGGGCTCACCTCCGCGAGCGGGACGTCGACGTATCTCTTCACGGCCCTGTAGCGACGCCGGGCTCTCGTGCGCGCCTCGCGCGCATTGGCGCACGGAGCTGTGCGCCCAGCGCGAATTCCGACTCACGAATTCAACCCGCTGACCGTGTCCGATTCGACGGGGGGCAACCCCACGCCCGTGGCCCCTGTCCTCAGGACCATCCGTTCTCACTTACCGTGTGGCGCGAGCGCGGCCCGGACGAGCACCAGGGCCCGCTCGCGAATCCGGGCCGACAGGAAGTCCTCCGCCTTCGCATCGAGCGAGCGATAGGCGAGAGGAAACGCCAGCTCCAGGTCCACCCGCACGTCGAGGACCACTTCGTCGAGCAGCGTATCGACCTGGTCGCGTCCGCACTTGGAGAGGGCGCTGGCGATCCTCGCGGGGTTGACCAGTCGCGCGGCCCACTCCTCGAGCGTCTCCAGCGAGAGGGACTGGTGGGGACTCCACGCCTCGCTCTCGTCGAAGCGGCCCTCGCTGAACTCGTCGATCTTCCGTTTGACGGAGGCACGAGTGCTGGGGGAGGCGCGCAGCTCGCTCTTGATGACCAGCCCCTCCGCCACGTTGTCGGGGATGGGTGGCAGCCCCAACACGCCGGGAACCCGTGTCGGATACCGCGTGGGGACGCTGTCCATGTCGCCGCGAGTCCCTCGTCGAAGCACGGGAGGCGTCACGAGTCCCGCTGCCTTGGCCGCGGCCTCCAGCTCCGGATGGGCCAGCAAGGTGCCCTCGTCTTCGTCATCCCGCACGAGCAGGACGTCGAACGGCGACCAGCGCAGCTCCGGCGCATACCAGATGCCGGTCTGCACGGCGGACAGCCCCGGCACGGGTGGCACCTCCGGATGCGGATAGTGCCCGCCGAAGAGCTCTCCGTAGAAATACACCGTGCCGGTCGTGGCCCCCAGCGACTGTGCCATCTGCTCGGCCGCGGAGCCCAGTTGCGCCCGCATGAGCTGCCAGCCGAAGAAGGACTCGTCCTCGGTCAGCCAGGCCTTTCGCTTGCCGAACCAGACCTGTCCAGCCCGCACGGCGATGACGAGCTGCGCGCCATGAATCTTCTCCAGGGCGATCCACGGGCCACCCGGGCTGGGCGCTGACTTCGGTTGACCCGCTGCGGGCATCTTCGCGTAGGTCCGAAATGAAGGAGGCGGCACCATGCCCGGCAGAATGCCCGAAGTGGCCGCGCCGCGCTGCCCCGGTCATTCGGACGCGGCAGGGGAGTTGATTCCAACTCCGCGTCGCCGACACAGGAACGCTCCGGTCTCCGCGCGCCTCGCTCACTGGCATTGACGCACCGCTGTATGGGGCCTTGACCCGCTCCTGATGCGGTGGCCGAACTTTGGGTAGACGCAGCCATCCCGGTTTTGGTTTCACCAAGGAAGTCCTCTCTTTCTTGCTTGGAACTGCTTGCCGATTCCTTGCTTGAGGGTCGGGACCGCCAGAATCGGCCCCATACCTCTTCCAATTCAAGACGTATCCGGCGATGATGTCGGCGATTGGCGCAATGCTAATCTTCAGTGCAGGGGGAGAAATATGACACAGCTTTACAGGCATCTACTGACAGTTTCCCTGTCCGTCCTGGGTTTCCCCCTGTGTCAGGGAAGATGTCGCCTCGGCTGACGTGCCGAGCTGACGACGCCCTGGGGGCGAGCGCAGGCGGTTGAAGTGCCGTACACAGACGCATTCAAGGCGCAGATGGTGAAGCGGATGATG
>NZ_VIFM01000278.1 GCF_006636215.1 Myxococcus llanfairpwllgwyngyllgogerychwyrndrobwllllantysiliogogogochensis | reverse complement strand
CCCCCGGCCTCGGCCACGTCGGAGGCCCCCCAGGCAGCCACCCCAGCCGCCGCCCCTGTCGCCTCGACGGGGCTCAAGGCCGCCCCCAGCACCGGTGGGCGCAAGCCGCGCATCCTCATTGTCGACGACAGCGAGATGACCGCCCGAATCATCGAGGCGGATCTGGTCGCGAAGGGCTTCGAGGTCCATGTCGCGGACACCGCCGACAAGGCCACGAAGATCATCCTCAAGAAGCAGACGCGTCCGGACCTGGTGCTGCTGGACGTGCGGATGCCCAACGTGAACGGCGAGCAGTTCTGCCGCTTCATCAAGAGCAACAGCCTCTTCAAGGGCATCAAGGTGCTCTTGTGCTCCGGCGAAAACGTCGAGGAGCTCCAGCGCATCTGTCGTGAGGCCGGCGCCGATGGCTACATCCCCAAGGATGCCGTCATGGGGAACCTGGTCGCCAAGGAGCTGATGCCGCCTGGCGGCGGCGAGTAGCCGACGCGAGGGCCCCACCCGGCCCGCGCGCGTCCGTTCTCGACGAAGCCCGCCAGGAGACACACGGGCCCGCCTCACGCGGGCCCGTCCCGTTCGGCGAGTTCCAGGCTTCACCGTCCCGCGGCGTTCTCCCGCTCTTCCAGCCCGCGCGCGAAGTTGCCGATGATGAGCCCCGGCCGTGCCGCCTTCAGGCGCTGGAGCAGTTCGCGGATGCCCACCGGCTCTCCGCCCGCGCCCACGTCCCGCGCCGCATCCAGGTACTGGAGCGGGTCGATGGCCAGCGAGCGCGTCTGCACCTGGTCCACCTTGTACTTCTTCACCAGTCGCTCCAGGGCCTTCACCTCGCCCTCGCGGTCGGTGACGCCGGGGAACAGGAGCAGGTTGAGCGCCAGGTACGCGCCGCGCTCGCGAGCGAGGGCAATCGACGCCTCGACGTCCTCCCAGCCGTACTTCACCGGCTTGTAATAGGCCTCGTACAGCCCCTTCGACGCCGCGTTGAGCGACACGCGCACCGCGTCCAGGCCCGCGTCGAGCAGGGCCTCCAGGCCGCTCGTGAGGCTCGCGTTGGTGTTGATGTTGATGGAGCCCTTGTCCGTGCGCGCGCGCATGTAGCGGATGGACTCCGCGATCTGCTTCCAGCGCGTGAGTGGCTCGCCCTCGCAGCCCTGGCCAAAGCTCACCATGGTGCGGCCGGGCGCGTTCTCCAGATGGAACAGGCCAATGGCGCCCATCTCCTCGGCGGTGGGGCCGTCATCCATCCGCTCGTGCGACGCGGGCGGGCCGCCCGCCGGCTGGTCGGAGATGCAGCCCACGCAGCGCGCGTTGCACATGACAGACGCGGGGATGGCCGCCTCGTCGCGGACGTAGAAGGTGTTCTGCGACGTGAAGCACCGGTACAACATCGCGCACGTCTTCAGCTGCTTGAGCACTCGGTTGTCCGGGAAGCGCGCCAGGTGCTTGTCCACCAGCGCCTTCATGTCCGGCGTCGAGTAGCGCTCCGGATCCCAATGCGAGCGGCGGTCCGTGTGGATGGCCCACGCCACCGGTCCGTCCTTGCCCCACGCCGCCGCCGTATAGGCCCACTGCGGCAGCACCGGCCCGTTGCCCTTCACCTCGCCCGGCAAGAACGTGCGCGTGTAACCCGGCGGCAGGAGCGCGCCCACCGCGTTGGGGGTGAAGGTCTTGCCGCCCACGTTGATCTCCCTCACCAGCTCCAGCTCCCCCGTCCGGGGGTCCTGGCCCACGGGGAGCCTGCCCGGCAGGTGGACCAGCCGCCCGGCGGACGGAAGGGGGATGGGCTTGTCCTGCGGAGGAACGAGTTCCTCGCCGCTGCGCAGCGTGGCCAGCAGGTAGGGGTGCTCCATCACCTTCCCCTTGGGGTCGGCGAACAGCAGCTTGGGCGCGGACGTCATGCCACGCTAACTACCACCAGCCCCCCATCTCTTTCGACGTCGAAGCGCGATGAGACGCGTTGCATTCAACGCCACGCGTCATCCCTCCGAGGTAACAAAGGCTCACCAGTGACATGTGTCCGGCTTCGGCGGATGCCTTGATTCCCTCGGGAGGGCTCGTTAGGGTCCGCGCGCTTTTTCAGTCCCTTTCGGAGGCAGTCGTGATCGTCGGAGTTCCCAAGGAGATCAAAACCCGTGAGTACCGCGTCGGCATGGTGCCTGCGGGCGTGCGCGCGCTCACGAGCGCGGGCCACACGGTGTTGGTCGAAACGAACGCCGGCGTCGGCTCAGGCATCCCCGACTCGGAGTACCAGCGCGTCGGCGCGCAGCTCATCGCCAGCGCGGATGAGGTGTGGAAGCGCGCGGAGATGATCGTCAAGGTGAAGGAGCCCATCGCGCCGGAGTACGAGCGCATTCAGCCCGGGCAGATCATCTACACGTACTTCCACCTGGCCGGCGTGGACCCGGAGCTGACCAAGACGCTGGTGAAGAAGAAGGCGGCGGCCGTCGCGTACGAGACGCTGCAGCTGGATGACGGCAGCCTGCCGCTGCTCAAGCCCATGAGCGAGGTGGCCGGAAAGATGGCCATCCAGGTCGGCGCGGCCTCGCTGGAGAAGGCCCACGGCGGCAAGGGCATCCTGTTGGGCGGCGTGCCCGGCGTGCGCCGCGGTCGCGTCACCATCATCGGCGGTGGCGTCGTCGGTCTGTGCGCCGCCAAGGTGGCGGTGGGCATGGGCGCCGAGGTCACCATCCTCGACGTCAACCTGGAGCGCCTCACCTACCTGGATGACGTGTTCCTCGGCCGCGTCAGCGTGCTGGCCTCCGACACGGAGAGCATCGCGACGTCCGTGCGCGAGGCGGACCTCGTCGTTGGCGCGGTCCTCATCCCCGGCGGCAAGGCCCCCAAGCTCGTCTCCGAGGCCCTCATCTCCGAGATGACCCCGGGCGCGGTCGTCGTCGACGTCGCCGTGGACCAGGGCGGCTGCATTGAAACGTGCAAGCCCACCACCCACGACAACCCCACGTTCGTCGTGCACGGCGTCGTCCACTACTGCGTCGCCAACATGCCCGGCGCGGTGCCCCAGACGTCCACCTACGCCCTCACCAACACCACCCGCCCCTACTCGCGGAAGATCGCCGACCTGGGCCTGGTGGAGGCCGTGAAGGCCGACCGCGCCCTCGCGCGTGCGATGAACACCTACAATGGCCACGTCACCTACGAGGCCGTCGCCAAGGACCTGGGGTACGACTACCGCCCCATCCTGGACGCGCTCAGCGGCAAGTAGCCTGTAGGGCGGCCTGACAGACAGGGCCCCACCCGGAGGGGAGGCGCGGATGGCGACATCCCGTCTCCCCTTCGTTATTGAAAGTGGGGAATAAAGTGCCCCGTCCGGAGTCTGGCGTACCCGAAGCGACCGGACGGGCGGGTGTGACTGGGAAGCCGTTGTTGCGACTTCTGTTCCCATGCATACATTGATGGGCAGGCGACAACTCATTCCCCAATTGTTTCGGGCCTTTGGAAGGCGGGACATGTTGGATTTCAGACAACCCAACCGGACGAAGCAGGAATTCGAGGAACTGGCGCTGGCCCACCTGGACCCGCTGTACTCGGCGGCCCTGCGCCTGACGAAGAACGAAAGGGATGCAGAGGACCTGGTTCAGGACACCTGCATGCGGGCCTACCGGTTCTTCGACAAGTTCGAGCGGGGCACCAACATCAAGGCCTGGCTCTTCAAGATCCTCACCAACACGTTCATCAACCGCTACCGGCGGAAGGTGAAGGAGCGCACGGTGGTGGAGGGCGTGGAGCGCGAGGCGGTCCATGAGCGCTTCGTCAGCCGGGACGCGACGGACTTCGCGGCCAACCCGGAGCAGTACTTCTTCGACAGGCTCCTGTCGGACGACGTGCTGCGCGCCATCGACTCGTTGCCCATCGACTTCCGACTGGTGGTCATCCTCGCGGACCTGCAGGAGTTCTCCTACAAGGAGATCGCCGAGATTCTCGAGTGCCCCGTGGGCACGGTGATGAGCCGGCTGTTCCGCGGCCGCAAGCTCCTGCAGAAGACGCTGCGCGAGTACGCGGTGGGCCAGGGTGTCTTCCGACACGAAGGCGAGGGCACCGATACGCCGGCGAACCTCGAAGAGTATCGTCAAAGGAAGAAGACGGGGTAGAAACAGGTTCCTACCGCGCGCCCATGAACTGCCAGGAACTCGAACGGCTTCTGTACCCGTATCTCGACGGCGAATTTCAGCCGGAGGAGCGGGTCGACCTCGAATCCCACCTCACCACGTGCGCCGCTTGCCAGGGGCGCGTCGAGGATGAGCGGAACATGCAGTTGGCCCTTCGCAGGGCCGCCCGTCACTCCGTGAAGCAGATGCGCGCGCCGGACTCCCTGCGCGCGGGTATCGCCCGGGGGCTCCACCAGGAACACCGTCGCGCCCAGTACGGCGTCTGGTTGCGCGCGGGCGCCGTCGCGCTGGTGGTGGTGACGGTGACGGGGGGCTGGTCCACGTATCAAGCCGGGCAGCGGCAGCGGCAGGCCCGGGAAGAGATCATCAAGCGCCACTCGCGCGGACTTCCGTTTGAAATCGCCTCGTCCGCGCCCGAGCAGTTGGAGACCTGGTTCAAGGGCAAGGTGGACGCGCGCGTCGCCCTTCCCCAGCTCCCCAAGGCGAAGCCCCTGGGTGGCCGCATCTCCATCCTCAACGGCCGGGAAGTCGCGTACATCAGTTACGAGACGCTCCCCGACGACGGCGAGCCCACGCGCCGGCTGGGCGTCTTCGTCCTCCCCGACGAGGACGGCCCCCGGCCCCAGGCGCTGCCCGCGGTGGAAGTCGACTCCGCGCAGGGCTTCAACATCGTCACCTGGCGGGACCACGAAATCGTCTACGAGATGGTCACCGACATGGACGAGCGCGACATCCTCCGCATGCTGGATGAGCGCGAGCACGGCACCACGGTGGCGAGCACGCCTCGGACGCTCGAATCCGCTGACGGGAATTACTCGTATCAAACACTCCCGCGGCCCCAGCGCTCCCGTCCCGCCGTCTCCGCCGAGCCCGCTTCGTATCCCTGAGCAGAAGCGCGCGGCGTCCCCTCGTGTTCGAAGCGCCTCACGTGAGTCGCGCTGGAAGCGGCCGCCCGGCTGCCCGGCGAGCGGAATTCCGTGCGGCCCGAACATTTGACGGTCCCTGACATGGCCGATAGCCTCGATGGCACTTCTTTCCTCGCGTGCCACCGTCACTCGTGGCGCCCGCGCGCGCCGCACCCAGGTCGGGCCGTTCCTACATGTCCAAGAAAATCCTGATCGTCGAAAAGAGCGACACCGCCCTCGCCGCCACCCTGCGGCCCGTCCTGGAAGGACGGGGCTTCACGGTGGACGACACCGCCGACGGCAAGGGCAGCGTGGAGCAGATTCGCCGGGACCGGCCCGACCTCGTCGTGCTGGCCGTGGAGCTGTCCGCCGGGCAGAACGGCTACCTCATCTGCGGCAAGCTGAAGAAGGACGATGACCTCAAGAACGTCCCCATTGTCATCATCGGCAACCCGGATGGTTTCGCGCAGCACCGCAAGTTGAAGGCGCACGCGGACGAGTACGTGGCCATGCCGGTGGACGCGCAGCTCCTCACGGACCGCGTGGGCGCGCTGATTGGCTTCCCGGAGCTGCCCGTCTCCGAGGACGTCGTGGACGAGAGCCTCACCCTGGACGCGCTCGGCGATGAGCCGATGACGGCGGACTTCGGCGAGGAGATCTCCGTGGACACGGGCGAAGAGGAGCCCGCGGTCGCCGGCGAGGAGCTGGACCTGGACGCGGCCTTCAACGACATGTCCTCGCCCGAGCCGGAGCCCGCCGCGCTCGTGGAGGAGGAGCCCGTCGAGGCGCCTCCCGACGCCGTCGTGGAGGGCGTGGAGGAGGACTTCTCCACCCTGGACTCGCTCGGCTCGGACGCGGATGACGCCCTGGACGCGCTGGATGACTCGGAGAAGACGGTGGTGGGCTTCATGCCCGTCCCCGCCGCCGCCGACGCCGCCGAGCTGCGCAACCTGCGCGCGAAGGTCGCCGAGCTCCAGGCGTCGCTCGAGGACTCGCGTGGCGTGGCCGCGCAGGCCGAGGACCGGGTGCGCGAGCTGGAGTCCGAGCTGGAAGGCAAGGCCACCGAGCTGGAGACCGCGCGCGCGTCCGTCGGGAAGAACGACAAGGACACCTTCGCCCTGCGCGACGCCGTCAACAAGCGCGACAAGGAAATCCTGCGCCTGAAGACGGAGCTGAACCAGAAGGACCAGGAGATCGTCGAGCTGAAGGACCAGCACCTGGAGCTGGAGCAGAAGTCCAGCACGTCCGAGTCGGAGATGGCCCGGCGCGACGCGCAGATCAAGACGCTCACCACGCGCGCGGACACGCTCGCCGCGGAGCGCAAGCGCGTGGACCAGCAGCTCGCCACCTCCAAGGACGAGGCGCGCGGCGCCACCGCCAGGCTGGCCACCGTCCAGGAGGAGCTGGATCAGCAGGCCGCGCAGGTCGCCGGACTCAACGCGGAGCTGGAAGAGCTGCGCAACCGCACCGGCCAGCTTGAGGCGGATGTGCAGGCCGCGCACGAGGAGGCCGAGGGCCTTCGCGCCCAGGTGGACACGGCGCAGCGCGAGGCCGAGGAGCTGCGGGGCCAGCTGGAGCAGACCCAGTCGGAGCTGTCCGAGCAGGGCACCCGCGCGGCGGACGAGGCGGAGGAGCTGCGCAAGCGCATCTCCGAGCTGGAGGCCACCGCGGTCCGCAACGAGGAGCGCGTGACGAAGCTCTACGCGCGCATCAAGAACGACGAGAAGCTGCGCGAGAAGACGAAGAAGGCGCTCGTCATCGCCCAGCAGCTCCTGGAGGAGCCCGCCTCCGCCGTGGCCGACGCCGACGAAGCGGCGGCCTGAAGCAGCTGAACGCCCCGGGTCCTCCTGGGGCGGTTGAACCTCGGGGGTCGAGCCTCCCGTCTGGAAGGCTCCCCCACCCCGCGCCTACTTGTCCTCGGTCTTCTTGGGCGTGGTCTTCTTCTCCAAGAGCTTCTTGGCGAATGCCTGCACCGCCGCGGGCACGTTCTTGTCGCGGCTCAGGTCCTTGATTTCGTTGTCGCGCAGCGAGTTGAGGAACTTCATGGTGACGGTGAGCGGCACCTTGGGGTTCTTCACCAGGGCCAGCCGCACCTTCATGTTCTTCGTCCACTCGCGGTTGTTGTAGATGACGCGCAGGACGTCATCCATCATCGCGCGGTTGGCCGCGAAGGACAGCACCTCGCCGTCGGTGATGCGCGGGCTGCGGACGACGGCCACGGCCACCAGCTTGTTCGTCTCGCGGATGAGCGCCGTGCGGGCTTCCTTGTTGCCCAGCGTCGCCAGCTTGATCTTCTCCGCGATGGACATCTTCATCAGCCGCTGCGCCAGCGTCAGCCGCTTGCCCTCCTCCAGCGGCGCGGCGTTCTCGTCCGCCACCTCGCCCCCCATCTCCTGGAGGAGCTGATCCGCGGTGGGGCCCGGGTCCGGAGGGGCCTCGGCGGCCTCCGGGCCGAACAGGCGCACGCGCGCGGCCTTCATCTGCGGCACGTCCGCCAGCACCAGGCCACTGCGCACCGCGAAGTCACAGACGCTGTCGATGAGCGACACCTGCGCCTGCGCGTTGGAGCAGAGGCCTCGCAGGATGTCCTCGTGACGAAGGAGGCGAAGCTGGTTCTGGCCGATGATTTCCGCCAGCTTCGCGCCACAGTCGCGCGCCACCACCGCGACGGCGTCGTCGGGCGTGCTGGCGTTGAGGATGAGCATCTCCGCGTAGGCGGCCTTCTCCTTCAGGAGACCCAGGAAGAAGCCCAGCACCTGCGGCTGCACCTCCTCGTCGCGCAGCGCGGAGCCGAGAATCCGGTCCGGAAGGCCCGCGGACGTCTTCGCCGCCATCTCCCGCACGGCCTCGTCCGGGTCGAACGTCAGCATGAACAACGCGCCCAGCATGTCCGACGGGCTGAGCGGAACCAGCGACTTGGCGGCCATCATCCGCAGCGGCACCGGCGCGGCCGGGTCCACGTGCTTGCGCAGGTTGGGCGGCATGAACTCCGCGTTGAAGGGGCAGCCCGGAGGCGGTGCTGGGATGTTGCTGGGGGCGGCGGTGGTCATGTCGCGTGGTTCCTTCCGTAGATGATGCGAAGGCCCTCGAGCGTGAGGAGCTCGTCCACTTCGTGGATGGCCTTGGATTCACTGGCCACCAGGGGAGCCAGGCCCCCGGTGGCGACGACCTTCACGGGCTGGCCCAGGTCGGCCTGCATGCGCGCGCAGATGCCGTCCACCAGCCCGACGTAGCCGTACACGAGGCCCGACTGCATGGAGTGCACCGTGTTGCGGCCAATGACGTGCGGCGGCCGGGCGAACTCCACCCGCGGCAGCTTGGAGGCGTTCTGGAACAGGGCCTCCATGGAGATGTTGATGCCGGGGCAGATGCAGCCGCCCAGGTACTCGCCCCGCGCCGACACCGCGTCGAACGTCGTGGCGGTGCCGAAGTCCACGACGATGACGGCGGAGCGGTGCTTCTCGTACGCGGCCACCGCGTTGACGATGCGGTCCGCGCCCACCTCGCGGGGGTTGTCGTAGAGGATGGGCATGCCCGTCTTCACGCCCGGCCCGACGAACATGGGCCGCATCCGGAAGTAGCGCTCGCTCATCTTCTCCATGCTGAACTGGAGCGGCGGCACCACGCTGGACACGGCCACCGCGCCGACCTTCGTCGCGTCGATGCCGCTGTGGGAGAAGAGCTGGCGCACCAGGATGCCGTACTCGTCCGAGGTGCGCCGGGTGCTCGTCTCCACACGCCAGTGGTCGAGCAGCTTGCGGCCGTCGAACACGCCGAGGACGGTGTTGGTGTTACCCACGTCGATGGCCAGGAGAATCACGGCCCGCACTCTACTCCGAAGGTGACTTGTCGAGGACCGCCTTGCCCCGCGCCTACTTCGAGCGCGGCGACTGCCGAGGCCGCAGTTGCTCCACGTCCCCCGCCAGCACGCGCTCCACCTGCCCTGACTCCGTGCGCACCAGCAGCGCCCCCGACGGGTCGATGTCCACCGCCAGGCCCCGCAGCTCGTTGCGGTCCGTACGAACCAGCACGTCCTGCCCCAGGGTGGAGGACAGCTCCTTCCAGCGGGTCCGCACCGCGTCGAAGCCCGTCTCCAGATAGAGGTCCAGCCACTCCTCCATGCGCGTCCAGAGCTGGGCGGCGAACTGGGCGCGGTTCACCCGCTCTCCCCGAGCTAGAGACAGCGAGGTGGCCGTCTCCCGCAGCTCCTCCGGGAAGTGCTCGGCCTGGCAGTTGAGGTTGACCCCCACCCCGACGATGACGAAGTGGACCCGCTCCGGCTCGGCCGACAGCTCGGTGAGGATGCCCGCGACCTTGCGCCCCGAAATCTGGACGTCGTTGGGCCACTTGATGGCGGCGTCGGTACCGGCCTCGCGCAGCGTCTCCGCCAGCGCCACGGCGGCCACCAGCGTCAGCTCCGGGGCCCGCTGGGGCGGCAGCTCCGGGCGGAGGATGGCGGAGAAGTACAGGTTGAGCCCCGGAGGGGACACCCAGACCCGTCCCCGGCGGCCCTTGCCCGAGGTCTGCTGCTCGGCGACGACGACCTCGCCGTGTTCGGCCCCGTCCTGGGCCAGGCGGAAGGCCACCTCGTTGGTGGAGCCCAGCACCGCGTGGTGGTGGAGGGTACGACCCAGGTCATGGGTCTCCAGCAGCGGCGCCACCTCCAACGAGGTGAGTCGGTCCGGCACTTCCACCAACCGGTAGCCCCGGGCGGGGATGGCCTCGATGCGGTAGCCCTTGGTGCGCAGGGCTTCCACGCGTTTCCAGACGGCCGTGCGGGAAAGGCCCAGCTTGCCCGACAGGGCCTCGCCAGAGGTGTAGTCGTCACCACTCTCGGAGAGGAACCCCAGGATGAGTTCCTCTTGCGTCTGCTCAGTCGATTCCACGGGCACGGCGGCACCTCGCACGAGGCGCAAGGGTACGGACCGGCGGACGGGCTTTCAACTCGCCCGCCCCAACGCCTGCCCCTCCCTGTTCACCAGCCCGGCGGTCAGCCGGCGGGCGGGGTGCTCGCCCCAGAGGGACGGCTGCCCTCCAGTTCGTACTTCGTCAGCTCCAGGCGCGTCTGGGGGATGCGCTGGCTCGCCGTCTCCAGCGCGGTCTCCAGGAGCACCATGCCCACCCCTGGGGCGAACGTCATGGTGTTGATGAGCGTGGCCTGGGCATCCACCCGGTTGCGCCCCTCCACCTGGATGCAGGACGGGAAGCTGCCCGCGGGCGTGTCACACGAGCCCCCAGCCTGGACAATCTGGTAGCGCTCCGTGGAGGACACCGACACCACGTTCGTCCACGCGTGGCCCGTCTCCAGGGGCCCTCGCAGCAGGTAGCGCTTGGGGTCTCTCAGGCCATAGGCGTCCACGGCCAGCTGCCCACCCTGGTTGTCGTGGAAGTAACCCTCCTCCTGCTTGAGGATCTCCACGGTGACGAGCTTGTCGGCGCGACCGTTGACCCGGTACGTCCACCGGTTGCCCACCGCGAGCGGGTAGTAGTCCGAGACGTCGCCAGACGCGGACTGCTTCTCCGGCTCCGCCTCCACCCGCTTGGAGCAGCCGCTCCCCAGCACCAGGGCGGCCAGAAGGACGGCGCCACCCACTCCGAACGAACGCGTCATCTCGATGTCAGTCCGCGTGGTCCCGACCACGCGCCTCCGCGGTGATGTGCTTGCGTGATGCGTAGAGTGTCTCCAGGGCCTGCTGCGCCGCGGCTTGCACGGCGGGCGCGTCATGCCCCTGGGCCACCGTATACAGGTACGCCTCCGCCTCGGGGCCACCAATCTCCCCCACGGCGAAGACCAGCTCCTGCACGAAGCCGTTGTCGCGCCCCCGCGCCAGGTCAATCAGCGCCGGCACGGCGACGCGCGCCTTCATCTCCACCAGCGCGCCAATCGTCTTGCGCAGGACGTCCCCGTCGGAGGACTCCTTCAGCCGATCCATGAGCAGCGGCGCGGCGGCGGGGTGCTGACGCTCGGCCAGCGTGCGCAGGGCGAACTCGCGCACGCGCGTGTCATCCGCGCGCAGCTCCTGCACCAGCACCTCATCGGTGCGATCCAGCGCGGACAGCTGCATCACCGCCGAGTCCGTCACCTGCCGCAGCACGGACTCCAGCGCGGTGCGCATGGCGGCCTGTCGTCCGGAGGGAGAGTCCTCCAGCACCGGCGCCTCGCCCAGGCCCACCACTTCGTAGTGCTGCGGCAGCTCACCGCCGAAGCGCTCCAGCACGAGGTTGGCGCCCACCTCGGCGTAGCTGCGAGGGTCCCCGTCCTTCAGTACCTCGCGCGTGAAGGGGACATCCAGCGTCAGGCGCCAGGGACGCACCTCGCGGGGCCCCTCCTCGCCCTTCAGCTCGAAGCGACGGGAGGACCTCAACGCCTGGGTGAACAACGTCGCGACACCCTCGGGCGCGAGTCCCAGCAGGGCGTTGTCCCGCACCGTGGCGCCGGACACATCCACCGGCGCCACCGGGTAGCTTGGCGCCTGCGACCGGCAGGCGCCAAGGAGGACGACGCAGATGGCGAGCATCAAGGCCGGCTTCATCGCTCCCCCAGGCTAACACCCGGGGACAGCCCGTGCCGGCCAATCCCACCCTCCGCGACGAACCGTGTCAGCCCTCTCCCCCTTCGGACGGACTCCGAGCCGGAAGAGGCGCGGCCTCTCGCACCTCGTGCGACTCACCCGCCTGCGTCGACTCGGTGGCCGGCGGGGGCGGAGGAACATCCCGATGAGACTCCGTGGGCGAGGCCTCGGCGGCGGGAGCAATGCGCCCCTCCTCCGTGGACTCGACGCCAACCTGGGGCGCGGCGACAGCCTCCTCTTCGGAGACCCGCGCCGGAGCGGCGACGGTCTCGCCCTGGGTGTCGGCTCCCGCCTCGCCCTGAGGCGCGGCGGTGGCTTCGCCCGTAGGCGCGGCCTCGCCCGGAGCGACGGCCCCGGCTTCGCCCTGGGGCGCGGCACCGGCCTCACCCGTAGGCGCGGCACCGGCCTCGCCCGTAGGCGTGGCACCCGCCTCGGTGCCCCGATTGCCACGGCCGCGGCGACCCCGACGACGGCGGCGGCGGCGCTTGCGGTCACCCTGCGAGGCATCGCCGCCTTCCGCGGCTCCGCCCTCGGGACGCGCACCCACGAAGGCGCTCGCGGCCTCGAGATCGTCGTCCTCGTCGTCATCCCCGTCATCGCCCTCCTCGTCCTCGGCCCCCGTGGACTGCGGCGGGGACACGGGCGCGGCGGGGAAGCTCTCACGGCCCTCGGCGGCGGACTCTCCGCCTCCGCGTGCCTCGGCTCCCTCGGAGGAGACCTCGACCTCGTCACTCGGGCGGGCCTCGCGCTGCTTGTCGCGGTCTCGCTCGCGCTCCCGGCGACGCTTCTCGCGGGGCGGACGCTCCGGCCGCTCCGACGACGCGGCGGCGGCGACCTCCGGGGACTCGTCGTCGCGCGTCTGCTTCTCGCGCTGACGCTCCTCGCGGCGCTTCTGGGCCTCCTCGGCGTCCAGCTTCGCGGCCTCGAAGAAGGTCTCGTCGACCTCGTACAGCTCCACCCGGGTGATGGTAACGGCCGTCTCGGCCTCCAGGAACTTCTCACCCAGCGCGTCGCCACACCACAACATCACCAGCGAGCCGCTGGCCTGGGCCTCCGTGCGCGCATCCCCGCGCACGTCACCCGCGCTCACCAGCAGACCCACCTGCGCCGAGTAGTGGCTCAGGTCGCGACGCAGCTCCTGCACCGACTTGCGGTCGATGGCGGGCGCGCCCTTCAGCATGCGCACCGCGTAGCGAAGCTCCACGCTGCCCTCGCGCTTGCGCGCCGTGAGCAGGGGGCCTTCCTTGGAGCGCTTGGCCACCTTCAGCTCGCGGAAGCCCAGCCCGTGCATCATCTTCACCACGGACTTCTCGAAGGTGCCCACGTCCGCTTCGCCCAGGCGCTTGCGCAGCCCGCGCGCCACGGCACGGCGTGCATCCTTGAGCGACGTGCGCAGCGTGGCGAGCAGCGCGGCGTCGACCACCGGCTCTCCCGCCGCCGCCGTGGCCGCCGTACGGGCCAGCACCGGACGCCCGGCCTCCAGGGGAATGCCCAGCGCCTGCGCGAACGCGGCCTGCAGCTCCAGCGACGGAGCCTCGCTCGGCGAACCCGCGCGCTCCAGCGTCACCTCTCCGGAGTCCTTGTTGAACGCGTACTGCGGACGCCGACCCGCGTCGATGCGACGCTGGTTGTCCTCCAACAGCGCCGTGAGCACCGCCTCCACCGTGAGGTCCTCGGCGCACAGCTCCTTGCTCCGAGCGCGCTCGATGATGACCTCCGTGCGCAGCCCGGCTTCGGCGTCGCTGAGGATTTCGAACACCACCTCGGGCAGCGGCGGGAAGCGCTTGCGCTTTCCACCCCGCTCCTCGTCCTCATCCCTCCGGCGCTTGCGCTCGCTGCCTCTGCCCGCCGCACGCACATTGTCCGTGCGCGGCTCCGGATGCCGCTCCGCTGGACGCAGCGGCGGCAAGTCCTCTTCCGGATTCGGCTCGATTACGCCAGTCTGCGCCAGGGCCTCCACATCCTCGGGAATCGACCAATCCACCAGCGCGAAGGTGTCCTTCGCGGTCACAATCACCTTGCGGTCCCTCGTGCGACGCGCCATGGCGGCGAGACGCGAGAGCATCGTCACCTCAGGCGTCTTGCCGACGTGGGAGAGCAGGCTTTGTTGGATGGACTTCTCGGTGATTTCAAGGAAGTGGAGGGGACGACCTTCGCTCTCCAGGATTCGGAGCGCGGCCTCGTAAAATGTCATCGAGTATTCCCCAAGAATTCCGAACGGTTACAAAAATGTAGGTCCGTATGGGCGGCGGATGCTAGCCATCGGTAAACTGGCTTGTCAACGAACCGAAGATGACCCGCATACGCATCGGACAGCGTTGGAAACGCGAACCCTCGGCCTCCCCGCTGGATTCCATCGCACTGGAACTGGATGGAGTGGACCTGCTGTCCGGCGCGGTGGAGGAGTCCTTAGCAGAAGTCGTTCCCGCTTTGGTGCGCGCCGTGGCCTCCTTGCATACAGGGGGGCGTGGGCTGGCCCAGGTTTCCCTGGCGGAGGCCCACCTGGAGCTGGTGCTCCGGAGGGTCGGCGCGGAGGTGGAGCTCCTCGTGGCGAGCCTCGCCCGCCCCGCCCGGC
>NZ_VIFM01000277.1 GCF_006636215.1 Myxococcus llanfairpwllgwyngyllgogerychwyrndrobwllllantysiliogogogochensis | reverse complement strand
CTCCCCCACTGAGCCCCGCTGGCCGCCACGCGGCCCACCTGGCGCGCGCCCCCGGTTCAGCCTCGCGCGCCAGCTCCTTCGCCGCGTGACACCCGTTCGCGCGCGTGTCCCCTAGCGATTCGGGCCGCAGGGCCTTGTCCTCCTCGTGAGCCCCACGACTCCGAGCCAAGCCCCCCCGCGCACCGGCACTCCACCCCACAAGTACCTGGGCGCGCGTGCCGTTACCAGGGCCGAGCCAATTTGAGGAAGCCCATGGCGCTGCCGGCATCCACACCCCCTCGCTCCCCGAGGCACCGACCCTCACCCTGCCCGGCGGCGCCACCCTGCAGCACCACCAGCTCCTGCAAGCCTTCCAGCCGGCACTCGCGCCGTCACGCCCCTCTTCGACATCATCGGCGCGGCGCTGGCCGTCTTCGAAGTCGTGAAGGCCATACCGGACGCGCTTGGGCCGCCGCCGGGCCCGACAGCCATCGCCGCGGCCCTGCCGAAACGGGCCGAGAAGGTGTCCAAGCTGCATCGCCTCGTCCCCCAGCTCTCGGTGCCGGACACAGTGGTCGGCGCTATCGACATCGTCCTGGGCGAGCTGGGCCATGCCCGAAGCCAGCTCCTCCACCTGCAACTGCGCCTGTCGAGCGTCGAGCAGGCCCGGCTGCGTACTATCCAGCTTGGGGACGCGGGGCTCCTGGCTGGTGGGCGGCCCCCAGGTGCCCGACTTCTCCAGCCTTGAGGGCAACGCGATGGAAGAGCCATTGCCTGCTGACGGAAGGCGCCACACCCCACTCCACCGGCGAGCTGCCCTGGCGTACCAGCTTCGGCGCGGGCCTTTCGCGGCTACGCCATCAGCGCAACGACGCGGCCCTGCAAGAGGTCGCCCACGTGTACGTCCGCGACGCCCTCGCCCGCAGGTGCCGGGTGTGCAACTGGTGCAGCTCAAAGTCGAGCGGGAAGGGGAAGCGCTGACGCTTCGTGTCCGCGTCCGGGAGAGCGACACGACGGCGGCCGTGGACGTGCGCCTCCCGAGGTGAATGCACTTCCAATTCCACTCTTCCGACTGGGCTTCCTTCGCCAGCAGAGCGCTGTGTATCGCGGCTCGAAGCGAGGCTCCGCGGGCGCAACTGCGCGCGGAGCTGGACACGCTGATGCGGGTGAAGTGGCCGCGCTGAGTCCTCGCTCCCGGGCGGGTTCGGTCGTAACCTCTGTGGTGCACCCCAGGCCACGTGCCACCGGAGGGCTCATGCATTCGACCGAAGGTCGCGCGGGCAGGGCAACTCGTTTCGACCTGATGCTTGCGTACGGACAATGGCAGGGTTCGGGTCGCCACCGGCATCTGCCGCGCGGTGCCGCGGCGGCGGCGGAGATCTGCGCGCGCTACGCGCCGCGCGTGGACGTTCCGCTCAGCGACGCGACGGGCGATGACTTCGATGTGATCGCATGGCCCGCCTTGTTCGAGCAGTTCCGCGCGGCGCACGAACTCCTGCGGCGGCACGCTCCCGAGCGCGTGCTCACGGCAGGCGGCGATTGCGCGGTGGACATCGCGGTGATCGGCTATCTGGCCCAGCGGCACCCCGGGCTCACCGTCGTCTGGATCGACGCGCATTACGACGCCAACACGCCCGAGACGTCGCCGAGCGGGAGCCTGCACGGCATGCCGGTCAGCGCCATCATGGGCTACGCGCCCGGCCCGATGCGGGAGCTGCTGCCGGCCCCGATCTCCGCGGACCGGTTCTTCTATTACGGCGTGCGAGTGGGGGACGAGGGCGACCTGGAATTCCAGAGGCAGCATGGACTCGCGCTGCTCGACGAAGCACGCGTGTCCGGCCGGAAACTCCACATCCATTTCGACCTGGACGTCCTGGATCCGGACGAATTCCCCCACCTCGCCTTTCGCGAGCCCGGCGGGCCTTCAGTGGCCGATGCGGTGTCGCTGGTCGAACGGCTGGCCGCCACCAACGATGTCGTCGGCCTGACGATCACCGAGTTCGCGCCCGACAGCGACGTCGCCGCCGCGAATGGGGGCATGGTCATCGCGCGCCTGTGCGATGCCGCGCTGAAGGGGACGGAGCGGGCGCGCGGTTCGGGAGGCGGTGCCTAGCCGTTCGTGCCGGTCGACGGCTCGATGCCGTCCGCCCACCCGCCGTCAGCGCCGCCCTGCAGCGGGCGGAAAACCGTGGCGCTTCGCCCCCCAGGCGACGAGCAGCGTCGGCACCAGCAGGATGACGAGCATCCACGGGAAGGAAACGACTCCCAGCGTCTCGAGGAGCACGCCGCCCGCGATGCCGCCCCCCGCGATGGCGATGTTCCAGGCCGTGACGATCATCGACTGGGCGACGTCCGCCGCCTCTCCCGCCGCCTTCGCGGATGCCGTCTGGAAGAGCGTGGCGGCTCCGCCATAGGCCAGCCCCCAGACCGCGACGCCCGCGTAGACGACAGCGGGAACACTCCCCCACAGACCGAGCGCGAACGACACCAACACAAGGAGCGCCGTGCTGACGAGCACCAGCTCTCGCAGCCAGCGATCAATCAAGACGCCGATGACCCAGATGGAGACGAGCGCGAAGACACCAAAGACAAGCAGGACGATGTCGATGTTCTTCGCCATGCCCGCCGGAGCGAGGAAGGGCGCGATGTACGTATAGAGGACGTTGTGCGAGAGCACGAAGGCGAGCGTGACGAACAACACGGACCGGATCCCCGGCAGCATGAACACCTTCCGGATGGACATGCGACGGTCCCCCGTCTGGCCCGGGAAGTCTGGGAGCCTGACGAACACCCAGCCGACCAGGATGACGGTGAGGATGCTCATGATGCCGAAGGTGACGCGCCAGCCGACGGCGGCACCCAGGAAGGTCCCGGCAGGGATTCCGAGCGAGAGCGCGAGCGGGATGCCCACCATGGCGATGGCCATCGCCCTGCCCTGCTGGTGCTCCGGCACCATGCGCGCCGCGTAGCCGGCGACAAGCGCCCACAACAATCCCGCGAACACCCCGGCGAAGAATCGCGCGCCGAGCGTCAGCACGAAGTTCGTCGACACCGCCGTCACCGTGTTGACGACAACGAAGCCCAGGAGGGCGAGGATCAACAACGGTCGCCGTCGCCAGCCCTGCGTCGCGGCCGTCAGGGGAATCGCCGTCACCAGCGTGCCGATGGCGTAGAGCGTGACCAGCTGGCCGACCAGGGCCTCGGAGACACCAAGGTCCGCGCTCATCCGAGGCAACAGCCCCGCGGGCAGCGCCTCCGTCAGCACGGTGATGAACGCGGCCATGGCCAGGGCAAGCAGCCCGGCGATGGGAAGCCGCTCCTCCCGCTCGGCCGTGCCGTCAGCGTGTCGGAGTGCTGGAGCAGGCGCGGCCTGGGCGCGGGGCGTGGTCGTCGAAGTCATGGTGTCGCCAGTCAGAGGAGAGGGAGGACGTCGGCCGACGGCGAAGCCCCCACCCACGGGGCGAGGCGACCTCCGTCGACGTCGATGGCTGAAACAATAGATTCGAGGTGCGGTCACGACCACCGCGCTACAGTTCCGAGCACATCGGACAGAAATGTCCGCAATCGAGGTTTGGCGCATGGACAGTCTCGGCTCACTCAACGCCTTCGTGCAGGCCGCGGATGCGCGCAGCTTCACGCTCGCCGGACGGCAGTTGGGGGTGTCGTCATCGGCCATCGGCAAGGCCGTGGCTCGACTGGAGAAACGGCTCGGCGTGCGGCTCTTCCACCGCTCCACCCGCACCATCACCCTGACGCCAGAGGGTGCGCTCTTCCTCGAGCGCTGCCGCCGCATCTTCTGCGAGGTCGAAGCCGCGGAGCTGGAGCTCGCGCAGACGCAGGGTGCGCCGCGCGGCAAGCTGCGCGTCAGCATGCCCCTGGCCGGCATGTTGATGATGCCGACGCTGAGCGCCTTCATGCGCGCGTATCCCGAAATCGAGCTCGACCTCGACTTCTCCGACCGGCTCGTCGACGTGATTGATGAAGGCTTCGACGGGGTGGTGCGCGCGGGAGAGGTGAGCGACTCCCGGTTGATGACGCGGGTGCTGGGCACCTTCCGCCTCACGCTCGTCGCCTCGCCCGACTATCTCGCGCGAAGAGGGACGCCCCGGAAACCCGAAGACCTCAAGTCCCATGCGTGCCTGCATCACCGCTTCGCGACCAACGGCAAGCTGGAGCGCTGGCCCCTGCGACGCGGGCGCAAGGAGCTGGAGCTGCCGACGACGGCGGTCGTGAGCACCATCGAACCGCTCATCTTCATGGCCGAGCAGGGCCTCGGCATCACCTGTCTGCCGGACTTCGCCATCCGCCGCCAGCTCGCGGACGGCACCCTGGCGACGGTGCTCGAACACCACACGCAGCACGAAGGCACGTTCCGGATGCTGTGGCCGTCCAGCCGCTACCTGTCCCCCAAGCTGCGCGTCTTCGTGGACTTCATGGCGAAGCACCTCTTCAGCCAGAGTCGCTAGACTGGCTCGACACCATGACCGCCCTGCTCACCGAAGAGACCGTGCTGCGGCAGCTCCGCCATCGACTCCAGTCGAGCACCTGGCGCCACATCGTGGTGCTCACCGGCGCGGGCATCTCCGTGGCCTCGGGCCTGCCCACCTATCGCGGTCCCGGTGGACTGTGGACGCGCCCTGGCATGGAAGAGGTCCCAGACGTGGAGCTCCTCGCACGCGACCCCTCTCGCGTCTGGAAGCTCTTCGGCTCGCTGCGAGGACTCGTGGGGGACGCCCAGCCGAACGCGGCGCACCTCGCGCTCGCGGAATGGGCGGGGCGGCTCGGGAAGGGCTCGACCTTCACCCTCCTGACGCAGAACGTGGATGGGCTCCACACCCGCGCGGGCAGCCCGGAGGTCGTCGAGTTGCACGGCTCCCTGCTGCGCACCTGCTGCTCCAATCCAGCGTGTACGCAGAGCCCTTTCGCGGACACTTCACAGCCCGATGCGGCCCCTGCGTGCCCCGCGTGCGGTCACTTCCTCCGCCCCGACATCACCTTGTTCGGTGAACCCCTCCCCGTGGACGCGGAGTGGGCGGCCAAGAAGGCCCTGCGCGACTGTGACCTCTTCATCGCCATCGGAACGTCCGGGACGGTGGCCCCCGCAGCCAACTTCGTCCGGGGCGCGAAGTACGCGGGGGCGTGGACGCTCCTCGTCAATCTCACCCCCATGGAGCCCCGCCATCCGGACTTCGACGTCGAGGTCCTGGGGCCCGCGGAGCAGGTCCTTCCCGTGCTGCTCTCGACGGCGTCGACCTTGGCCTGAAGTGACGCATGTCAGGGATTCCGCCAGGCCATGCAACGCGTCAGGCGATTCCAGAAAGGCTGTTCTTTGGGTCCGTTGAGGAAATCAGACATGGGATGCCCCTAGAATGGCAGCCATGAACGGTCTGAGTCTTCGCGCGGCGCTTCCATGGATGGCCACCGCCCTGTTCCTCACCGCTTGTGGTGGTGGCCGGGACGCAACGGGAGAATGTCGAGGCACCTATCTGGGAGAGGCCGTGGTCTGGCCCATCGATGGCGTGGCCTCCCGGTTGATGGACGAGGCCTACGATTCCAACTGGGTGAACTTGACCTATCTCCCGCGCGGTCAGGCGGGACTGACGGGCTTTGGCGTGGACATCCTCCTGGATAAGGACAGGCGCATCGATGAGGGCAGTGGCTCGAGGACGGTGCTGCTCATCAACAAGGAGACCGAGTTCGCCCCGGAGGTGAATCTGCTGGTGCACGGCTGGTATGGCACCCTGAGAAAATCGTCGGGCTCCGGGAGGGGCTACCACGAGGCGTCCGGACTGCCGAGGGGAGGCTCCGTGACGTTCGATGTGGTGGACGACAAGCGCGCCGCGGGTCACTTCATCTACCGCTATGAGAATGGCGACGAGTTGACCTGCACGTTCGACGCGCCGACCCCGGCGGAGGCTGAAGGCATCTTCGACGGCGCGGGTGACGGCGACGACGATGACGACTGAGCTGGCAGCAGCCCAGGCGTCACGACTCAACGCCGAGCGACGAAGACCACTGAGACGCTTCGAGGCTCTTCGTTCCGGTAGGAAATCGTGACGATAAGATCACAGGGGTGCTTCGGGCTCGTCCAGTCGCCGCACCAGACCTGGAAATCAGTGGACTCGTCGAAGCTCACGAGGTCGTGACCGAGTGCCCGCAGCTCCGTCGCGATTCGATATCCCTCTGCATCGGGAGCCACGGCTGACTTGAGCCGCGCTGCCAGCACCTGCTCCAGCTCACGGGAAAGTCGATCCAGGTCGCGCGTCTGGGCAAAGCTCTCGTAGGAAAAGCAGGGGTCAAGCATGGAGGGACCCCATCTGAACATCTTCCCGCGCGGATTCCGACCCGCGACGAGTGGATGGCGCCCTCCCCCTAATCGCCATGGCCCCCACGCAGCTTCGCTGACAGGTGTCGCGCGAGGACTTCGACGTCCGGCGCGGCGAGGATGGAGTCGTGGTTGCCTGGAAGCGGCAACACCTCCACGCCTCCGGTCGCCAGGAGCCCCCAGCCTCCATCACGCACGGACTCCGGCAAGGCGCGCTCGCTCTCTTGCGCCTGGAAGAGCGTGACCTTGCCCCCGTAACGCCCCGGCGAGTACCTCCACAGCGCGCGCAGGTTGCTGTCATAGACGCGGTACAGGGGCCGCAGTTGTTCGAGCCCGAAGTCCTCCACAAGGACTCCCGCCGCGCGCCCCGCATCCAACAAGCGCTGGAGCAAGACGTCCTCGGCACGCGCCTCGTCGCTGGCCTCGACGGTCAGGTCCGTCACGTCCATCGCGAGCAGGCGCGACGCCGCCTCCACGAAGCGGGCGAGGCTCCAGCGTGAAGCATCCCCCTCCGGAGGACGCTGTTCGACCGCGTGGGCGTCGATGAGCGCGACGAACTCCACCTGCTCGCCCTGTTGCTCCAGCAGCCTCGCCATCTCGTAGGCCACGTGCCCGCCCAGGGACCAGCCTCCAAGCCGATACGGCCCCGTGGGCTGGAGGGCGCGGACCTCTTCCAGGTAACGCGCCGCCATGGCCTCGATGCTCTCCAGCGGCGACTCGCCACCTTCGAGTCCCGGGGACTGGAACGCGTGGAACGGAACCTCGGGCCCCAACCTGCGCGCGAGCTCCGCGTAGGAGAGCACATTGCCGCTGACGGGGTGGACGCAGAAGAAGGGCTTCCCCGTGCCTGTCGTGTTGAGCGCCACTCGAGTGGAGACACGTCCAGGCACCTGCCTCAAGCGCGCGGCGAGCGCCTCGATGGTCCCCGCCTGGAACACGGCCACGAGCGGGAGGTCCCTCCCCAGGTGCTTGCGAATCATCGACACCAGCCGCATCGCCAGCAGCGAGTGGCCTCCCAACTCGAAGAAGCCCGTGCGGACACCGATGGGCCGCACGCCCAGCAGCTCTTCCCAGAGGCGGACGAGCTGCAGCTCCAGCGCGTCACGCGGTGCCAGCGGCGGAGCCAGGGACTCGGACCTCACGGTCTCGGGGATCGGCAGTGCGCGACGGTCCACCTTTCCGTGAGGAGTGAGTGGCAGCGCAGCCAGCACCACGAATGCGGACGGCACCAGGAAGTCCGGCAGTCGCTCCCGGGCGAATCCTCTCAGCGAGGACACGTCCAGCAGCGCGCCATCCTCTGGCACCACGTACGCGACGAGTCGCTTCCCCGTGGCCCCCTCCTCGCGTGCCATCACCAGCGCGTTCGCGATGCCCGGATGCTCCCGCAGCGCTGCTTCCACTTCACCCGGTTCGATGCGGAAGCCCCGGACCTTGACCTGCTCGTCGGCCCGCCCCAAGTACAGGAGTTCGCCATCCGGCGTGTACCGCACCCGGTCTCCGGTCCGATACAGTCTGGCTCCCGGCGCGGTGCCGAAGGGGTCCGGTACGAAGCGCTCCGCCGTCAGCCCGGGCCGCGCGAAATAGCCGCGCGATTGGCCGACGCCGCCCAGGTACAGCTCGCCCGTGACACCAATGGGCACCGGTCGCATCCGGACATCCAGGACGTAGGCCTGGGTGCCCGCGAGTGGCCGTCCAATCGTCGGCTCCGAGCGGGCATCTCGCCGCGCCACCGCATATGTCGAATAGGTCGTGTCCTCGGTCGGGCCGTAGAGGTTGAGCACCTGGCTCACGCCGGGAGCAGCCTCGTGGACCGCCTGCACCAGGGCGTTTCGAAGCGGCTCCCCCGCCAGGTTCACCGTCGTCACCGACTCCGGCAGCCCTCGCGAGCGCGCCAGCTCCTCCATCGCCGAGGGCACCGTGTTGACGAGCGTCACCCGACCGGCCGCCGGCAACGTGGGCAGTGCCAACGCGTTCTCCGCCAGCACCACCGCGCCGCCCACCGCGAGGGGTACGAACAACTCGAAGACAGAGAGGTCGAAGTTGAGGGAGGTGGAGGCCAGCACGCCCGCGAGCTGGTCGCGCGAGAACGTCGCCGCGGCCCACTTCACGAAGGCCACGCCATTGCGATGCTCCAGCGCCACGCCCTTCGGCCTGCCCGTGGAACCCGAGGTGTAGAGCACATACGCCAGGTTCTCCGTCACGAGTCGACTCGTGGGCCTGTCGCTCCGCTCCAAGTCACCCTGGAACTCGTCGAGCGCGACGTGTTCCGCCTCCACGCGTGGCAGCGCCTGCAACAGCCGCCGGGGCCCCACGAGGACTCGTGGTCGCGCATCCTCCAGGATGAACGCCAACCGGGCGGGCGGGTGCGTGGAGTCCAGCGGCACATACGCGCCACCGGCCTTGAGGATGCCCAGCACCGCGACGATCAGCTCCTCCGTGCGCTCCACGCACAACCCCACCCGGGTCTCCGGTCCCACACCCCGCTCCACCAGACGGTGCGCCACGGCATTGGCCCGCTGGTCCAGGGTCCGGTACGTCAGCGACGCCTCTCCCGCCACCACCGCCACGGCCTCGGGGGTCCGCTCGGCCTGGAGCTCGAAGAGGGTGTGCAGACACGTCCCCTCCCCTTCGGGTGCGGGCGTGGCGTTCCACTCGACGAGCACCTGGTGTCGCTCCGCCTCCGTGTGCAACGGCAACTCGAGGACCCGTTGCTCCGGGTGTGCGATGGCGCCCGCGAGCAGCCGCGTGAGGTGCTCCAGCAACCGCTCCATCGTCGCGCGGTCGAACAGCGCGGTGCTGTACTCCAGATTCCCCGAGAGACCCCGCTCCGTGGCCGCCACGCCCAGCGTGAGGTCGAACCGGGACTGGCGCAGCTCGACCTCCACCGGACGCAGCGAGCGCAGGCGCGGCGCCAGCGCTCCCGCCCCGGGAGTGCTGTCGAAGGTGAGCATCACCTGGAACAATGGTGAGTGCCCCAGGCTGCGCTCCGGCCGCAGCTCCTCCACGAGCTTCTCGAACGGAACCGCCTGGTACGCATAGGCATCCAGCGTCACCTCGCGCACCCGCGACAGCAGCTCGCGGAACGTGGGGTTGCCATCGAGCTTCGTACGTAACACCAGGGTGTTGACGAAGAAGCCCACCAACCCCTCCGTCTCCGCATGCGTGCGACCCGCGACGGGCGAACCGACAGACACGTCGTCCTGTCCTGAATAGCGCGCCAGCAACGCCTGGAAGACCGCCAGCACCACCATGAAGGGCGTCACGCCCTCGCGCTGGGAGAAGGCCAGGAGGGACTCGGAGAGCGCGCGACCCGGCTCGAACGGGAGGGAGCTCCCCTCCAGTGACTGCACCGCCGGACGAGGACAGTCGGTCGGCAGCTCCAGCGCGGGCGGAGCACCCGCCAACTGCTTGCGCCAGTAGCCCAACTGCCGCTCCAGCTCCGCTCCACGCAACCACTCCCGCTGCCACACCGCGTAGTCCGCGTACTGCACCGGCAGCTCGCTCAACGGCGACGGCTGCCCCTGCGAGAACGCCTCATACAGCGCGCTCACCTCGCGCACGAGCACGCCCATCGACCAGCCGTCCGCCACGATGTGGTGCATCACCAGCACCAGCACGTGCTCCTGCTCCGACAGCCGCACCAGCATCGTGCGCAGGAGCGGGCCCGACTCCAGGTCGAACGGCCGCTGCGCCTCGGCCTCCAGTCGGCGCAGCAGCTCCGCTTCACGCGTGTCCTGAGGCTTGGACTCCAGCGTCACGAGCGTCAACGGTGGCTTCACGTCCGGAAGCACGACCTGGACGGGGTGCCCCTCGTCAGACCTGAAGACCGTCCGCAGGGACTCGTGGCGGCGCACCAGCTCCGCGAAGGCGCGCTCCAGCGCGGCGATATCGAGCGCCTGCTCGAACCGGATGGCGGCGGGAACGTTGTAGACGGTACCGCCGGGCGTGAGCTGTTCGAGGAACCACAAACGCTGTTGCGCGAAGGACAATGGCACTGCGCCCGTGCGCGGCACCGGAGTCAACGGCGGCACCTGACCCGCCTCGCCCGTCCGTCGCAGATTGTCGAGGCGCGACGCCAGCGCCTGCACCGTGGGGGCCTCGAACAGGACGCGCACGGGCAGCTCCATCCCGAGGACCGCGCGCACCCGGGAGGCGAGCTGGGTCGCCAGCAGCGAGTGTCCGCCCAGCTCGAAGAAGTCCTCGGTGGCCCCCACCCGGGGCACGCCCAGGACCTGGGCGAAGAGGCCCGCCAGCAGCTCCTCGGTCTGGGTGCGGGGCTCCACTCGAGCCGCGTCGCGACTTCCCTTCGACGCCTCCTGCGCGGGCAGCGCCCCGCGGTCCACCTTGCCATTGGACGTCAACGGCAACGCGTCCAGCACCACGAAGGCGGAGGGCACCATGTGCGCCGGGAGCCGGGCTTCGAGCGCGCCGCGCAGCACATCGGTGTCCAGGGACACGCCCGCCCTGGGCGTGACATAGGCCACCAGTCGCTTGTCGCCCGGCGAGTCCTCGCGCACGACGGCGACTGCTTCCCGCACCGAGGGCTGTTGCCCCAGCAGGGACTCCACCTCGCCCAGCTCCACGCGGAAGCCTCGCAACTTCACCTGGAAGTCGAGCCGGCCCAGGTACTCCAGTTCGCCGGAGTCCAACCAGCGCACCCGGTCTCCCGTGCGGTACAGGCGCGAGCCCGGCACCCGCGAGAAGGGATGGGGCACGAAGCGCTCGGCGGTGAGGTCCGGCTGGTGGCGATAGCCTCGCGCCAGTCCCACGCTCTCCACGCACAGCTCGCCCGGGACTCCCACCGGCACGGGATTCAACGTGGCATCCAGCACGTAGGCGCGCACGTTGGCCCACGGGCGTCCAATGGAGAGGCGCTGGTCCGCTGACAGTGGCTCCGACATCGTGGCGCACACGGTGACTTCCGTGGGGCCATAGGCGTTGAACATCTGGACCTTGTCCCCCCAGCGCGCCACCAGCTCGGGCGTGCACGCCTCACCCGCGGAGACCAGGGTCCGCAGCGAGGGGAAGTCCTCTGGCTCCAACTGCGCGAGGACGGAGGGCGTCAGGGAGACCGCGGTGACGGGCTCTTCGCGCAGCAAGGTGCGCAGCGGCGTGCCGGGCAACAGGCGCTCGCGAGGCGCCAGCACCAGGGTCGCACCGGCCAGCAGCGCGCCGAAGATCTCCCACACCGATGCATCGAACCCCACGGAGAAGAACTGGAGGACGCGACTGTCGCCCCCCAGGCCCATGGAGCGGCCCGTCTGGAGGGCCGTGTTGCAGAGGCCCTGGTGCTGCAACAGCGCGCCCTTGGGGCGACCCGTGCTGCCCGAGGTGTAGATGATGTACGCGAGATTCTGCGCACCGACCTCCGTCACCGGCGCGGAGTCGGGCATGGACCCAAGCAGGGCCGCGTCCGTGTCCAGCAACACCAACTGCTCGGCGCCCGAGGGGAAGAGGTCCGCGAGGGCCTCGGTGGTGACGAGGACCGGAGCGGCGCTGTCGCGCAGCATGTACGTGAGCCGCTCGATGGGATGGCTCGCGTCCAGTGGCACCCAGGCGCCACCGGCCTTGAGGATGCCGAGGATTCCCACCACCGTCTCCAGCGAGCGCTCCAGGCAGAGCGCGACAGGGACCTCGGGGCGGATGCCCAGGGACCTCAGGTGGTGCGCGAGCTGATTCGCGCGCGCGTCGAGTTGCGCATAGGTGAGGGACTGACCTTCGAAGCGCACCGCCTCGGAATCCGGAGTGCGGGTGGCCTGCGCCTCGAACAGGTGGTGCGCACACGCGTCCCGAGGGAAGTCCTGCTCGGTGGCATTCCACTCCACCAACACCTGACGCCGCTCGTCCTCGGTGAGCAACGTGAGCGCGGACAACCGGGCATCTGGTCGGTCCACGGCGGACTGGAGCACTCGGCCCAGGTGCCGGACCATCCGGTCCATCGTCGCGGCCTCGAAGAGCGCGGTGCGGTACTCACAGGTACACCCCATGCCCCCCTCTGTCTCCACCAGCGCGAGCGTGAGGTCCAGTCGCGAGGTACCGGTCTCCACGCCCGCGCTGCGAAGGGTGAGGCCGGGCACCGACACCTCGGTGACGGGCTGGTTCTGCAGCACCAGCTTCACCTGGAAGAGCGGATTGTGGCCCTGGCTGCGCTCGGGATTGACGTCCTTGACCAGCTCCTCGAACGGCAGGTCCTGGTGTGCATAGGCGCCGAGCGTGGCGTCCTTCACGCGGCCCAACAGCTCGCGGAACGAAGGGTCCCCGTCCAGTCGCGCCCGCAGGGCGAACTGGTTGATGAAGAAGCCGATGATTCCCTCGGTCTCCTCATGGTGACGGTTGGCGATGTCCGTGCCAATGACGAAGTCGTCCTGCCCTGAGTAGCGAGAGAGGACGACCTCGAACCCCGCGAGCAAGACCATGAAGAGCGTCGTTCCTTCGGCGCGGCAGAGCGCATGGAGTGATTCCGTCAGCTCGCGTGGCAACACTCGCGAGATGCTGGCGCCTCGGAAGTCCTGGACGGAGTCCCGAGAGAAATCCGTGGGCAGCTCCAACAACGGGGGAGCCCCCGCGAGATGCTCGCGCCACCAGGAAAGCTGCGCCGCCAGGGCCTCCCCCTTCAACCAGCCACGTTGCCAGGCCGCGTAGTCCGCGTACTGGAGGCGCAGCTCCGGGAGTGGAGAGGGCTTGCCCCTCACGAACGCCTGATAGAGCGTGCTCAGCTCGCTCATGAGCAGGCCCATGGACCAACCATCGGAGATGATGTGGTGCAGGGTCAGCAACAGCACGTGCTGCGTTTCGGAGAGTCGGAGCAGACCGGTGCGCAGCAGGGGGCCCGTGGCGAGGTCGAACGGACGACGGGCCTCCTCGCGCACCTGTCGGCGCACCTCTGCCTCACGCGCCTCCGGCGTGAGGGACTCCAGGTCCGCGAAGGGAATGGACCATGCGGCGGATGGATGGATGCGCTGGAACGCGCCCCGGGCGTCTTCCGCGAACGTGGTGCGCAGGGACTCGTGCCGACGCACCAGCTCCGTGAAGGCACGCTCCAGGGCCTGCACGTCCAGGGCACCCGTCAGCAGGAACTCCGTGGCGACGTTGTAGAAGGCACTGCCGGGCTCCAACTGGTCGAGGAACCAGAGGCGCTGCTGCGCGAAGGACAGAGGCAGCACGTCCGTACGCGGCGCGGGTAGAAGCGGCGGCGCCTGGATGGCGGACCTGGCCCCTGTCTCTGGGGACTCCAGCTTCCGAGCCAGCAGTTCGACGGTGGGAGCCTCGAAGACGTCCTTCAGCGGCAGCTCCACGCCGAAGGTCGCGCGCACGCGAGAGACCAGCTGCGTGGCCAGCAGCGAGTGGCCTCCGAGTTCGAAGAAGTCCTCGTCCACGCCCAGCTCGCCGACGTTGAGGACCTCCTCGAAGAGGACCATCAGCGTCGCCTCCGTGTCCGTTCGCGGAGGCAGCAATTCCCTCGACGTCATCCCTATCGTCTCGGGAGCGGGCAACGCCTTGCGATCCACCTTCCCATTCGGCGTCAGCGGCAGCGTGTCGAGCACCACCAGCGAAGACGGCACCATGTACTCGGGCAACCGATTCCGTGCGACGTCGCGCAAGGCGGGCACGTCCACGGACAGCTCCGGGCGGCCGACCACATAGGCCACGAGGCGCTTGTCGCCGGGCACGTCCTCCCGCACCACCACCGCCACCTCGCTCACGCTCGCGTGCGAGGCCAGCGCCGCCTCCACCTCTCCCAGCTCGATTCGGTAGCCCCTCACCTTCACCTGCGCGTCTCGCCGGCCCAGGAACTCCAGCCTCCCGCCCTCCCTCCACCTCACCACGTCGCCCGTCCGGTACAGCCGCTCTCCCTTCCCGAACGGACTCGGGACGAAGCGCTCCGCCGTCAACTCCGGCCTGCCCACGTACCCCACCGCCAACCCTTCCC
>NZ_VIFM01000276.1 GCF_006636215.1 Myxococcus llanfairpwllgwyngyllgogerychwyrndrobwllllantysiliogogogochensis | reverse complement strand
GGCCCGAACCGTGAGGCGGGGAGGAGGGCCTGCCACCGCGATGGGGGCCAGAAGGGGGCTTGGATGAGGTGGGCATGGCGATTCGCGGCGTATACTCGCAACCCGCGTGAGATACGAGTTGCTCCTACAGACGATGACGCCGGGCATGCCCTACGAGGCGGCGCGGGTGGATGGCCTCCTCTCGCAGAAGCGGGTGACCGTCCGTCCGGACGGCAACCGCCTCTGGCATTTCCAGCACGGCGACGTGGAGGTGGGAGTGCTGCGCGAAGGGGGCCGGGTGGTGGCCACCGAGCTGCGAATCCCCCTCGCCGAGCGCTCGGACCTGGTGCGCGAGGTGGTGGCCGAGGCCGCCCAACTGGCCTCCAAGGCTGGCGCCCGGCTCGTGGACCCCCAATTGGGCCGCTCCCTGGTGGCTTCCGACGAGGGCGTGGTCGCGGACCAGTACATGCGCACGGTGCGCTACGCGGGCGGCGCCTCCGGGATGTCGTCCGAGACGATGGGCGCCTCTTCCTCGTACACGCCGCTGACGACGGAAGGGCCCAGGGGCTTCCAGCCGGGCGCGAAGTTCTTCCTCATCGCCATTGGCGCCTTCTTCTTCCTGTACCTGCTCGTGGACTCGATGCTGTCGGGTCTCGGCGGGCGTTAGGTCCTCCGGGCGGGCATGAAGGCGCCTGCTTGCCCGCAGGGTTGTCCGGCACGAGGGAGCGCTCGGCGTTAGGTTGTGGGCGTGTTCAAGTACTTCCTGCTCGCGCTCATCGTTCCCTTCGTGGAGCTGTACCTCCTGGTCGTCATTGGCCGTGAGGTGGGATTCCTGCCGACGCTCGGCGTGGTGCTGCTGACGGGTGTGGTGGGCTCGTGGCTCGCCCGTCGCGAGGGCGGCAGGGTGATGCGCCGCTGGCGAGACGCCCTGGCCCGGGGGCAGGTCCCCGAGGAGGGGTTGTTCAGCGGCGCGCTGGTCATGCTCGGCGGCGTGCTGCTGGTGATTCCCGGTGTCCTCACCGACGTGGTGGGCCTGTCGCTGCTCTTGCCGCCCGTGCGGAGGTTCGTGACGGCGCGCCTTCGCCGTGCCGTGGAGCGACGCATGCGCGACGGCTCGCTGCGCGTCACCACCCTCGGAGGCGTGGGCTTTCCGGGGCCATTCTCGGGCGAGCCTTCCCCCCGCGCTCCGTTCCCCGAGTCGTGGACGGACGACGCGGCGAGCCCGTCCGCGCGAATGCGCTCCGGGGCTTCGCGGTCCGAGGTCGACGCGGAGTTCACCGAGGACGAGCCGCGACACTGAGCCGCGCGGCTCGGGGCCTCAGCCTCGCGGACTCATCCGGGCGCTGCTGAGATTGGCCTTCAGCGTGGTGGAGCCCGAGCGCCAGGGGCGGGCCTGGTCCGTCAGCCAGCGGCCGAGCCGGGCCACACCCGCGCAGACCAGCAGCAGGCCGAGTCCCACGCCCAACGCGGCGGGAATCCCCAGCGTGGGGCCCACGCGGCTGGCGAGTCCCGCGATGTCCGCCCAGCCGTACACCACCGGCAGGTGCAGGACATAGAGCCACAGTGACAGCCTGCCCAGGGGCGCCAGCAGCCCGCTGAGTCGAACGGGGGCCAGGTTCACCACCCCCAGCACCATGAGCCCCTGGCCCACGCGGTAGGCCACCATCCACGCGCTCGCGGGGCCCCAGTCGGCCACCGTGAGCTGGGTGAGTCCGAGCACCCCCGCGCCCAACGCCAGCAGCGCCAGGCCCTGGGGCCAGCCCGGCTTCAACAGATGAAGCGCATAGGCTGCGAAGGCCCCCGCGAAGAAGAAGCCCGCCCAGGGGAAGAAGGGGAAGCGGCTGCCCTCGCCACTGCCCAGGAACTGTTGGACCGGCGCGGGCAGCCCCACGCCCAGCCGCCACATCGTCGCGCTCGCCAGCGGGACGGCCACGGCCAGGGTGAACAGGACGAGCGGACGGCCTCCTCGCGCGGGCACGAGCGCGAGGAGCACGGAGCCCACGAGCAGCGCGAAGCCGATGCACTGGAGCGCATCGAAGGCGAAGACGCGCGACAGCATCGCGTCCGACCAGCCCATGTCATGCACCGCCGGCCAGCCGGGCCAGTGCAGGACGTAGCCGAGGAACAACAGCAACAGCGACCGACGGACGCGACGACCGAGCGAGTCGCGCGCGGCATTGGGCTTGGTTCCCAGTGCCGCGACCACGGCCCATCCACTCACGAGGAGGAAGAGGGGCGCGGTGATTCCGCGAAAGCTCCAGTAGTGCTGCACCCAGGGATTCAGGCGAGCTTCGGGCGAGAGCAGCGCGTCCAGCGTATGTCCCAGCACCATGGCGAGGACCGCTAGCCCGCGCGCCCCGTCGAGCCCGGGGTGCCGGTTCGATTGCTGCTGGAAGGTGAACGAGGGGCCGAGTCGTTTCACGCGACCCGGAGCATAGGACGACCCAAGGGCCGCGTCTCGAAAAGGCACGGCTTGACGCAGTCTCTGCCACCCTCCGGGCGAGCCACCTGGACGGTCCGTGGGGTGCTACATGCCTGGGCATGCGGACCCTTTCCAAGCGCCTGGTTGCCCCGCTGCTGCTGTTGTCCACCACGACTCCCGCGCGGGCCGCGTCAGGAGATGACTGGCTGGGCTCCGACAAGCCGAAGCACTTCGCGGCGTGCTTCGTCCTGGCGGGTGTGGGTTATGGCGCGGGCGCGCTTCTCTTCGAGCCGCCCGAGGCGCGCTTGTGGACGGGCGCCGGGCTCGCGCTCGGGGTCGGCGTGGGCAAGGAACTGTACGACCTGGGGCGTGGGACGCGCTTCTCGCTCAAGGACCTGGCGTGGGACGCGGCGGGGACGGCGACGGGTCTGGGCGTGGCGTGGCTGGTTGACCGGTTCGTCTTCGGTCCACCGTCGGGTGTGGACGCGGCGGCGACGCTACGACGGGATGTTCCGCTCGTCGTGCTCGTCCCCGGAGGACGTGGCGTCGGCCCGGGTCGACAGGAGGTCTTCGTCGGGACGCGCGCGCGCTTCGATGAGTCGCAGCAGCTTCTCGCGCTCCATGAGCGGCTCCACCGTCATCAAGGCACTGCCTTGTCGCGCGCCTCCTCCGGTGACGAGCACGGTGACCTGTCCTCGGGGGCACTGCCGCAAGCAGCCGGTGGGCATGACCCGGACGGAGTCGGAGAGCCCTCGCTCGCTCAGCGAGCGCTGGAGCCAGCGCGGCAGCTCGATGCCACCCGACCTGGCGCCGCCGCGCATCAGGCACTTGCGACAGACGAGCACCTCGATGTCCTCGGGCGTCTCGTCCGTCTCCCCAGCGCGTTCATCCCGCATCCATCCTCCTCGTCGTCTTCGGAGCCGGGCACTTCCGCCGCGCGTCATGGCGCGGATGCGCCGCTGCGGAATGACCTGGTCCAGAGGAGGAGGTAGCCGCGCCTCCGCGGCCGCGCAGCCCGGACCCGCATGTCCGTGGAGCGAGGCGGCGAGGGGGCGACCGCTGACGGCGGGGCTGATGGACGCTGAAAGAGGGCGTGGGGTGCGTCATCAAGACGCGGGCGCCACGCGGGAGGTGGACTGGTAGCGTGCCGCCCTGTCCACGCCCCTGGAGTGCCTCATGTCGCGCAATCGGTTCCTGACGCTGCTCACGTTGACCTCGCTCGGCGCGGGTGGGCTGACGGCGTGCGAGCGGAAGCAGGAGGTCGCAGCGCCCGTGCCGGTGGTGGCGCAGGCCGCTCCGAAGCCGAAGGGCCCCAAGCCGATGACGCCCGAGCAGCTCGCGCACTTCTTCCGCCCGCTTCCTCCGGCGAAGGATGCGAAGCCCGCGCCCAAGGACACCGAGGCGCAGGTGATGCTGGGCCGCATGCTCTTCTTCGAGCCGCGCCTGTCGAAGAACCACGACGTCTCCTGCAACACGTGCCACGGCCTGGACACCTACGGCGTGGACAACAAGGCGCTGTCGGACGGGCACAAAGGGCAGAAGGGCACGCGCAACTCGCCCACCGTCTACAACGCGGCGGGACACATCGCGCAGTTCTGGGATGGGCGGGCGGACACGCTGGAGGCGCAGGCGTCCGGCCCCATCCTGAACCCGGTGGAGATGGCCATGCCGGACGAGCGGCGCGTGGTGGCCACGCTGTCGTCCATTCCCGAGTACGTCACGCGCTTCCGCGACGCGTTTCCCGGGGAGAAGCGGCCGGTGTCACTGACGAACGCCGCGCGCGCCATCGCCGCCTTCGAGCGGGGGCTCACCACGACCTCGCGCTTCGACCGCTTCCTCGCGGGCGAACATGCCGCGCTCACCGAGCCGGAGCTGCGCGGCCTCCAGCTCTTTGTCGTCACGGGCTGCACCACGTGCCACAACGGCCCGGCGGTGGGGGGCCTGTCGTTCCAGAAGCTGGGGCTGCTGGAGGACTACCCGGGCCTGACGGACGCGGGCCGGTTCGACGCGACCAAGAACGAGGATGACCGGGGCAAGTTCCGGGTGCCCACGCTGCGTGACGTCGAGCGGACGGGACCGTACCTGCATGACGGCAGCGTGAAGGACCTGCCGACGATGGTGCGACTGATGGCGAAGCACCAGCTGGCGCGGACGCTGACGGACGGGGAGGTGGAGGACCTGGTGGCCTTCCTCACGAGCCTCACGGGGGCGCTGCCGCCCCGAGAGCGCATCGCCGCGCCGCCGCTTCCCCTCAGCACGAAGAAGACGCCCGAGGCAGATCCGTCTTGAAACGTGCTTCCCACCCCGTGCGTTGCTAAACCGCGAGCCCCATGGACCGAATGTTCTTCTACGCCCACTCAGGGCTTCGCTATCTGGTGCTGCTCGCGGGCGTGCTGGCCATCGCCTACTTCGCCTTCGGGTTCGCCACGAAGCGTCCGTTCGACAAGGGCGGACGCATCCTCGGCGCTTCCTTCGCGGGGCTGCTGCACCTCCAGGTGTTGCTCGGCATCCTCGTGCTGGTGACGCGCTTCTATTACCCGGCGCTCATTGGCCACATCGTGATGATGGTGCTGGCCGCCGTCGTCGCGCAGGTGCTCCTCTCGGTCAACCGCCGCCGTCCGCAGCCCGGCTATGCGCTGCCGCTGGTGGGCGTGGGGCTCGCCTTCGTGTTCATCATCGGTGGCATCATGGCCATCGGCCGCGGCGTGTTCACCACCACCGCGATGTGAGCCCGTGCCGCGCGGGTGGAGCAACTCGCTCCCCGCGCGGCTCTTTGTTGCTCGATTCCGCTGGAGGGCGTGCACCGCTCCCAGCCGTGAGCAGGGCTGCTCGTCGGCCCTCCCTGCACGGAGGTGCGAGCGAGCCCTGCCGACCTCTCGTGGCGCGGACGAGGCCTCGATTGGGATGCGCGCACCCTGTCGAGGTGGGAGCTGCTCGTTGCCGGGGCATGCGCACCGGCCCGGTAGGTCGCCGCCTTGGAGGCGTGGCTCGGAGCCCGAGTCCGTTCGTGCCCTGGCAAACGGTGCGTCCGCTCGCGTCACGTGGCGCAAATGCTGCGCTCCCTTCTCACGATTTCCGGTGCTCCGTGCGGCCCTGAGCCGATGAGCCCCCTGGCCTCCTGGTTGCACTGATGCCGCGTGTGCCGAGCAATGGGCTCGGCTTCCCCGTGAGGAGGGGCACGCAGCAATGCGGACACGTGTGCTGGGAGGATGGCCGCGTCAGGAGCGAACGCTCGTCCCCATCATTCCGCTCCTGGCCATGCTGGCCGCGCCGTCCGCGCTGGCGCAGGCCTCGGGACAGGGCGCGCAGCTCTTCACCCAGCGGTGCGCGACCTGCCACTCGGTGGGCGAGGGCGACCGGATTGGTCCGGACCTGCATGGGGTGCTGGAGCGTCGCGACGAAGCCTGGCTCACCCGTTTCATCAAAAGCCCGGGCGCGCTCATCGACGCGGGAGACCCCGTCGCGGGCGAGCTGCTCGCGAAGTTCAACGGCGTGCGCATGCCGGACCAGTCGTTGTCCGACGCGGAGCGTGCCAGCCTCTTCGCCTTCTTCCGCGAGTGCACACAGAAGGGGAAGGGCGGCTGCAAGCCCTCACCCGCGGAGAAGATGGGCACGGATGCCACGCCCGAGGAAATCGCGCGGGGCCGTCGTCTCTTCGACGGCACCGAGCCACTGACTCACGGAGGCGCCGCCTGCATCGGCTGCCATGACGTGCGTGGCCTGGGCATCGCGGGTGGCGGCACGCTGGGCCCCAACCTCACCTTCGCCTTCGCGCGCATGGGCGAGAAGGGAATGCGGCCCGCGCTCGCGAAGCTGGAGGGGCCGATGATGGGCGCGCTCTACGCGAAGGCGCCGCTCGTCGAGGAGGAGCAATACGCCCTCAAGGCCTACCTCGCGGACGCCTCTCGTGATGGCAGCCGTCCGCGCGCGGACCGCGACTTCTTCTACCTGGGCGTCGTCGGGCTGGTCGCGGCGCTGGGCTTCATCGGGGTGGTCTTCACCACGCCGTCCGAGCGAGGTCACTCGTGAGCGACTCCCTCCTCTTCTCCTTCGTTCCATACGCGGCGGCGGGCATCGCGCTCGCGGGCATCATCCGCAAGCTGACGCTGCGCGAGACGCCCGCGCCGGTCTCTCCCTGGACTCCCGCCGGTCGCGCCGTGCTCGCGGGCGCCGCCATCGTCGCGTTCAACCACCTGCTGGGCCTCGCCGCGCCTCGCGCGATGCAGGCCTTCAACGCCTCGCCATCGCGGCTGTTCGCGCTGGAGTCGGTGAGCCTCATCGGCGCGCTGCTGCTGGGCTGGGGCTTGTTCTCCCTGACGCTGCGCCGGGCACGCGAGGGACAGTCGGGCGCGGCGGTCGCCCTGGGGCTGGTGTTCGCCCAGGTGCTCACGGGCGTGTACGTGGCGGTGTCGCTGCGCTGGGGCTCCGCCTGGTACGTCCACGTGGTGGTGCCGTACCTTCGCTCGGTGCTGGCCTTCCAGCCAGACTCGACGCTGATTCGCGCCGCGCCGCTCGTCTTCCAGGTCCACCTGCTCACGGGTTTTGGCCTGTTGGCGCTGGCGCCCTTCTTCCGGATGAGTCGGGTGACGGCACCGGCGCGCGCTCCCGAGCCAGTCGAGCCTGGGCTGCTCGCCACGCCTCGCGAGGAGACGCCATGAGCCGCGGCTCCTTCCGTGCCCTGGGCTCCGCCGGTGCGCTCGCGGCGTTGAGCCTTGGGGGATGCAGTGGCCCGGTGAACAACCAGCAGGGCCACATGCCCGCGCAGCCGGTGGCCTTCTCCCATGCCGTCCACGCGGGCCAGTACGAGCTGGACTGTCAGTACTGTCACGTGGGCGCGGAGCGCAGTCGTCACGCGGGAGTGCCTTCCGCCAGCGTGTGCATGAATTGCCACGCGCAGGTGAAGAAGGACTCGCCGGAGATCCAGAAGGTGGCGGCGGCGGTGGCGGCGAATGCTCCCATCGAGTGGGTGCGGGTCCACCGCCTGCCGGACCACGCCTTCTTCAACCATGCGAGCCACGTCACCGCGGGGCTGAAGTGCCAGACGTGCCACGGCCAGGTCCAGGAGATGGTGCGCGTGGAGCAGGTGGAGCCCATGACCATGGGCTGGTGCCTGGACTGTCACCGCAAGACGTCGACGGAGTCGCTGACCGCGCCAACGCCGTCCGCACCGCGCGCGGGTGAGCTGCTGGCCCTGTCTTCCGGCACGCCTCTTCCCGAGCCGTCCAAATCCCCCCGCATCCTCCGGCCGCCCTCGGATTGCTCGGGCTGCCACCGCTGAGGACCTCTCGCCATGTCCGACACCCTTCCCAAGTACTGGCAGAGCCTGGCCGAACAGGCCACCGACGCCGCGTGGCTCGAGCAGAAGCGCGACGAGTTCCCCGAGGAACTCCCGGTGGGCGTCGCGGCCACGCCACCGGACGCGAGCAGCCGCCGCGACTTCTTCAAGATGATGGGCCTGAGCGCCGCCGCGGCCATGGTGGCCTGTCAGCGCGCGCCGGTGCAGAAGCTCATCCCCTACGTGTCCCGGCCGGACGAAGTCATGCCGGGCACGGCGCTCTGGTATGCGTCCACCTGCGAGGGCTGCTCCGCGCGCTGCGGTCTGCTGCTGAAGACGCGCGACGGTCGTCCCATCAAGGTGGAGGGCAATGACGAGCACCCCGTGTCGCGCGGAGGTGTGTGCGCGGTGGGGCAGGCGTCCGTGCTCTCGCTCTATGACGCGAGCCGCGCGCGGTTTCCTTCGCGCGCCTGCAATCGCGTGTCGTGGAAGGACCTCGATACGGAGGTGAAGACCGGGCTGCGCAAGGCGGCCGAGGAGGGCAAGTCCATCCGGCTGGTGCTGCCGTGGGTGATGGGGCCCACCGCCGAGGCGGGAGTGAAGCACTTCCTGGCCGCGCACCCGCTGGCACGCACGGTGCGGTACGAGCCGCTGGGTGAGCTGGCCGCGATAGGTGATGCCTGGCGCCTCACGCACGGCGCGCGCGTGGTGCCCGACTATCGCTTCGACCGGGCACGGGTCATCGCCAGCTTCGGCGCCGACTTCCTGGGCACGTGGGTGTCGCCGGTGGCCTTCACGCGCCAGTACACCGAGGCGCGCGACGCGGCCGGGCGAAGGTCGATGGCGCGGCACTACCAGATTGAGCCGGTGATGACGCTCACCGGAGCCGCCGCCGACCGTCGTTTCGTGGTGGCACCCTCCGAGGTGACGCTCGTCCTGGGCGATGTGGTGCGCCGGCTCGCGGTGAAGGCGGGGCGTTCCGTCCCGGGTTTGAAGGAACTGCCGGCCTCGCGACTGGAGGAGGCCGCGCTGGACGAGCTTGTCGCCGCCCTGTGGTCGCACCGCACGGAGTCGCTGGTGGTGTGCGGCGGTGACGAGGTGGCGGCGCAGGTGCTGGCGGCGACGGCGAACGTGTTGCTCGGCAATGAAGGCACCACGGTGTTGCCGACGGAGGGTGTGGCGCTGGACGAGCAGGCCCTGTCCTACGGTGAGCTGTTGACCGAGCTGGGCGCGGGGAGCGTGGGCGCGGTGCTCTTCCTCGGCGTCAATCCCGCGCATGCGGACCCACGAGGCGACGCCTTGGGCGCGCTGTTGAAGAGCGTGCCGCTCACCGTGGCGCTCAATGACCGGCTGGATGAGACGGCGCTCCTGACGAAGCTGCATGCCCCGGCCTCCACGCCGCTGGAGTCGTGGGGTGACGCGGAGCCTCGTCGAGGTGTGCTCTCCCTGCGCCAGCCCGCGGTGGCACCGCTGCATGACACCCGGGACGCCGTGGAGTCGCTGTTGAAGTGGGCGGACGCCCCCGTGTCCCATCATGACTTCCTGCGGGCTCGTTGGGAGGTGGAGGTCTTCCCGCACGCCACGCAGGCGGGGCCGTCCTTCGGTGCCTTCTGGGACGACGCGGTCCGCCGAGGTGTCGTGACCCTTCCCCTGGCACCGATGGTGCCGCTGTCCTTCCGCGAGGACGCGCTACCGAAGGTTTTGGGCTCGGTGGCCCGTCCGTCCGTGGAATGGGAGCTGGTGCTGTTCCCCTCGGTGGCGCTGCGCGACGGAGCGCTCGCGAACAACGCCTGGCTCCACGAGGTTCCGGACCCCATCACCAAGGCGACCTGGGGCAACCCCGCGCTCATCGCGCCCTCACGGGCGAAGGAGCTGGGCCTGCGCGACGGCGACGTGGTGCAGGTGCGCGTGGGCGGCGAGTCGCTGTCCCTGCCCGTGCTGGTGCAAGCGGGGACGCACCCGTCCGCGCTCGGCATCGCGGTGGGCTACGGCCGGACGCGAGCGGGGCGCATCGGCGACGGCGTGGGCACGAATGTCTTCCCGCTGGCGGCGGTGGTGGACGGGCGCGTGCGGCGCTCGGTGCCGGGGGCGACGGTGGTGGGGACGGGGGAGCGGCAGAAGCTGGCGCTCACGCAGACCCACTCGAGCCTGGAGGGACGGCCGCACGTGCGCGAGGCGGAGCTGGCCGCGTTCCTGGCGAATCCGCGCGCGGGCAACGAGGAGCACGGCGGGCATGGTGGCAACGGCGCCCATCCGCTCTCCATCTGGTCCGGCCATGAGTACAAGGGCCACCGGTGGGCGCTGACGGTGGACCTGAGTGCGTGCACGGGCTGCTCGGCGTGCGTGGTGTCGTGCCAGGCGGAGAACAACATCCCCAGCGTGGGCCGCGACGAGGTGCTGCGGCAGCGCGAGATGCACTGGATGCGCATCGACCGGTACTACCAGGGCGACGAGGCGAACCCCCAGGTGGTGCATCAGCCGATGATGTGCCAGCACTGCGAGAACGCGCCGTGCGAGACGGTGTGCCCGGTGCTCGCGACGGTGCACTCCAGCGAGGGGCTCAACCAGCAGGTCTACAACCGCTGCGTGGGCACGCGCTACTGCGCGAACAACTGCCCCACCAAGGTCCGCCGCTTCAACTGGTTCGACTATCCGCACGACGAGCCGCTGGAGCGGATGGTGCTCAACCCGGACGTGGTGGTGCGCAGCCGGGGCGTCATGGAGAAGTGCTCGCTCTGCGTGCAGCGCGTCCAGGAGGGCAAGGCGGAGGCTGTTCGCGAGGGCCGGGCCCTGAAGGACGGCGACATCCAGACGGCCTGTCAGCAGAGCTGCCCCGCGAAGGCCATCCACTTCGGGGACGTGAATGACCCGAACAGCCGAGTAGCGAAGCTGGCGAAGGACGGGCGCGCGTTCCGACTGCTGGAGGAGCTGAACATCGGGCCGTCCATCACCTACCTCACGAAGATCCGGAACACCGGGTCGGGAAGCGGAACATGAGCCAACAGCACCTGTCCCCGCTGCGCGTGCCGCTGGTGACCGAGCCGCGCACCCTGGGCCAGCTCACCGAGGAGATCTGCGCACCCATGGAGCGCGCGCCCACGTGGAAGTGGTGGGCGGCGTTCGCGATAGCGGTGTCCGTGTTGGGCACGGGCGCGGGAATCGTCGCGTACCAGGTGGGCACCGGCATTGGCGTGTGGGGGTTGAACAAGACCATCGGCTGGGCGTTCGACATCACCAACTTCGTGTTCTGGGTGGGCATTGGCCACGCGGGCACGCTCATCTCCGCCATCCTCTTCCTCTTCCGGCAGAAATGGCGCACCAGCATCAACCGCGCGGCGGAGGCGATGACGCTGTTCGCCGTCATGTGCGCGGCGCTCTTCCCCGTCATCCACATGGGCCGGCCGTGGCTGGCCTTCTGGGTGCTGCCCTACCCGAATACGCGCGGCAGCCTCTGGGTGAACTTCCGCTCGCCGCTGTTGTGGGACGTGTTCGCCATCTCCACGTACTTCACCGTGTCGGCGGTGTTCTGGTACGTGGGCCTGATTCCGGACCTGGCCACGGTGCGTGACAGGTTGAAGGCGGGCGTGAAGAAGGCCGTCTTCAAGGTGCTGTCGCTGGGGTGGACGGGCTCGCACCGGACGTGGAGCCGCTACGAGACGGTGTACCTGCTGCTCGCGGGGCTGGCGACGCCGCTGGTGCTCAGCGTGCACACCATCGTCTCGATGGACTTCGCCACGTCGGTGATTCCCGGCTGGCACACCACCATCTTCCCGCCGTACTTCGTGGCAGGAGCGGTGTTCAGCGGCTTCGCGATGGTGCTGACGCTGATGATCATCACCCGCGTGGTGCTGGGCTACGAGCACCTGATTACGCTGCGCCACCTGGAGAACATGACGAAGGTCATCATCGTCACCGGTGGCCTCGTCTCGCTGGCGTATGCGACGGAGTTCTTCATCGCCTGGTATTCGGGCAATCCGTACGAGCGCTTCGCGTTCATGAACCGCGCGTTCGGCCCCTACGCGTGGGCGTATTGGATCATGGTGACGTGCAACGTGGTGTCGCCGCACCTGTTCTGGTTCAAGAAGATTCGCACGTCGCCCGCGGCCATCTTCGCGCTGTCGTTGGTCATCAACGTGGGCATGTGGTTCGAGCGGTTCGTCATCATTGTCACCAGCCTGCACCGCGACTTCCTGCCCAGCAGTTGGTCCATGTACACGCCGACGATGGTGGAGGTGGGGACCTTCATCGGGACGTTCGGCCTCTTCTTCACCCTGTTCCTGCTCTTCGTGCGCGTGCTGCCCATCATCTCCATCGGCGAGGTGAAGAGTGTCCTGGGCTTCGCCAGGAGCCCTCACGAGCACGCCGAGGCACCTCCCCTGGCCCCCGCGCGGGATGCGCTGGCGGAGCCCTCGTTACCCCGACTCAACCCGCCGCTGGCCATCGCCACCCGGAAGGACGTCCCCGTATGAGTACCCCGGTCCTCATCGGCTATTTCGAGCATGAGGCGCAGGTCCTGGATGCCACCCGCGCGGTGCGCGAGGCGGGCCATGATTTGCGCGACGTGTACACGCCCTACGCGGTGCACGGCCTGGATGATGCGATGGGGCTCAAGCCTAGTCGGCTCACCTGGGTGTGCTTTGGCGCGGGGCTTCTGGGCTGCACGCTGGCCCTGTCACTTCAGATCTACACCAGCGTGGTGAGCTGGCCGCTCAACGTGGGAGGCAAGCCGTTCAACTCGTTCCCGGCCTTTATCCCCGTGACGTTCGAGCTGACGGTGTTGTTCGCCGCGCTGAGCACGGTGGCGGCGTTCCTGGTGAGGGCCCGGCTGTTTCCGGGGAACAAGCGCCAGACATTGCCCAGGGTGACGGATGACCGGTTCGCCATTGTCATCGCGCCGCGCCAGTCCCCGGAGTCGCTGGAGGCGGCCGAGGACCTGCTGCGCCGGCATGGCGCGGTGGCCACGGACTTGAGGGAGGTGGCGCCGTGAGGAAGACCTGGGTGGGACTGGCGGCGCTGGGGCTGGCCGTCGGTGGCTGTGAGCAGGACGAGACACGGCCGAACTTCGAGTACGCGCCGGACATGGTGGCCTCGGTGCCATACGACAGCTTCGCGCCCAACCCGAACACGGGGGACGGCAAGACGCTGCTGACTCCGGCGAAGGGCACCGTGCCGCGAGGCCACCTCCCGTTGCACCTGCTCGCCGGACCTGACGCGGCCGAGCGGGCCGGGAGCGAGCTGCGCAATCCGTATCCTTCGTCGCCCGAGGTGGTGGCGCGAGGCCAGACGGCATTCCTGCGCTACTGCTCGCCGTGCCACGGGGCCGGAGGGTTGGGGGATGGCCCGGTGACGGCGCGCTTCTCGATGCCGCCCTCGTTGCTGGCGGAGCACGCGGTGGGACTTCCCGATGGACGCATCTTCCACATCATCACCCATGGGCAGGGATTGATGCCGGCCCACGGCTCGCAGGTGGCGCCGGAGGACCGGTGGAAGCTGGTCCACTACCTCCGCACGCTCCAGAACCCCGCGCGCACGGCGCGCAAGGAGACGCCATGAGCGCCCCTATCGATGCAGTCGCTACCGAGTCGCGGGGTGGCTTCGCGGTCTCGCCCGTCTTCCACCGCGCGGCGCAGGTGGCGGCGGGGGCGGGGTTGGGAGCGCTCGTGCTGGGGCTGGTGCAGGCTCCGGAGCGCGCGCTGTCGAGTCTTCTCACCAGCGGCTTCTACTTCCTGTGCCTGGGGTTGGGCGGCGCGGTGTTCCTCGCGCTGATGTACGTGGCGAACGCGGGGTGGTTCACCGTCTTCAAGCGCATTCCCGAGGCGTTCGCTTCCTACGTGCCCTGGGGCGCGGTGACGATGCTGGCGCTGCTGCCGTTCGTCACGAAGCTGTATCCGTGGGCGAAGCCAGGAGTGATGGAGACGGACCACCTGCTGCATGAGAAGGCGGCCTTCCTCAACGTTCCCTTCTTCGCGATTCGGATGGGGGTGATGTTGGCGGTGTGGGTGGGCTTCACGTGGATGTTGCGGCGCAACTCGCTGCGACAGGATGTGGAGCATGGCGAGCCGTTGACCCGGAAGAACGTGACGGTGTCGGCGGTGTTCCTGGTGCTGTTCTCGCTGACTTTCTGTCTGGCGGCGTTCGACTGGTTGATGAGCCTGGAGCCGCACTGGTTCAGCACCATCTACGCGCTCTACAACGTGGCGGGGCTCTTGAGCTCCAGCGTGTGTGCAATCACCGTGGTGGCGGTGCTGCTGCACCGGGCGGGGGCGCTACCTCGGCTCAACTCCAGTCATCTGCATGACCTGGGCAAGCTGATGTTCGGCTTCGCCACGCTGTGGGCGTACCTGTGGTTCTCGCAGTTCATGCTCATCTGGTACGCGAACATTCCGGAGGAGACGGTCTACTTCATCGCGCGGATGCACGGCGGTTGGGAGGTGCCGTTCTATGTGAATGTGGTGCTGAACTGGGCGCTGCCGTTCGTGTTGTTGTTGCCGCGTCCCGCGAAGATGAACCCGAGCCACCTGCTGCGCGTGGCGGGAGTGCTGCTGGTGGGGCGCTGGTTGGATTTGCAGTTGATGGTGGCGCCCGCGCACCAGCCGGAGGGGCTGACGGTGGGGGTGTATGAGCTGTCTCTT
>NZ_VIFM01000275.1 GCF_006636215.1 Myxococcus llanfairpwllgwyngyllgogerychwyrndrobwllllantysiliogogogochensis | reverse complement strand
GTTGTGTATAAGAGACAGGTGGGGGAATCTGGGGGGACATAGCGGACATTTTCGGGACCGCTGCCGGAATCTTCGGCGCGCTCTATCCCTGACCATGGCACTCACCCGCGAGCAGGAGGTCGTGGCGGTTGACCTGATGGCGAGAGTGCGCTCGCTGCTTGTGCGGTGCGAGCGCGAGGCGGCGACGGTGGAGACTGCGCGGGACTACCTCCCCTCCGAGGGGTGGGGCATCCCGGGACTGGAACTGCTGGAGGTGGTGCGGGACCTCCTCGGCAACGACACGCAGGCCCAGGTCGTGGGCGCCATGCGCGAGGTTGCCGACAGGGTGCCCAGGTGGATTGGGCCCGACGGGGCAAAGTACAAGTGGCTCGTTCGCGGCACGCGCGACGATGGCACGCCGTACCCGTTCGGACTCTGGTTGGACGAGGGAAATGCCATCGCGTCCACGCTGGCCACCGCACTGCATGAGGTGCACGAGGCATCCACCTGGACCGTGATTGAGCGGACCGTGGATGCGACGGAAGAGGAGTTGGCAGCGGCGGGGCGCGCCGTCGTGGACACTGTGGCCAGCATCCCCGAGGCCGTGACGGGGCCCTGGTCCTGGCAAACCAAACTGCTGCTCGGCGGCGTCGGCGTCGTCGCCCTGCTCGGCGCCGCTGGTGCCGCGTCCATGTTGTGGCAGGCCAACCGCGCGTCGCCTGTGGGCCTCGCGCTGCGCGGCGCGGGCCTCGCCGTGCGCGTTGGCGCGCGGCCACTCAACAACGCGGCCACCAGCGTTGGCCGGAAACTCGCTGCCCGCATCAAGCAGGCTGAGCGGCAGCACCTGGTGGCGCGGCCAAAGACGAAGGGACGCAAGACATGAGCGCACTACTCGCAGCCCTCGCGGCTGCCGGCGCGGCCACGGTGGCCGCTGTTGTCTCCATCCGCCGGCCGACGCCCAGCGCCACGCCCGCGCGCGGCATCCTCACGCTCGACGAGCTGCGCGCGCTGACGCCTCGGCTTGACGAGGCCCGACGCGTCGCATTCCTGCCTCATCTCAATGCCGCGATGGAGCGGTGGGACATCAAGGGCTATGCGCGGGTGACGCAGTTTCTCGGCCAGGTCCTCTTTGAGAGCGACCAATTCACCAAACTGGTTGAGGCGGGGGACGTCGCCTATCTGGAGGGGCGAGACAACCTCGGCAACACGCAGGCTGGCGATGCGGAGCGGTACAAGGGCCGTGGAGCCATCCAGCTCACGGGCCGTTACAACTACACGCAGGCGGCGAAGGCGCTGGGCGAGCCCTACGACACCCGGCCGGAGTTGGTGGCGACGCCCGAGCATGCGTTTGTCACGGCGGGCTGGTTCTGGAGGCGCGGAACCTCGCTGGACCTCAACGTGCCGGCGGATGCAGGCGAACAGCTCACGATTACGAAGCGCATCAACGGGGGGACCAACGGGCTCACCCACCGTCAGTCCTATCTCGCCAAGGCCCAGGCCGCGCTGTCCCATTGGCTGACTCGCACCTGAGAGGCACACCATGTCCATCACATCGAAGGTCATCACTGGAGCTGGCTCCACCACCCCTGTCCCGTGCGGCGGCGTCTGTGTGGGGTGGCGCGTGGAGCCGGCGGGCGTCTACCCGGTGCCGACGTTCCCCGTCACGGTGCGCTATCACCTGGATGACAGCGGCACTCACAGGGATGCCGTCATGACGTCGTCCCACGGCCGCTGGCCCGGGGAACCCATCGTCAAGCTGGAGCTGCTCGCGCCCGCGAGCACGCAGTGGCGCGTCACGCTCTACGAGACCAACGGCGCCTGGGACGAGGACAAGGGTGGCGTCGGTGGGCTCGGCGGGCTGCGCACGTACATGGATACCAATCCGGCTGGCGGCCCCGTCCTGGTGGCCATCCCGGGCATGGCCTACGCGCATGACGGCGGAGTGATGAGCAGCGGCGTGGCGCCGCTCTCCTGTACGTATAACGGCGTGCCACGTCTTGCCGCGCGGCCGGACAGCAACGCGTCGCCGCTGCGCGTGGATGCGGATGGGCGGCTGCTCGTCTTCGCGACGACCACGCCCCAGGTGCCTGTGCTGCTCGACAGCGGAACCATGAGCCGTAGCCCTGGCTCCGGGCTGACGCTGGAGCTGCTCGGCGCGGCGCGGGATACCAGCGCGTATAGCGGCGGCCTGATGCTGCGGCTTGGCCCCGTGACCATCTATGGCGGGACGGGTGCGCTCCTGACTGGCGCGGTGCGCTCGGTGAAATCCAACTTGGTCGGCGGCGTGACGACGGACTACACGCTGCACGAGTACCCCAGCGTCGGCGTCACGACTGGGCAGGTGTCCCAGCTCACGGTGTCGCAAACGGCGCCGGCCGGGACGGCGGGCAACTGCGCGACGGCCAACGGCTATGTGCTCCGCGCGCAGGCCGTCCTCAACATCAGCGGCGGGGCCGTTGGCTACAACGCGGCCTGGGAGTTGTGGGGCCTGCCGTAGCACTCCTCTCCTGACAACACCGCCTCCCGCCGGCATGCGCCGCGACGGGAGGCGTGTGCCTCTCACTACGGGCCGGCGCGGGGCGCGGCTCGTGGTGCTCTCACTGCCCCGCGAGGTGTCCACATGGGAAACATCGTGCAGTGGTTCATCCGTGGCGTCTGCGCGGCTGCTGGCGCGCTGGCCATTTACCTCCCGATGAGCCCCATGCAGCGGGGCGCGGACACGGCCGCGCAGGTCTGCGAGTCCGTGGGCGTCCAGGCGTACCCGCGCGACAGCAACGGGGAGGTGGTGCCGCGCCCGGATGAGGCGGCGACGCGGAGCGTGGGCCTCATGCGCCAGGGCAGCGGGTGGGTGCCCGTGACGCTGCCGGCGAAGGCGGCGAGCTCCACGGTGGAGGACGTGGGTCCGAGCGATGCCCGCGGTGCGCAGTAGCAACAGCGTTGCCGGCTCCTCGAGCTTGGCCAGGCCGAGCACCATTTCTGCCCCGCCCCCCTCTGAGACGGCACAGTAAATAAATACGCAGATGCAGTTGTGACTGGGGCCGTGGCGCGAGCTGCGGCCCTAGTCGTCCTGGAGCCAGTAGAGGCGGTTGTTGCTGGCCAGCGCGCGCGCCAAAAACTCACGCAGCGAGGCCGCGACCTGCCGCACCTCAGGATACGTGCCGTGGTACGCGTCGAGCATCGGGTACGGCGCGGGCCCGGCCACGTCCACAAGGACAAAGTCCGAGTCCTGGCAGTCAACGAGCGTCCACCAGGACGCGTCGCCCATGGTGTCGTCGTCAATGCCGCGCATGCGCACGCGGGCGCGCTGTAGCTCGGCCAGCGACAGGATGGAGTAGCGGGCATCGGGCAACGGTACGAACAGCTCAGCGCCGTTGGTGCGCGTGTAGAGGGCGCGAAGCTCGGGCCCGAGCTTCCAGCCGGCGCGGCCCTCTAACTCCGCAATCTCGCGCTCCGTCGCGGGCGGGTGTGGGTAGTGCTCGCGCACCACGGTGTCGATGAGCTGGGCGAGTGTCGGCGTCATGGTGTCAATCGCTGTAGGGCCGGTCGGGGCCGATGGTGCTCCAGCGACTGCCCCGCGCGTAGCACTGGGGATAGGCGCTATTGACGACGGTGTGCACCGCGTCGGGGATGGGGAACACGTTGCGCGGGTCTGTCGGGTGTCCGCCGTGCCCAAGGTCGCGGATGTGGTGGCCGGGCCAGTTGCGTCCGCCGGACTGCGGCCACCCGCCAAACTCGGCTATCCAGTCACGGCGGTAGTTGTCGCGCGCGTTGTCCCACTGGCGTCGCGTGCGCGTGGGGTCCGTCACTGCGTAGTCGCAGCAGCAGTGTGTGAGCGCGTAGCGCGTGCCAGCCTGGGCAGGGAGATAGGCCCACCGGCCGGACCAGTCGCCCTTGAGGTCCGCCAGCCAGATGCAGCCGAGGAGCACGTGCCCCTCGGCTGCGCATCGTCGCTCGCACTGAGTCATCCACCGCGCCGAGCACAACCAGGGGCCGTAGTAGATGGCATACCGGACCGTGCCCCCGTCAGGCGTCGTGACGGGCGGTCCCTCCCACTTTGCGGACGCTGGCGGCCCTACGGCACCAACCGTCGCGGAGCCGCACCCCATCAGTGCGAGGGCTGCGGCCAGTCCGAGGCTCCAGGGTCGTGTTGAGGCAAACACGTAAAACCTGATAGCACCGCAATGCCGGCCACATAAGTCACGGCTGGATTTGCCGCCCTGCTGGGTAGCGCTTGTGTGTGGCGTGGGTCACGCGTGGTACGACTCGCACGAGCCCCATGGCCTGTCCCCACGTACCGTCTCCGCGTCGCTGTCCACCAGCTCCACCAGCTCGCGTGCGGCGCCGGGGCGCGGTCCTGGCCCTGGTGGCACTCCTGGCCCTGGCGTTGGCGCTGGGGGCCGTTGTGCCCGCGCCGCGTTCCGCTCCCGTTGACCTGGCCGTTGTGGTGGATGGTGGGTCCGCGTTGGTGGACGTACACCAGCAGGCGCCGGGCGAGCTGCGCGCGGGCACTCTCCCTGCGCGGCCCGACCCGGAGTGGGCACCGCCTCCGTGCCCTCGGACTCACATGGAGCGCAACGGAGCCTGCTGGTTGCTCGCGGCATCATCGCCACCGTGCCCAGAGGGCAGCTATGAGCACGCTGGGCACTGCTACACGCCACTGTCGCGGGGACGCAGGCCGCCGACGAGCGTTGACCGGTGAGGCCCTACGGAGGGCAGCGGCACGCGGCACGCTGCACGACGCTCCCAGGCGCGCGCAGCATGGGCGTGTAACAGTGCCGACAGACGAGGTGCAGCTCGGCCCGGTCGGCGTCGTGCGCTGCCCGGACCATCGCGACAATTTGCGAGGCTGGGCAGGCGAGACAGCGCCATAGGTGTCCACGGCCGAAACGGTGGGTCCGACACACCGGCCTGAAGCACACTGCGCAGTGGCGCCACGCCCAATCACCACATGAGTCAAACCGACACCGCCGCCGCGAATATGGCCGGCCTGCCCCTGTCCCCTTGAATTTGTCCATGGCGGGGACGTAACTTTGCAATCCACCCGCCCGCAAAAGGGCGGGCCCGGTGGGGAAGTGAGATTCCCCGCCCGGGCCCTAGGCACGACTGGAGTTAGCGGCTCCAGCGGCATTTCGATGGTCCCGCGTTTAGCGGCGCGGCCCCTCGGAGAGAGGCACCGGAACCGGAAGCTGTAGGCGTTGCCATCTCACGGGCACGATGTGCGGCCGGGCAATCTGCCACGGCGCGGTGGGGTGCGTCGTGAGAAGCTTGCAATGCGCGAAAATCTACCGCGCGAGTCGTCATAAGGCAACCGTTATCGGACGTGCCGCTAGAGGGAGGACAGGGGTGAACCGTGGGCCTGGCTGCCTGGATGCCCGCATCGAGTCCTCGCTTCTCGTGGCCACCGTGGCCGCGTACCGTGCCCGGCATGCGTTTCCTCCAACGAACCGCGGTCACCACCGCGTTTTGCTGCGGCCTGCTGGCGCTGACGGGATGCCCGGACAAGACCTCGGGTCCGTCGCCAGATTCTGGCGTCGCCGAAGTTCCCGAGGCGCCCAAGGCCCCGCCGCCGACCACGTTCGCGCTTCGCTCCCAGGTTCCCGATGCGGGCCTCGCGGAGATCTCCCTGGACCCTGGCGAGAAGCCGGTCATCGAGCAGACCTCGACGCTGGAGCTGACCGCGTCACGAGGCCTCCGGAACTACCGGGTCCGCCTCTTCGACGCCGCTGAGCGAGCCATGGTCTCCGACGACGTCGCCGAGGAATCCGACACCGGGCTCGTCTACCGCATCGTCCTGCCCCAGCCCCTGAAGACCGGCTTCGAGTACACCCTGGTCGTCGATGCCCAGACCGGCACCGCGTTCACGGACACCTTGGGCCGCGACGTCGAGGAACTCCGCACCACGTTCCTGATCGCCGGCGAAAAGGAAAAGCCGGCACCGCCTCCAGCGCCGGCCAAGAAGAAAAAGCGCCGCTAGTCCTGGGCCTCATGGCGGCCCCGAATGTTCCCGGCGCCGCCTCGAATGTTCCGGGCCGCTAGCCCTGGGCCCGCATGAACATTCCAGCCTTGCCGCGAACATCCGGCCCCCGGCTTGCCCCGGTCGCCCCTGAACATTCGGGCTCGCTACCGCGAATATTCGGGCTCCATCCAGAGCCCGGTCGCCCATCAACATTCGGGCTCGCTACGGGCCCTCGGCGGCCACCGGAGGCAGTCCCAGCGCGCCCTGAAGCTCCCGGAGCTTCGCCTGGATGACCCGAATGTTCTGGGGCCCCATCCGCAGCAAGTGCTTCTGCGCCCGGCTCAGGCCCTCCAGCTCCGGTGAGGCATAGACATAGAGCGCTCCTTGCGGCTGGACATCCAGCGCGGCGCCCTCCGGAACCGGAACCGCGAGCAGATGCTGGATGGCTCGGCTCAGCGTCGAATCGAACGTCTGTCCCGGCGGAGCAATCTCGCCATGCGCCTGGTCGATGAGCGGCTTCAAGTCGCGGTACATGCTCTTGGCGACCTGCGCGTCGAAGGTGCCGAACACTCGCGCCACCAGGTCGTAGCGAGCATGGCTTCGCGGGTCGATGGTCACCGACTTGTCCTTGCCCTCGACGACCTGGAATCCATCCGCCGGGCCCAGGAAACCCAGCACCATCCGGGGGCTCACGCCCTCCGCGATGTTGTTCACGGCCGCCGTCACCCGGCGCACCAGATCCTTCTCCTGGAGCCAGCGCTGGAGTTCCGCTTCCTCCGACATCCGGCTCGCCATCTCCCGGACCCGGCCGTCACTCTCCGGAAGCGAAGCCGTCGGTGCTACCGGCGCGGCCACACCTGCGTCCTCGATGATTGGAGCCACCGCGACCACGGGCGGCGGCTCCTTCTCGAAGAGGCCCAGCGCGACGGCGGCCCCTACGCCCACCGCCACCAGCGCGCCGCCAACCAGCGCGGCCTTCTTTCCAGCCGAGCCGCGCTGGGGAACCTCGGAGCTCTCTGTCGGGTCAATCGGGTCGCTCATGGGTTGCGGTCCTCCGTCTCGGGTTCGGTTCACCCTACAAACGACTCCTGGACGCATTCCACGGGCGCGGTGCAACCCATGAGGCCGGTTGTTCACCGGAAGAGAGTCCCAGGGGGGCGAATCGCCGAGGCACCCTGCCCGCCCTGCTCAGGAACTCAGGGAAACTGCTCTTCGGCCCGGACGCGCTCAAGCGTCTGAAGGTCCCGCTCCGTGGGACCCAGCTCCAGGATGATCCGGCTCACGTCGTACAGCACTTCTCCGCGCTCGAACACGGGCAGCCGGGGCACGTCCTGATTCAAGTCATCGGCGCCGCGGTTGTAGGCCACGTCCATCAGCGTCCGGAGCTGGAAGGAGTCGTAGAGGTTGTATTCCACCAGGAACCGCAGCGCCTCCACGTCGCCGCGCCGCGTATACGCACGCCACAGCAGCACGGCGTCGTAGCCGTTGACGCCCTTCATGTGCGGCGGACGCTCGGCGCCAATCTTTCCTTCGATCTCCTTCAGCCCGCCACCCAGTCCGAGCCGACGCGTGACGAAGCGCAGATCGATATGCGCGTCCGGCACCGGAAACCGCCCCGCGCCAAAGTAGTTGCGCAGCACCGGCACATCGAACGTGGACCCGTTGAAAGTCACCCACAGCCGCCGCGCCGCCATGGCCTCCGGCAGCGCGTCCATGTTCCGGCCCTGGATGAACACGTGCAGGCCCGTGGCATCGAACAGACTCACCACCGTGGGAGCCTGGGCCTCGCGGCCATCCGTCTCGATGTCGAAGTAGACGGCGTCCTGGTGGAACTCGGGGTACAGCCGCCAGTGCTCACGGGGCGGAATCAGCTCCGCCAGCCGGCGCAAATCCCTCCGCTCCAGCGCCTCACGACCCAGCGCGAGTCGCTCCCGCGCGATGTCGTCCGTCTTCCGGGTGATGGCCACACCCTCGCCGGCCGCCGGATAGTCGTCCCACGTCTTGAAGCCGCGCGCCCAGAGGTCCTTCTCGCGCCAGGGGCCCACGCCGGGGATGTGCTGGAACGTCCGCTGGAGCATCAATCGAGCGCGCCCAACCTTCCCGCCACCAGCTCCTCCAGGAGCGGAATGTCCGCTTCGCAGAAAGGCAGGGACTGCATCTCCCCGGGCGTCCGGAACTCGAGCGCATTCGCGCCCAACGGCTTCGGCTCTCCGGAGAGCATCCGCGCCACATAGAGCACCAGCTCCACCGTCAGGTCCGGGTACTCGTGGCGGCCTTCCCACAGCCGCCGGCCCACGGAGAGCTCCACATCCAGCTCCTCGCGACACTCCCGGGCAAGCGCGGCTTCGTCCGTCTCGCCCGCCTCCACCTTGCCGCCCGGAAACTCCCACAGGAGCGCGCGGCTTCCACCCGGAAGCCGCTGCTGCACCAGGAAGCGCTGGGCGTCGAGGCGACCTGGAATCAGCGCCGCCACCACGCGGACCGTCCGGGTCGCCACCGTGGTCACCCCTTCAGCCCGTTGAAGTCCAGCGAGTAGAGCCACCCGTTGTTGGAGAGCACGAACAGCTTCGAGCCCGCCACGAACGGCGTCGCGGAGACGCCGTCACCGGGGTTCCACGACACGCGCGCCTGGCCCGTCTTCGGGTCCAGGAACAGCAGCGACCGCTGGATGGGAACAATCAGCATTCCCTTGGAGAACACCGGCGTCTGGCCCGACCTTTCGCCCAGGGGGTGCGACCAGAGGAGCCGTCCGTCTTCCGCCAGGTAGGCGTCCACGCGGCCGTCGCCCACGGTGAAGAGCATCTGCCCCTTCGCCAGCAGCCCCGTCATGCCGGACACCGAGCTGGTCCAGACCAGCTCTCCGGACTCCGCCTCGAGCGCGAAGAGGCCGTTCTTGTACGACGCCACGTAGAGCTGCCCGTGGTCATCCAGCGCGGGCGTGGTGTCCACGTCCAGGAACTCGGAGCCGCTTCCCGACAGCGACTTCTCCCAGTTCGCGCCGCCGTCCTTCATGTTCAGCGACACGATGTAGCCGTCGGAGAAGCCCACGTAGACATTGCCGTCGCGAACCAGCGGCGTCGACGCGCCTCGCACCGTGAAGCCCGACGGCGGGTCCCTGCGGTACTGCCAGGCCCAGACCCCGTCCTCGACCTTCACCGCGAACAGGGTGTCGCTCTCCGAGGCCACCAACACCAGGCCCTCGGCAATCACCGGCACCGTGGCCAGCGACTCACCCGCCGCGTACTGCCATTTCTGATCTCCAGTGGCCGCGTCCAGCGCGTACAGGGTGCCGTCACCCCCGGGAACGAAGGCCACGCCGTCGCTCACCTGGGCCCCCGCCGCGAAGCGGGTCGTCGTCCGCTTGGACCACTTGATCTGACCGTCCGGACCCACGCCGCGGATGACGCCATCCCGCGTGAGCGCGATGACCGTCTTGCTCTTCGCGTCGTACGCTGGCGAGGCGACCTCGCGAGGCGCGTACTCCAGCAGGGTGGGCGCCACCAGTGGCGCCCACCAGTCCACCGAGAAGTAGTCCACCGGAGGCGCCAGCTCCGTGCGGGGCAGCTCCGGATTGCCGTAGCGCGGCAGGGTACTGCAACCGCCCAGGAGACCGACCGCCACGGCACTCCCCAGCCAACGCCTCCAGCTCACGAGCTGCTTCTTCATAACGTGCGCGCTACCCCGCGTCAGTGACGGCGGCCGGCGCGGGCGCCGGGGCCGGGATCTTCACGCCCTGCGAGGCCAGCACCGCCAGCCGCTCGCTGGACAGTCGCGCCGCCGTGGTGTTCGCGTGGTCCGTGGACACCTTGGACAGCACGGCCGCGGCCTCGTCCTTCTTGTCCTGCGCGATGAGCATCCGACCCTTGTGGTAGTCGCCCATGCCGGCCAGGAACTCACCGCCGCCCGCCGCGCCCATCTGCTCGAAGGACTTGATGGCCTCGTCGTACTTCTTCTCCGCCTCGAAGGCGTAGCCCTGTCCCTCCAGCGCGCCCGCGCGGAGCGGGTCGTTCTGGGCGGCGCCCTTCAGGAAGTCGCTGAACGCGGTCTGCGCGTCCGCGAAGCGGCCCAGGCGGAACTGCGCCTCGCCGAGCGACAGCGCCGCCGTCGTCGCCGACCGCGTCCCACCGTGCTCCTTGCGGAAGTCCGACAGCGCCGTCACCAGCGCCTCGTCGCGCTCCTTCACGTTCTTGAAGGGCGTCTCGGTGTCGCCGGGCTGCGCGGGCTGCACGCCCTCCACGGGACGATCCAGCACGGCGAGCGCCTGGCCCAACGCCTGGCCGGCCTGCGCCTCGCCGCGCTTGGACACCTCGCTGGCGATGGCCACACCCACACCGCCCAGGATGATGACGGCCACGGCGATGCCGATGATCTTCTGCCGCTGGATGAGCCAGTCACGCGCGTCAGCGCCGACCTTTTGGAAGGTGTCCGGCTGACGAAGCTCCTGCTGGCGAATCTTCTCGGTCTTGGTTCCAGCCACGTCGGTCAACCTCTCTCTGCGCTTCGGTGCTCTACCCTGTCGGAGAGCGGAAGAGCGGCGCACTGTACGGAGCGCGCGCCGCGAGTGTCAACGCACGGACGCTTCAGTGCTTCCCCTGATGGCTCGGCCTCTTTCGAGCCGCCCGCTTCGCCTGTCCGGGCCGCTCCCGGAACACCAGCCGGATGGGCACTCGCAGGTCGAAGGTCTTCCGGAGCTGATTGGTGATGTACCGCTTGTACATGTCCGGCACGCCCTCCGGATGGTTGCACGTGAGGGCGAACGTCGGCGGCGCCGACGTGACCTGGGTGATGTAGTACAGGCGCAGCGGCTTGCTCCGGACGATGGGCGCCGGGTGGTTGTCCACCATGTACTCCAGGAGCCGGTTGAGCTGGGGCGTGGGGGCCCGGAACCGGAACTGCTCGGCCAGCTCCACCGCCGCGTCCATGACCTTCTCCACCTTGGAGCCCGTCAGCGCGGACGTGAAGATGATGGGCGCGTAGCCCACGAACTTCAGCGAGTGCCGGAGCGACTCCCGGAACGCCTCCTGGCGGCGCTGATCCGCGTCGATCAGGTCCCACTTGTTCACCACGATGACCAGCGCGCGGCCGCGCTCCTCGGCCAGGCCCGCCAGCTTCGCGTCCTGGTCCACCGCGGGCTCCGTGGCGTCCATCAGCAGCACCGCCACGTCGCTGCGCTCCATCACCTTGAGCGCCGCGATGACCGAGTACTTCTCGATCTGGTGGGCAATCGTCTTCTTGCGCCGGATGCCCGCGGTGTCCGTGAGGAGCAGCTTGCGGTCCTTGTAGGTCAGCGGCGAGTCGATGGGGTCCCTCGTCGTCCCCGGAATCTCGCTGGCCACCACCCGCTTCTCCTTCAGGATGGCGTTGACCAGGGTGCTCTTGCCCACGTTGGGCCGGCCGATGATGGCCACGCGGATGATGCCGTCGTCCGGCGGGGCCTCGGCGTCCTCGCCCTCTTCCTTCGGCGGCAGCTTCTCGACGACCTCGTCGAACAGGCCGGGCACGCCCAGGCCATGCTCCGCGGACATGGCGTGCACCTCGCCCAGGCCCATCTTGTAGAAGTCCGCGGTCAGCGACTGCATCTGCCCGCTGGTGGTGTCCAGCTTGTTCACCGCGACAATCACCGGCTTGCCGCTCTTGCGCAGGTACTTGGCCACCGCTTCGTCAGCGCCCGTCACGCCCTCCCGGCCGTCGGTGACGAAGATGATGACGTCACACTCCTCCACGGCCAGCTGGGCCTGCTCACGCACCTGCTTGAGCAGCGAGTCCTTCTCGCCGGGGACGAAGCCGCCGGTGTCGATGAAGGTGAACGCGCGTCCACCCCACGCCGCGTCCGCGTAGTGGCGATCCCGCGTCACGCCCGGCTGGTCCTCCACCAACGCGATGCGGCGACCGATGAGGCGGTTGAACAGCGTGCTCTTGCCCACGTTGGGGCGTCCGACAATGGCTACCAGGGGCTTCATCTCAGTCGTATCCCAGCTTCTTGAGGCCTTCGGGGCGCTCGCTCCAGCGCGGCTCCACCCGGACACGCAGGTCCAGGTACACATGCGCGCCCAGCAGGCGTTGCACGGACTTGCGCGCGTCCGTGCCAATCGTCTTCAGCATCTGCCCCTGTTTTCCAATGATGATGGCCTTCTGGCTGTCGCGCTCCACGAAGATGGAGGCGGCGATGCGGATGAGTCCGCCCAGCTGGCCTGGAGGAGTTCCCGGCCGGGGCTCGCGCTCGGACTCGTCGAAGATATCCACCAGCACGGCGGTGGAGTACGGAATCTCCTGCCGGCAGTGACGCAGCACCTGCTCGCGGATGTACTCGCCCACCAGCGCCCGCTCCTGCTGGTCCGTGAGCATGTCCTCGTCGAAGAGGCGCTCGCCTTCCGGCAGGTGGCTCAACACCGTGGTGAACAGGCGCTCCACGCCGTCCTTCTCGCGCGCGGAGATGGGGACCACCTCCGCGAAGGGGAACTCCTGGCGGTACAGGTCGATGAGCGGAAGGATGGCTCCCTTGGGGATGGAGTCGATCTTGTTGATGACCAGGAAGGTGGGCTTGCCCAGCTTCTGGAGCCGCTCGAGGATGATGCGGTTGCCCGGGCTGACCTCGGGCTTCTCGCCGGCGGGCGGTTCAATCAGGAAGAGGACCAGGTCCACCTCCTCCGCGGCCTGGATCGCCGTCTCCACCATGTAGCGGTTGAGCTCCCCCTTGGCCTGGTGGATGCCGGGGGTGTCGAGGAATGCGACCTGCCCTTCAGGGCGGGTCACGACTCCGAGGATGCGGTTGCGCGTCGTCTGCGGCTTGCCGGAGACGATGGCGATCTTCTCACCGGTGAGCGCGTTGAGCAGGGTGCTCTTGCCCACATTGGGGCGTCCGATGAGCGCGGCGAAGCCGCTGCGGTGGTTCTTGGGAGAGGCCATTGCTTCGAAGGTGGTCTGGGAGTCCCTGTGTGGCTGGGAGCCCCTGAGGGGGAACTTCCAACAGCGCCCTATAACAGACCACCACCCCCGGCATCTGCCCGGGGCGGTGGTCAGGCGGGCGGCCTACGGCTGGGTCGTCGAGATGGTCAGCTTGTTGACCGTCACGGGCGTGCGGGGACGGTCATCACCATCCCGGGCCACCTTGCTGATCTTCTCCACGATGTCGTAGCCCTTCACGACCTCGCCGAAGATGGTGTGCTTGTTGTTGAGGTACGTCGGCTTCGACGTCGTCAGGAAGAACTGGCTGCCGTTGGTGTGCGGCCGGCCGATGTTCGCCATCGCCAGGAGGCCCACCTTGTCGAACGTGCGGCCGGACTGGAACTCGTCCTTCACGTTGAAGCCGGGGTTGCCGCGGCCGGAGCCGAGCGGACAGCCGCCCTGAATCATGAAGCCGTCGATGACGCGGTGGAACACGGTGCCGTCATAGAACGGGCGCTTCGTCTTCTCCTGCGTCTTGGGGTCCGTGAACTCCAGCTCCCCCGTCGCCAGGCCCACGAAGCTCGCCACCGAATCCGGGGCGTCCTTCGGGAACAGCTTCACGACAATCTGCCCCTGCGTGGTGTCGAAGGTGGCGTAAAGGTCATTGCCCGCGCGGGCCTCGTCCGTCATTCCCATGCTGCCCTCCCGTCTTGCTTGATGGACCCGCCGAAGCAGCGGGTCCGTTTCACGTCCACTGCCCCAAGTCCCGCCGACCTACCGGGGGGACTCGGGCCGAGCGCCCTGGGGCTTCGGCGTCACCGGGGGCTTCACCGGGGCATCCGCCGCCGGTCCCTTCCGGATGACGACGCCCGCGGGCGCCTTGTCGCTCAGCTCCACCCGGGTGAGCACCACCGGCGTCTGCGGCCGGTCGCGGTTGTCCCGAGGCACCGCGCCAATCTTCTCCACGACGTCGTAGCCCTTCACCACCTCACCGAAGAGGGTGTGCCTGTTCGTCAGGTGGTCAGGCGCGCTGGTGGTGATGAAGAACTGGCTGCCGTTGGTGCCCGGTCCCCGGTTGGCCATGGCCAGCTGACCCGGCTTGTCGAAGACGTGGCCGTTGTTGAACTCGTCCTCGAAGCGATAACCCGGGTCACCCGAGCCCGTCCCCGTCGGGTCCCCTGCCTGAATCATGAAGCCCGGGATGACGCGGTGGAACACCGTCCCGTTGTACAGCGGCTGCTTCGACATCTCCCCGGACTTGGGGTCCCTCCACTCCTTCTCACCCGTGGCCAGACCCACGAAGTTCGCCACCGTCTTCGGGGCGTCCTTGGAGAAGAGGCGGACGGTGATGTCGCCCTCGCTCGTCTTCAGCGTGGCGTAGAGGTCCTTGCCGGCCGTCACCTTCTTCGTCCACTTGCCGGGAGCCGCGGCGACAGCGGTACCCGCCACCAGGCAGGCCACCAGCGCGAACGTCAGACGGAGGGGTGAGGAGGGGCGCATGGGCGCGGCACCTTATTCCCCACCCCCTTCCCCACCAAGGGGTTTCACGCCGAGGTGTCGTCCGGTGGCACTTCCGGGGTGGGCGCCTCCACCGGGGGCGGCCCTCCCTCGGGGGG
>NZ_VIFM01000274.1 GCF_006636215.1 Myxococcus llanfairpwllgwyngyllgogerychwyrndrobwllllantysiliogogogochensis | reverse complement strand
GCCCCGGCCAGCCTCCCCGATATCCCCCGTCCATCGTCGCCAGCGACTTCATGGACACGCACGCCTCGGTGGAGCCCTCGCCCGACCTGCTGAGCTGGGCGCTGCACCTCGAATCCCCCGCGACCTTCGACGCCGACGCGATGACGGCCGCCCAGGAACGACTGCACAACCTGGGCTTCCTCATCGAAGGCGAGCGCGGCGCTCCCGGGCCCCGCACTCGCGCCGCGGTGCGCGCCTTCCAGCGCCACCATGGACTCGCGGAAACAGGTCAGCTCGCGGACGTGCAACGCGAGCTGATTCGCCGTCACGACACGTGAGCCCCCGCCATGGCACGCCTCGCTCTCTCGGCCCATGTCGCGCTCACTCCTCCCAGTGGACGCAATCGCAACCGGCTTCGTCTCGCCAGCTTCGGCGTCACGGACTTCCGGCTCTCCATCCCCGGCGGCGCGACCTCCCGCTTCCATCGCCCGGGACTCCGCACACGCACCACCGAGGCTCCCGAAGATGACTTCCACTTCGTGCCCGAAGTGGAGCCCGCGGAGCTGACCTATCGGCTCTCCAATGACGCCCACCTCGTGCGCGTCGGTCGCCTGGAGCTGTTCACCCGCCACGCGAAGAAGCCCCTGTGGACCCGGGACCTGACCGCCGAGGAGCTCACGGGCGGCGAGCACCGCCTGCCCTGGGACGGCACCGTCACCGCGTGCGAGACCTTTCCCGACGGCGTCGTCACCGTGGAGCACTCGCCCTACAAGCTCAAGCTGACGCTCCAGGGCGCGGGCCTCCCGGAGTGCCCCGTCGCCTGGACGTACTTCCATGTCCTGGTGGATGGGATTGAGCTGGAGCTGGGTGACTCCCGCGTGCTCACGCGACAGAGGGACCGCGACGTGGCGACGGCGCTCGGACGGCTTCCATCCGACGGAGAGCGGGCGGAGATTCGACTCGTCAGCAACCTCTTCAAGACACGCATCGAGGAGATGGGCGACGACACGGACGTCCGGCAATACCGCCACGCGTGGGGCATGGGGCCCGATGTCCCCATCTTCGCCCGCGCCTGGCTCAAGGACTCACAGAACCGTCGCGTCGACGCGCCCCGCGCGCTCGGAAGGGTCCGCTTCCTCTGGGACTGGGAGGACGAAGCCGAGGACCTCACCCAGCACCCGCCCGTAGCCCGCGCCTACCTGGAGCACGCGCTGGCACGGCAATGCCAGACCTCACGCCCCAAGGGAGACAACGCGCACCGCGACGTGGGAGGAAAGCGCGGCCAGCCCTCCGCGGCGGTCTTCCCTCGGCAGACCGGTTACACCCCTCAGGCCGAGCCCCGGGACGGAGCGTTCCCCTTCCGCGTCGTGCCGTGTTCGAAGCGCAAGTGGGCGGCGTACAGCCTGCCGTGGACTTGCGGCGCCTTCGCGGGGCGAACGGGCGTGGTGTTCCAACCCTCGCGCATCGCGGGTGATGCCTGGCGCGTGACAGTGCAGCTTGCCTACGACAAGCGGAAGGACGGCGGCGTCGTGCTGGACGTCGAGGACGAGGCCCCCCTCCCCGCCTCCATCCAGGCCCGCACCGGCATCTTCGAGTCCTGGCGCGAGGTCCACATCTCCCGCGTCCTGCGCAAGCACCCGAGCGTCACCAGCGTCTGCATCGCCGACCTCCAGCAACACTTCGCGCGTGCCTTTCTTCGACTGGAAGACCGCAGCGGCGGTGTCACCGCCATGGACGCGGCCACCTACAACTCACGCATCGCCCGAGCCGTCGCTGCCCTGTCGCCGGAGGTCCGCGCCGCCATCGACCCCTCCGTGGACCAATACGCTGCGGGCCCGCATGCCCTCACTTTTCGCACCTACCCGAACTTTCTCGACGAAGTGAAGCGGCTGCGCGGAGGTGGGCGCGCCACCGCTTCTCTCTGGCTCGATTCCGGCAAGGTCGCGAGTAGGGACAACAAGGAACACAGGTACCATCGTCTCTGTAAGGACTGGGCCAAGAGCATCCTCGTCACGGCCTTCGACGAGCCCACCGGCGGCACGCCGGGCATCGTGCTCCTGCAGTTCAATGGCCTCTACAATCTCGAAACAGAACCTGGGAGCAGTCGCGTCAATGGATTCTCCCAGGAGTTTCCCTCGAAGGACCGCGCTCGCTGCGCCGTCGTGCAATGCGGAACCGCGAGGAACTACAGCGGCGGCGCCAACTCGCTCGTGCAGACCATCGCCCACGAGGTGGGCCATCAGCTCTTCCTTCCCCATGCCCCCTTCCCGGTCCACCGGGTGCCCACCGGCGCGAGGACTGAACAGCATGACCAGGACGGGAGCGATTGTCTGATGGGTTACGACTTCTCCGTGGAACGACGGTTCTGTGGCATGTGCCTGCTACGACTCCGGGGCTGGAACAAACAGGCGCTGAGCAGCATCGGAAGTCGGAACGCCCGGCCATGAGCCCAATTTTCCTGGCCTGCCACGCGGTCCTCGTGTCGCTGACGCTCGCGAGCACGCCCCCTCGCCCCACCCCGAGTCCTTCCAAGCCGACTGGAGGTCCCTCCGTGCGCATCCAGATCAACCTGCCCCAGGAGCGCTTCACCGCCATCGAGGACCGCATCCCGCGCGTCACCGTGCGCAACGAGGGCCCATCTCCGGTGGAGCTGGCGGACCCCTTCCGGAACGCAGATGACACGCTCACGTACACGCTCACGGGCCCGGAGTATCCCCAGGGCCGCAGCGCCAACGCGCGCGAGTTCACCCTTCGCAATCCAGACCACGCCGTCTCCCCCGACGCCGCCCCGCGCGTGAGGCTCGGCGTGGGACAGGCGCTCGAGTCCGTGCTGGAGCTGCACGAGTGGCTTCCCGTCACCCGTCCCGGACGCTATCGCCTGGAGGCGCGGCTGGAGCAGCCGGCGCTCTCGGTGGAGTCGACGCCCGTCGAGTTCGAGATCGTCGCGTCGACCTCGGGTCCCGCGTCCTTGGGCTTCGACGTGGCGGCCAGGTATCGCAGCAGCGTCTTCGCCACGTGGTTCCAGGAGATTGAGGGCCGGCCGATGCTCGTCGCGGGCGTCTATGCGGACGCGACGGACGACAGTGAGTGGGGCGTGCGGTGGAGTCCCGCGACCATCCTCGGCCCTGTCGAGCCCGGCTCCAGAGACGCCCTGGCGCCGTGGACCAACAACACACAGGGCGCGCCGTGTGTCGACTGGGTGGTCTGGCGCAAGGGCGCCTCGGTGATGGCCCTGGCGGAGCCCGCAACCACCGAGCATCCGTTTCGCATGGACCTGGAGGCGCCCCCCGAGTCCCTGGTGCGTCCGCCCCTCCAGACAGCCGCCGGTGAGCTGTTCATTCCCTTCATCGCCGCGGGCGGGAGGGAGCTTCGGCTCCTCCGCTTCCAGTCCACCCTCGATTCGACGGAGGTCACCCCCGGCCGCGAGGTGGGGCGCGTGCGGCTGCCAGGAAAACCCATCGCCTCGCGCGCCACCATCCAGCCCGACTCCCTGGGAGACGCCATCAGCGTGGTGCTCGTCGAGGACACGGCCGAAGGACTGGACCTGCACCATGTGCGCAGCCGTGCCGGAGGTGGGCTCACCCGCGTCGCCAGCACCCGCCTGCCTGGGCTCAGAGCGCTTCCCAGCTCGGAGCCCGGGCTGTGGATGGACCCGGCGGGCAGGCTGAACGTCGCGGTGCTCGCAGCGTCACTGAAGCACCCACGCCGGGCCATGCTCGCGCAGGTGCGCTACCGGGCGGATGGGAGGCTGGAGTCGCCCCCTCGGGTGAAGGCCTTGGCGGAGCTCCCCGCGGTACCTCGCGCGGCCATCGCCCGGCACCATCCGGAGGACCTGAGCAAGGGCGAGCTGTTCTGGGCCATCCTGCTGGTGGATGGGCGGATGGTGACCTCCTCCACGAAGAATGGAGGCCCGATAACGCCCCGTCATCCGGTGGCCCTGCCGCTCGAGCTCTACCCGGCCCGGGACACGTATGTGCTCACCGTGGACCCCGTGCTCGGACCTTCCTTCGAGCCCCTGCGCTGACACCGTGACGGATGCCCACCTACAGCCCGGGCGGCGGGGCGGGCGTCCGGCGCTCAGGTTTCACTGTCCAACACGGGCCCGGTAGAGCTAGGTAGAGACGGCTCCCGGGAGTTCCGATGACCGCCGCCCTGCTTTCCCTGACCCTTGCATTCGGCCTCATCACCGGCCAGTTCGCGCCCCAGCAGGCGGCGAGCGAGCCTCTCGCGCCCGAACTCGAGGTCCGCGTCCAGCAGCTCGGCAAGACGTTGCGCTGCGCGGTGTGCCAGGGCCTCTCCATCTCCGACAGCCCGTCCTCCATGGCGCGCGCGCAGCTCGACATGGTCCGCGAGCTGGTCTCCGAGGGGAAGAACGACCAGGAAGTCGTCGACTTCTTCGTGTCCCGCTACGGAGAGTGGGTGCTGCTGGAGCCCAAGGCGGAGGGCTTCAACTGGTTCGTCTGGCTGGGCCCCGTCGCGCTCCTCATGGTGGGCGGGTTCGTCATCTGGCGACAGGTCCAGCAAGGACCGCCCCCGCAGGCCACGGCGGCCACGCAGGCCACTCCTTCCGCGCCCACTCCGGGCACCCCTTCCGCGGCGGATGACGCCGACCCCTACCTCCAGGCCGTGCGCCGGGAGCTGGAGCGCTAAGCCATGCAGCAACAGCCGACCAACTGGTTGCCCGGTATCATCGTCCTCGCCGTGGCCTTCATCGCCGCCGCCGCGTGGCTGCTCTTCATGCGTCGCAAGGGCGCGCTCACCACGCCCGAGCCCAAGGATGGTGTGCTCGACGACCTGGGCCAGCGCGCGCAGTCGCTCATCGACCAGCTGCGCACCCTGGAGGCGGACAAACACAACCTGGCCGCCGAGCAGTACGCCGCGGAGAAGTCCCGCCTGGAGCACGAGGCCGCCGCGGCCTTTCGCGCCAAGGACGAGCACCTCAAGCGCAAGGCGTCCAGTGGGGAGCCGCGCGCCCGGACGCAGCAGGCGCCCGCGCCCACTGGCTGGTCGGCGCGCAATCCGCAGTTGTCTGGCGCGCTGTGGGGCGCTGGCATCGTCCTGTTCTTCGGAGGACTGGGCTACCTGCTCGTCTCCGAGCAGCAGGCGCGCACCGACGGGCAGGAGGCCACCGGCCGCATGCCTCCGGGCGCCCCCGGGCAGGGTCAGGCGCCGCAGCAGGGCGGCATGGGCGCGCAGCAGCCGGAAGGCGCGGAGATGGAGGAGGCGCGCGCGCGGCTGGAGGCCAATCCGTTCGACCTGGACTCCGCGTCCATGCTCAGCCACGAGCTGATTCGTCGTCAGCAGTTCGACGAGGCCGCGACGGTGACGGCCAAGGGCCTGGCGGTGGACCCGTTCCACGTCGAGCTGCGCGTGCACCGGGGCGTGCTGCGCGCCACTCGAGGGGACATGGAGGGCGCCGAGGCGGAGCTGACCGAGCTGGTCAACACGTGGCCCGACGCGCAGGAGGCGCTCATCTTCCTGGGCAGCCTCGCGCTGCGCCGCGACGACAAGCTCAAGGCGCTGGAGCACTTCGAGCGGTTCTCCGTCGAGGTGCCTCGCAACATGCAGCCTCCGCAGCTCCTGCCCGCGATTGCCCAGCTGCGCTCCGAGGTGGCCGCGGTTCCGTGATGGGTCCGGGCTTCCGCTCTGGAAGCCCGTGTGGTCCACACAGTTGTCGAGACGGGTCCGTGAGTGGACGGGCCCTGTGCGACGGAGTCAGTTGAGCGTGCCGCACTCGGCGATGCGCTGAACTCGCAGCGCGGCCAGTCGCTCCAGCGCCGCCGCCGCCTCGGGTCCTTCCAGCATCGCCACCGCGCGGGCTATCGCGTCGAGGGTGGACATCCCGGACGGATGCGTGGGCTCGCGGAGCATGAGCATTCCGGACTCGGGCGGTGGGAGGACGAGTCTTGGAAGTGTCCGGAGCACGGGGATGCGTTGAGACATCCGCCGAGCCTGGGACCAGCTCCCGTCCAGCACCACGAGCTGTCGGGGCGCGGGGGCATCCGGCGGTGCGGCGGGACCGTCTGGGAAGAGCATCCAGGTGCCCGGCTCGGAGAGGACCGACGTGTCGAAGGACTCATCCGGCGCGCCGTAGGTGAGCAGCTTCGCGTTCGACAGCGCGAGCGCGGCCACCCGTCCGGTGTTGCTCTTCTTCCATGTCTCCACGATGTGCTGGAGCAGGACGATGCGGGTGCGCGTCGCGACCTGGGGAATCTCTGCGCACAGGCACAGGTGCTGCGGGAGGTTGCAGCGCTGACAACGCGGGCGACGAAAGACGGGGACAGACATCCTCCTGCATCCTGTTCCGCGAGCCCCTGGAAGAGAAGCGCTTGTTCTGATTCCGGTGGGGTGTTCACGCCAGAGCAGGCAAGCTTTGCCCCGTGGAGCCCTGACTTGATTGAAAGGACGTGGCGATGCGTTCCCGCACATGCAGCGCGCTCCTGCTTGTTCTCACAGCCTGCGCTACCGCCACCCCCATCCCAGAGGCGACTTCCGCTCGGAGCCCAAGGCTCGCGAACCTCCGGCGAGCGGCGACGCTTCCATGGAGCGACGGAGGAAGGTGCGTCGTCCAGGAGGCTGACCTCCCCTGGCCCAGGGTGGTGGACCGGTGCTTTGATTCTCTCGACCATGAACGGATCCGGTTCAGGGATCCGACGGGAAGATGCGCTGTCGCCTCCGCTGGTGCGGTCGTCATGGGCGTGGGCGTCTGCATCCTGGCCGCACCTGAGATTCTGGTTGGAGCGGTGATCATCACGGGCGCGGTGGTCGTCGCCGTCGCCATCAAGGGGGCGTTGGATGCGTATGAGCTACGACACCCCTATCCCGATGAAACGGGCCACGCTCCTGAGACGAAGCCCCTGGCCGACACGGAGCACGCGCCACAGGAGCCCCTGGCGAAACCACGGCTTGAACCGGAGCCAGCGGCGCAGGACTGGCTACCGCCCCTACCGCCTGATCTCCCTGAGGGAGAGCGCAGCCGCAGGTGTGAGCCTCGACGGGTGAATCACCGTGGCGGCAATGACCCGCACAACCAATGCGCTGACAAGGTTCCGAACAACAGCTTCCCTGGATGGGATGTGTTCGTGAACGGCAAGAATTTCGACGCCCTGCAATTGGCCAGGCGCACGCTCTGGGAGGTCAAGACCGACAACTTCGACACGTACAGCGCCTTTCTCCGAGGTCGGGTGATCAAGGATCAGGTGGCGGAGATGCGGCTTGAGCGTGGCCTCGCGCTGGCCTGCCGGTTTGACTTCCGGGTGGGTGTGCGCAGCGAAGCACATCAGGAAGCGTTAGAAGAAGCGGCCCCGGACCTCAAGGGCTTTATCGTCGTCATGGACTGGTGCTGAGATGACAGCCAAGCGAGAAATGACCCTCATCGTCTATGCACCTGCGCTCATGGGTGACGACAACCGTCCTGTGACCGTGGTTCAGGGGATGGAGCGTGCATTCCCTGGTTTGCGCCTGGATTGGAAGGTCTCGGAAGACGGGTGCCCCATCGCATTGCCGCAACGCGACGCATGGCTCAAGGAAGAGGCAAAAGACGGGGGGTTCCCGCTCCTGTGCAACGGTGACGAGAGTTCCCCTGTGATGATTTCGGGGATGGAGATACCCGCGGGCCTCTCTCCAGGGGGGCACGCACAATTCGAGGTCCGTGCCGATCTGCCCCCAGACACAGCAGGGATTGTGTCGGCCGAGAATGTGCTAGCGGCGGTGGCGGAAAGCGCACGCGCGCATTGGGGACATGTCACACCATTCAGGGCAAGCCTGGACATCGCGCGCCAGACAAGGAATCGAGCAGACGACCTGGACCCGCCTCCCCGCGGCCTGCCGGTGATCGCGTCCCCGGGTGCCATGGGCTCGCCTGAGATTCCCCATCGCCTGGGTTGGCTGAACTATTGGTCGGCGGCTGCCGCACGCACCATCGGCTTCCCGGACCCTTCCCGTGACGCGGAGCTGCTTTCACGGGCGCGGCCCACCGCGACGGGCGGCTGGGTTGTGCAGCTCACCGACGAGCCGCTCAATCTCGACAACCCCTCGCATCTCGACGCGCTGCTACGCGCCTATGAGCGCTTTCCGGTGATCGGCGGTCGCGCCACTTCCTGATCCGTAGAGCGCACCCCCTCCCGCTGTTACTGGCTGAGCCGTTGCATTCGCGCCCTGTCACAGTGTTACATCGTGACCGCAGTGCAGCACCGTGACTGAAGAGGGGGAGACATGTCGACTCGTATCTCGAAGGACGCATCGCCCGTCGCGAATGTCGCGGCGGAGCAGGCCCGTCGTGCCGCGGAGGAAGCCGCGCGGCGTGCGGCGGAAGAAGCGGCCCGGCGCATGTTGGAAGAACTCACGAGGCTCGCCGCCCAGGCCGCGAGCCTGGACGCCAAGAAGCCCGACTCATTCAAGACCGCGCAACCCCAGACGCGAGGCCCGGACCTCGCGACCGATGGAACCTCCGCACCCGGCACCTCGCTCGCGAGCGAGAACGCGAAGGACGGCCGGGTGAACTGCCTGGACGCGATCGCGGACTTCCTGTCGCTGGCGCCCGCCGTCATCCGCGCACGCTCGGAGGTCCTCTTCCTGAAGGACAGCCGCCCCGGCACCGAGGGCACCACGGGCCACGTCGTCATCCGCCAGGGCAACAACATCTACGACCCCACGACGCGCGAATGGACCGCGTCGGAGACCTGGCTGAAGCAGCACCCCGAGTACTCCATCGCGGGCTCCGTGCCAGGGAGCACGGTGAACACGATTCTCTCCGCTCCCCCTGGCCCGGAACGAGAGGCCGCGCTGGCCCGGGCGAACCTTCCACCGGAGATCGCGAACATGGTGGTGGCGGACACGGGCGCATCGCTCCCCGTCCCCGCCTGGCTCGAACAAGGCGGCCCTCCACCGTGGATGCACGGCGCCTGGCACCATCTGGATGCCACGGCCCAGGCGAGCGTCCTGAACGGCATCCGCGAGAATTGGAGCCAGCACGTCGAGGACATGGCCCCCGCGTGGATTCGCGACCCGTCCCTGTCTCCTCCACCCTTGACGGAGGACTGGAGCGAGCTGTCGCCGGAAGAGCAGCGCGCGACGGCCGAAGAGCACTGGGCCACGCTGGTCGAGGAAGAGATGTCCCTCTACTTCGGGCCCCTGCCTGAAACCGGCGTGGCGGCGGAGACGCCTCTCATTGGCACCTCACGCGGGTGGCCCTGGGGCGAAGGCAGCGTCGGCGAGTGGGCCGCGAACCACTCCGCGGGACAAGACCCCATCGCCCAGTACCTGAACATCGGCGCCATCCTCAACGGCGAGGGCAAGGACTACACCCACGGCAACCTGTGCGGAGAGCTGTCCGCCCTCTCCGTCATGGGGATGGAGCTCGTGGACGGCCTCACCCGCTTCGCCAACCTCGGCTCCGACTACCGAGGCATCCTGAGCAACGGCGAGATGCTGACGAACTCCACCCACCTGGAGACCTTCCTGGCCAGCGAGGGCTGGAGAATCGTCGGTCAGCAGGCGGGCTCCGAGAACGACCCGACCATGAAGGACCTGGACGGCAGCTTCAGCGCCACCAACACGTACAACAACAACCACGCGCAGAACCCCACGCCCGAGGCCGTGCAACGCATCCTCGACGACGGCGGCGCATTGATGGTCCTCGTCAACATCGACGGCGCCGACAACGGAATGCTGGAGTCGGTGCGCACCTCGGACCAGGACATCACCCACTGGGTGAGCGTGGTCGACATCACCGAGAACGCCCAGGGACAGACGTACGTGCGCGTCTACAATCCCTATCAGAACCGCGAGGAGGTCTACTCGTGGGCGGACTTCAAGGCGGCCTGGCAGAGCCCCAGTGAGTCGGGCTTCACGTACGTCGCCGCGATGCCGCCCGACGCAACCAGCACGCCCTGAGCGAAGGGACGCGAGCGAAAGGGCGCGCGGCCATTCACGCCGCCGCCCTCTTCTGCTCGCATCGGACGCCCGCCTCCGGCCTCGCCTTACGCACGATGCCGGTCGCCTGCCTCACCGCGACGTCCTCAATCCACCGCGGCACGGCGACGCCGGAACCGGCGCACCTTCTCCACCCACGTGCCCGGCATCACCTGCTTCGCCGCGTTGCGCCCCTTGCGCGCCAGCTCCTCCGCCCGGGTGAACCAGGCCCCCGCGCGCGTCCCGCTGTGCACGCGCACGGACACCGTGCGCCGCTGCTTCGACACCCAGTCGGACTTGTACGTCTCGGTGCCTCGCAGGAAGTCGTACTCGGTGAGCCCGGCCTCCATCGCGTCCTTGAACGTCTCGCCCACCAGCACCAGGCCCACGCTGCGGTTGCGCCACTCCGGGTCATACCCGGACTGGAAGTACACGAAGCGGTCCCCGTGCACGATGCCGTACACCGAAGCCACGGCCCGGCCGCCCACCTTCATCGTGTACAGCCGCAGCCGTCCCCGCTCCGCGAGCAACTGCGTCGCGTCCCGGTGGAACGACTCCACACCCGTGCCCTTGATGCCCTGCGAGCCACCGTCCTCCGCCCACCGCGCCGAGTGCAGCCGGAAGAAGTCCGTCATCGGCCCGGCCAGCTCACCCGGCGCCTCGGTGCGCTCGATGCGGTAGCCGTCCTGCTTCTCCAGCCACTTGCGCCGCCGCAGGTAGTTGTCACGCCGACCCGTGCGCTTGAGGAACGCGTCGAACGGCTCGCGCGGGTCCAACACGTCGTACGGACACACGTACCGCTCCGACAGCCGCACGTCCTGTCCGGAGAAGGCCGCGCGCAGCACGTCCACCGTGACGGAGTCCTCGCGCAGGTCCGTCAAATCCAGCACGTCCCACTCCTCGCGCAGCGCCACCAGCATCCGCGCGAAGGCCCCCGCCACCTCGCGCTCCGCGCCCCGCCGGGCCACGACGTCCAGGTAGTCACTGCCCACGTGCGTCTCGCCCAGGAAGCCCAGGCGCCGCACCCGCGCACCCGTCACCCGACGCGTCTCCAACCCCAGCGGCAACAGCCCCACCAGCGTCCCCGCCGCGTCGCGCGCCGTCAGGACCAAGGGCCTGCGCCCCGGTTCGATGCGCCGGCACCACGGATACAACCACTCCCATGAATTGAAGGGCCCCGCGTGGCTCGAATCCAGCAGCGAATCCCACTCCGCGCGCATTCCCGCCAGCGCGGACAGACTGCCCACGGCGCTCACGTCCAGCCGCTGCGCGGCGCGCGGCCCCTGCCTCAGCTCGTCTTCGCGAATCACCGTCCCGCCTCCTCGGAGGGGAGAACCGCCCCTCCCATCCCCGCAGACCCACTCATCCCGCGCGCTTCTTCGTCCGCTTCTCCGCTCGCACCGCGTCGCGCACCACCAGCGCCACGTCCGCCATCACCTCCGGCGACAGGTCCTGGTGACACGGAATCTCCACGATGCTGCGCCGCAACTGCGCCACCTCGGGGAACGCCCCCGCGTCACACGCCGGATGGAAGCGCTTCCAGAAGTCGATGGCATCGATGCCCTTCGCCCTCAGCCGCGCGAGCACCTCCGCCTTCTCCTGCACCACCATCGGGAAGAAGAGTGGACACGCGCCGGGCGGCAGTTGGTTGAACAGCGGCGGCACCACGTCCCGCAGCCGGCCCAGCAGGTAGAAGTAGTTGCGCCGCCGCTTCTCGACGATGGACTCCAAATCCTGCGCCAGGGCGATCCGCTTCGTCAGCGGGCTCATGCCCAGGTCCACGTGCTTGCGGTCGAAGTGCTGCGTGCCCGTGGCCACGCGCTCGATGCTCGCCGCCTTCACCGTGCCGTGCCCCAGCGTGCGGACGAAGCCCCGCAGCGTGCGCCCCGCCGCCCCACCGCGCAGCTCCAGGTTCTGCAGCAGCGCGGACACCGTGTGGCTGAAGGTCGACGCGGACGGCGGCGACGGAGGCTCCGGCAGGCTGTAGGAGCGCGGCCCGTTCACCACCAGCGCGCCACCGTTCGGCACGGGCAGCGTCTTGTAGAGACAGTAGATGCCCACGTCCCCCGTCGTCCCGAGCGGCACCGAGCCATCCGACGACAGGAGCGACAGCGCGCAGTCCTCGATCAGCACCAGCCCGTGCTGGTCCGCCAGCTTGCGCATCTCTTCCACCGGGCCCGGGAAGCCCGCGTAGTGCGTCAGGTACAGCGCCTTCGTCTTCGGACCGATGCGCCGCGCCACGTCCTCCAGGTCCACGTCCCACCGGCTGCCCACCCGGTAGAAGCGCGGCGTGGCGCCCGCGTCCACCAGCGCCTCCACCTCCACGCCATGGTGGTACGACGGCATCAGGACTTCGCCCTTGTCCAACCCCAGCATCTTCACCGTGAGCCACACGGCGTTGCGGGCGAAGTAGAAGTAGCGGACGTTGGGGGACGAGAACGGCGGCAGTGCTCCGGGCCGGGGCTTGGACAGCAACATGCCAGGCCACAGCGTGGGCAGGGACGGCACGAACATCTTGCCCGGGGGAGTCATCGCTTCCATTTCGCCACCACCTCTTTCACCGCCGGGCTCCACCGGAACTTGGCCGCGCACAGCGCCCGGCCGAAGGCGGAGTCGTTGAAGATGTAGAGCCACGTGTGGCGCCGGACCTGGTCGGTCCAGTCGCGTTTCCACACCATGTCCGGCCCCAGGAAATCGAACTCGCGCAGGCCCCGGTCGATGCAGGCCCCCACCACTTCCTCCATCAGGAGCTGGCCCGGGCTGCACTCGCGCAGCGCCTCGTCGTAGCCAGGCTTCAAGAGGAAGTAGCGCCCGCCGTCTTCCAGGCCGTAGTGGAAGGCCACCGGCCGGCCCTCCAGCCGCAGGAAGTACAGCGCCAGCTTCTTGCGGTAGGCCGCATCGCGCCCCAGCTCCGTGTAGAAGCCGCGCGTCGCCGCGTCCTGCGCCATGGCCGTGCCGCGCTCGCCCTTCCAGCCGCTCTGCTCCAGCAGGAAGCCGTCCTCCAGCGTGCGCTCCAAATCGAGCCCGCCCTCCACCCGCTCGAAGGTGACGCGGCCCTTCTCCTCCAGCTTGCGACGCCGACGCCGGCAGTTCGCCTTGAACTTCGCCTGGAGTGACGCCTGGTACTTCTCCCGCGTCGCGGGCAGCGGAATGTACGGAGACTGGAGCGACTCCCACGCCCCCACGGGCATGTCCGCGCTGCGGGCCGCCGCGTGCAGTCGCCACGCCGAGCCCCCATCCGGCACGTCCGTCAAACGCAGCACGTCCCACCCGCCCCGCCGTCGCAGGTGCGAGAGGAACAGGGCCGCGGCGACCTCCGGCTCGCGGGCCAGCAGGTCAAAGCGACATGAGTGCGCATTGGCCGCGCCGGAGAGCTGACGCACCGGCACGCCGTACAGCGTGGTGCGCTCCTCCCACAGCGGCAGCGCCGCGCTCAACTGGCCGTCCGCATCCCGCAGCGTCAGCACGCGCAGGCGCGCGCCGGGGGCGAAGTTGTCCAGCCAGATGCGCAGGAACTCGTGCCGGTAGAACACCTCGCCGGACGTCGCCTCCACCAGCGCGTTCCACTCCGACTCCAGGGCCATGAAGGCCGCACGGTCGTCGACTTCGACGACGCGCGGCCCGGGGTTGCTCAGGGTTGCTTCCATGTTCGGGCGCCCAAGGTGGTGATGGGAAGGCGTGGCTACAAGCCGCTGCGCGCCATCTTCAACAAGCAGGCGGCGACCTTGCGGCTGTCGTGTCGGATCCTCGACCCATCCTTGAGGAGGTCGGCCCGCACCGGCACCACCCCCGCGGCGATGAGTTCGCGAGTGTCCACGTCGACGGGGAACGAGCCCCGCCGCCCGTACCGCCGCATGGCGTCCGGCGCCGGCAGCGTGCCGTTCACCAGCACCGCGTCCAGCACGGGGCCCACGTGCTCTCGCACCGCCTGCACGTGGTCCAGGCACGACATGCCGTCCGTCTCCCCCGGCTGCGTCATCAGGTTGGCCACCATGACCTTGAGCGCGCGCGTCTCCTTCAGCGCCTGGGCCACGCCGTCCACCAGCAGATTGGGCAAGAGGCTCGAGTACAGCGAGCCCGGGCCAATCGCCACCAGGTCCGCGGTGTAGATGGCCTCGAGCAGGCCCTCCACCGGAGGCGGCGAGCGCGGGCTGAGCGTCACCTTGCGCACCCGCCCCTGCGCCCGGCAGATGTTGCGCTCGCCGACGACCTCCGTGTCGTCATGCATCTGCGCCACCAGCTGCACGGAGGCCAGCGTGGACGGCAGCACCGTGCCGCGCGCGCCCAGCAGTTCGCCGGACATGCGCACCGCCTCCATGAAGTCGCCCTTGAGCTCCGCCAGCGCGGCGATGAGCAGGTTGCCCACTGCGTGACCGGCCAGCCCCCGCGCCCCACCGAAGCGGAACTGGAACACTTCCTTCAGCGCGCTGCGCCCCCCGGCCAGCGCCACCAGGCAATTTCGGATGTCACCCGGAGGCAGCGCGCCGTGCAGCCTGCGCAGGCGGCCGGAGCTGCCCCCGTCGTCGCTCATCGCCACCACGGCGGTGATGTCCACGCCCGGGTCGCCCGGCTTGGGCGCCGAGCGCTTCGCCAGGCCGCGCAGCACCATGGGAAGCCCCGTGCCGCCGCCAATGGCGACGATGCGCGTGGGCCGCTGCAGGTGCGGCTGCATCAGCTCGTTGCGGTCCGTCTCCCGTTCACGCTCACGCTCCCTGCGAGCACGGGCTTCCTCCCACGACTCCGGGAGCTGCGAATCCATGTCCATCCCCACCATGACCCAACCCCCATCCAC
>NZ_VIFM01000273.1 GCF_006636215.1 Myxococcus llanfairpwllgwyngyllgogerychwyrndrobwllllantysiliogogogochensis | reverse complement strand
CACTTCGGGCGCGTACCGTCCGCCCACCCCCGGCGTGTCCCGCTTCTCCGCCGCCTCTCGCACGTGCAGCTTGCCGTCCAGCGGCAGCACATCCAGCAACACGTTCAGCGAGCCGTCCTTGTTCACGAACGCGCTTCCCGCCCGTACCCAGATGCTCCCGCCCTTGCCCTCGCGAATGGAGAACACCGCCAGTCGCTTCCCCGCCATCAGCATCTTCCGCCTCCACACTCCACACCGCGCCACCACGGCGCGACCGCCTCGCCGGCTCGACCGCCTGAGGTCGACACCTGCTTGAGCAGTCTCCGTGCCAGGGCCGTCTCCCTCGGAGGAGCGTTCTGGCCCCCGTGCAAGCATCCGCGAGGTGTCCCACCGCGAGGACGGGCGAAGAGGCTCCAGTGGCTTCTCAAGGGGCAAGAGCGCGTCGGCACCCGGCTCCACGCATCAGGGGCGGGGGCCCGCGAACCGTGCACGCGCGTCGGCGTGGAGGTTGGGGAGATTCCGCTCGTCGGCACCCGGCTCCACGCATCAGGGGCGGGGGCCCGCGAACCGTGCACGCGTGTCGGCGTGCAGGTTGGGGGATTCCGCTCGTTGGCACCCGGCACCACTCCGCGACGGCATGGGGCTCGCGAACGGTGCACGCGCTTTGGCGTGGAGGTTCGGGGGATTCCGCTCGACGGCAGGGGGTGCGTGAGAGAAGTGCACCTGCGTCGGGAATGAATGGGCTCCCGGTTTGCTAAGACGCCCGCCGACGCATCCCCCGTCGTCTGGAGGTCGCATGAAGGCCGTCGCCGCCGTGCTCGTCCTGCTTCCCTGTCTCGCGCTCGCGCAGGAGCGTGACTTCTCCCAGGTGGAGGTGCGCGCCACGCCGGTGGCGGGCAACATCCACCTGCTCCAGGGGGCCGGCGGCAACATGGCCGTGTCGGTGGGGCCCGACGGTGTGCTCCTCGTGGATGACGACTTCGCCCCGGTCATCGACAAGGTGCGCGCGGCACTGAAGACGTTGAGCAAGCAGAAGCTCGTCTATGTCCTCAACACGCACGTGCACAGCGACCACACGGGAGGCAACGGGGTGCTCGGGCGCGAGGCGACGCTGGTGGCGCATGACGCCGTTCGCGCGCGGATGTCGAAGCCAAGGGTCCGTCGGGGCGAGACGCTGCCTCCCGCGCCGGAGCACGCGCGCCCCGTGCTCACCTTCCAGCAGGGGCTCAGCCTCTGGTTCAACGGCGAGGAGGTGCGGATGACGCACCTGCCGTCGGGTCACACGGATGGCGACAGCGCGGTGCTGTTCGTGGGCAGCAACGTGCTGCACCTGGGCGACCAGTTCTTCACGGACCGCTTCCCCGTCATCGACCTGGAGGCGGGCGGCAGCGTGGAGGGCTACGTGCGCAACGCGGAAGGTGTGCTTGCGAGCCTGCCCTCCGGCGTGCGCATCATCCCGGGCCACGGCGCGCTCGCGGGGCGCGAGGAGCTGGAGCGCTTCGTCGCCATGCTGCGGGAGACGACGGCGCTCGTGCGTCGCAAGAAGGTGGCGGGCCTGACGCTCGACCAGGTGAAGGCCGAGGGCCTGCCGGAGCAGTACCGGAGCTTCGGCGAGGGCCACGTCAAGACGGAGAAGTGGCTGGAGGTCGTCTACACGGGCCTGGGGTTGGTGGGGCAGGGCAAGCGCCCTTGAGTTCAAGGGGGACCGTCGCGACTTCATCCCGCCCTGGCTCCGTGGGAGAGTCCCCCGCGTCCCGTCGTTCCGAGGTGTCCGCGTGAACCGCTCCGTCCTCGCCGCCCTGCTCCTCCTGGGCGCGCCCTCCCTCGCCGCCGCTCCCGCCGCGCCATCGCCCAGCTCCGCGAAGGCTCGCGCCATCCACGAGTCGGCGCTCATCATCGACACGCACGTGGACACGCCCCTGCGCATGCTCGGAGAGGGCTTCGATTTGGGCTCCCAGCCGCCCAATGGCCAGGGGCACCTGGACCTGTCCCGCGCCCGCGCCGGCAACCTGGGCGCGGCCTTCTTCTCCATCTGGGTGGAGCCCAAGGAGTTCGCCGGCCAATACACCCACCAGTCGCTGCGCATCATCGACTCGGTGCTCAGCGCCGTGGAGAAGCACCCGGACCAGATGGTGCTCGCCCTGTCCTCGAAGGACATCGTCGCCGCGCGCGCCGGCAAGCAGAAGAAGCTCGCCACGCTCATGGGCGTCGAGGGCGGCCACTCCATCCAGAATGACCTGGGCGTGCTGCGCGACTTCTACCGGCTGGGCGTGCGCTACATGACGCTCACCTGGTCCAACACGAACGAGTGGGCGGACTCGTCGGGCGATATCAGTGACGCGTCGGTGAAGCACCACGATGGCCTCACCGACTTCGGCCGCGACGTCGTCCGCGAGATGAACCGGCTGGGCATGCTCGTGGACATCTCCCACGTGTCCGACAAGACGTTCTTCGACACGCTGAAGGTGACGCGCGCGCCCGTCATCGCGTCGCACTCGTCCGCCCGCGCGCTCACCAACCACCCGCGCAACATGACCGACGAGATGCTCAAGGCCGTCGCCACCAACGGCGGCGTGGTGATGGTGAACTTCTTCTCCGCCTTCATCGACGACACCTACCGCACGTCCTACGCCGCCATGGCCACCGAGCGGAAGGCCGCCCAGGACGCGGTGGAGGCGAAGCACAAGGCCTCGGACCCCGTCACCCGCTACCGCGCGAACTCCCAGGCGAGCTGGGAGTGGGCCGCGAAGGTGCAGCGCCCTCCGCTCGAATCCCTCATCAACCACATCGACCACATCGCCAAGGTCGCGGGCGTGGACCACGTGGGCCTGGGCTCGGACTTCGATGGCATCAACTCCTCGCCGCAGGGCATCGACTCGGTGGCGGACCTGCCGCGCATCACCGAGGCGCTGGCGGCCCGGGGCTACACCCGCGAGCAGCTCCACAAGATTCTGGGCGGCAACCTGCTGCGCGTCTTCCGCGAGGCGGAACGCGTCAGCCGTGAGCTGCGCGCCCCCCCGAGCGTCCAGCGCTGAGTCATCCGCGACGGGCGCGAGGGCAGACTGGAGTCCAGGCCCATGTCGCCCGTCCGCCGGAGGATTGCAGGCGCAGCGCGTCTTTTCCGGTGCGCCTGCCAGAGTGCGTCAGTGCGGTGAGGTGTGTTTGTCCCCGGGGCTTCCCGCGCGCACACACGAGACGCTAGCCTTCAAATCATGGCATCGGGCGTCGTGTTGATTCGGCTGGGGCTCGTCGCCGCCCTGTGCCTGGGCGGGGAGGCGCGCGCGGCGGACCGCGGCGGCTCGTGGCTCGCCGTGGCGCGTGTGACCTCCGAGGAGGATGGCGCCCTGCTCGAACGCGTGCGCGGCCAGAGCAGCGACCTGCCCGTCGAGCTGCGCGCCATGCCGGGCCCGTCCATGGAAGGCTCGCCCCAGGCGCAGTGGCGCTCCGTCGTCGAGCTGGCGGATGTCCACCAGGCCCGCGCCGTCCTCTGGTTCCAGCGCTCGGGCTCCGAGCTGCGCGTCCACTTCGCCGAACCCGGCAGCCGTCACCTCTTCGTGCGCACCGCGCGGCTGGAAGGTCAGCCCGGCGCGCTCGAGTGGTCCGCGGGCGCCGAGGCCGTGGCGCTCGTCGTGCGCTCCGCCCTGCGCGCGGTGGAGGCCGGCACGCCCCTGGGGGAGGTCGTCGAGGTCGCCGCCCCGCTGTCCGCGCCCGCCACCCCCGAGCCCGAGCGTGAGCCCACGCCCATGCCGCCGGAGCTCTGGGCCATGCCGCCGGCTGCCCTGGACTCGGTGCCGCTGCGCTGGGAGGTGATGGTGGGCGGGATGATGACGCTGGATGGGTATGAGCGGTCCGGCCATCGGGGCCTGCTGCTCGCCTCCGGCTGGGAGTTCCGCAGGGTGCGCCTTCGCCTTCAGGTCCTCGCGGGACTGGAGGCGAAGCTGCCGGATGGCCGCACGGACGTGAAGCTGGAGCAGTACGCCGGAGGGCTGTGGGTGGACACCCCGCTCCTCGAAGTGGGGAGCCTGCGCTGGGGCGTGGGCGCGGGAGTGGGCCTGCTCATCTTCGGTCGCAGCACGGAGTCGTATTTCCTGGGCATCGAAGCCGCCAAGCCGCGCTTCATCCCCGCGCTGCTGGCGGGGCCCGACACCTCCCTGCGCTGGCGCTTCTCCCAGTGGATGGGCGTGGAGGCCACCGTCGCCGCCGATGGCGTCCTGGGGCGGCCCCGGCTCGGTTACTCCGAGGACGGAAACTTCGTGCCACGCAACGAAGGCTGGGCGGTGCGGCCAAGGTTCGCCCTGGCGCTGGTGCTGTTGCCGTGAGTGGAGATGACCCGTTTTCGGCTCGACCTTCCTCCATGGGGTCGATGACGAGCACGGGACGGGAAGCCATCGGCAGAGCACGTCCTGGAGCGGACCCCCGCATCCAGGCGGCCATCCAGGGGCGCAGGGAGGCCGCCGAGTCCTTGTTGATGGAGCTGTTGCCTCGGGTGCGCAACCTCGTCCGCTATCTGGTGCACGGGGACGGGGAGGTGGAGGACATCGCCCAGGAGGCGCTCATCGCCTTGTTGCGGGGGCTCTCCACGTACCGGGGCGAGGGGCAGTTCCAGTCCTGGGTGGACCGGGTGGTGGCTCGCACGACGTTCGCATGGCTGAAGCGCGCCCGGGGCAACGAGGCGCGGCGCGTCGATGAGTCCGCGGAGTTGATGGCGGTGCCTTCCGAGGATGCGCCCCCGGATGAATACGTGCATCGCCGTCGCATGGTGATGTTGTTGGACCGTATCCCCGACGAGCAGCGACATGCGATGGTGTTGCATCATGTGCTCGGCATGAGTGTGCCGGAGGTGTCGGACGAGCTGGGAATTCCCTTCGAGACGATTCGGAGTCGTCTGCGGCTGGGGCGCGCGGCGCTCCGCGCACTGGCGACCGAGGACGGCGGCGTTCCGGATGGAGGCGCGGAATGAGTCGGCTCCTGGATGAAGAAGGGCTGCCTCCGGGGATGCTCGCGCCGCTGGACGAGGACCCGGGGCCTGCTCGTCGACTGTCTCGGCAGAAGTCCGCGGCGCTGGTGCAGGCCGCGGTGCTCGCCGCCCTGGACGCGCCTTCACCGCCTCCGCGTTCCCGTCGCCGGCACGAGTGGTTGATGGGAGGGGCGCTGCTCGTGGTGGGCGCGGCGGCTGTCGCGACATGGCACCTGTCCCGCCGGAGCGATTCGCTGGCGCCCGTCGAGACGCCTGTCGTGGCGGTGCCCGCCGTCGTCGAACCCGTGCGCCCCGAGCCGGTGGTGCCGGCGGTCGACTCGGAGCGGGCCGAGGTTGCCGGCGTCATGCGGACCGGAGCGGAGGCCGGCGGCGACGTGGAGCGGGCCGAGGTTGCCGGCGTCGGAGTCATGCGGACCGGCGCGGAGGTCGGCGTGGCACGGGCCGAACCCGACGTGGCTGGCGTTGGCATGAAGCAGACCACGACCGGAGGGACGGAGGTCGGCGTGCCTCGGACCACTCCGGACGTCGCGGTCCCTTCGCCGTCCGCGAAGCTCCGTGGGACGGAGATGCTCCCCAGCGCGCCCGCTCCGGAGGACTTGTTGCGCCGGGCCAATGGTCACCGCGCCACGGGACAGTGGAAGGCCGCGGAGGCGCTCTATCTGCGCGTCATCCGGACCGACCCACAGGCCATGTCCGCGTATGTCGCGCGCGTGGCCTCGGGCTCGCTGCGGCTGGAGCACCTGGGTGATGCGCGAGGGGCGCTGCGTCAGTACCAGGAGGCCCAGCGGGGCTGGCCTGGGGGCGTGCTGGAAGAAGAAGCGAGCCACGGCGTCACGGAGGCCCTGCGGGCCCTGGGCGACAGGGACGGCGAGGCGCGGGCGCTGGAGTCCTTTCTCGCGCGCCACCCCGATTCGCCCCATGGAGTGGCGGCTCGGACCCGACTGAGGGAGATTTCAGGTCGATGACTCGCGCCTTCGCATCGCGGTGGAAGCGTTCTCCCGGCAGCTTCGTCCTGCTGGGCTGGCTCGTGGTGGGGGCCGCGTGCACGGTGAGGGACCCGGTGGCCTTCATCAACACGCCGCACAGCGACGCGGGCCCGGTGGCCTCGTCGGACAGCGGGACGACAGGGGAGGGCGAGAACCCCTCCGATGACCCCGCGGCCTTCTGTGCCTCCACGGGCCCGTTGCTGCTGGTGGGTGACAGTGTCACGGGCGCCAAGGTGTGCAGCGGTCACCTCGCGGAGCGCGCCTTCCGTTACGCGCTGTGCTCGTGCGACAGGCTCGCGTTCAGCGCGACGCTCACCACGGATGCGTTCCGCGGCTCCATGGGCAAGTACGTGCCGGGAGGGCAGGGCGGCGCGGTGGCGACGAACGGCGGCGTCGCGGCGAACGACACGCTGAAGGTCGGCGGTGGGCTGAGCGCGGGCGGCGCGGATGGAATCTCCCTGGGACGCGGCTTGTCTGTGGGCGGTGGCCTGTACAGCGGAGGTCCGCTCACGGGCAACGTGTCCGCCCAGGTGACGGGAGATGCGTGGGTGCGCGGTGACGTGGGTCTGGCGTCGCTGACGGTGGAGGGCAAGCTGGCCGTGCCCGCCGAGCGCATCATGTCCGGCACGGTGACGGCTTCGGAGGTGCTGCGAGAGCCGGTGGATTCGGTGGCTCCGTGCGCGTGTGATGACGCCTCGCGGGTGGACATTCGCGGCCTCATCAGCAGTCACGCCCAGAACAACCACAACGAGGCCATCGGCCTGGATGCCTCGTCGCTGGAGGGCTTCAACGGGGAGCGCACGCTGGAGCTGCCATGCGGGCGCTTCTTCCTGACGCGCATCGAGGGACAGGGACGGTTGAACCTCGTCGTGCGCGAGCGCACCGCGCTGTTCGTGCGAGACGACGTCGTCATTGGCGAGCGGCTCTCGGTGGAAGTGGTGCCGCCTGGAGAGCTGGACTTGTTCATCGGCGGCGACGTGACGGTGGCGGGGCAGTTCCTCCTGGGCTCCATCGACGCGCCGGCCCGCGTCCGCGTCTATTCGGCGGGCACGGGGACGCTGGGCATCTCCGCGGGCAGCGTGCTCGCGGGGAACTTCTACGCGCCTGGCGCCACGATGACACTCAGTGGCAATGCGGAGGTGTACGGCTCCCTCTTCGTGCGCCACATCGAGTCCTCCGGCGCATTGGCGCTGCACTACGACGCGGACGTGGCCACGCTGGGGAGCGCCTGCGGCCCCGAGAAGTGAGGCCCGGATTGTTTCACCGTGGCTGGCGATGGGGTCGCGTGTGCGACCCGCGAGGATTCCCCAGCGAAGGCGTCCTCGTGGACGTGTGGGGGTGGACAGACGGAAGGGGCGTGCACAGCTTTGCGAGCGCACCTTCCTTCCGGCCTGGAGGACTCTCGTGCTCCACCGTTTGTCCGCGCTGATGGCTCAGCTCCGGGAGGACCGCGAGGCGCTGCTGCGCGATGTCGGGTGGCCCGTGCTGGTGTGGGACTCGATGCCGAGTCGCCCGCGCCCGGTGTCTCCGGTGGATGCGCCGACCTTGATGGGCCCATCGCCCTCGCGTGTCGTGGAGCCCGTCGTGTTCGAGCTGCGGCCGCGCCTTCGGGGAAGTGGTCCCGAGGTGACGGTGGGACGCAGCCCCGAGTGCGACATCGTCCTGCCCGAACCCACTGTGTCGCGTCAGCACGCGCGGTTTCGTCCGGAGCCGCACACGGAGGTGTGGAGCGTGACGGACCTGGAGAGCCACGGCGGCACGTATCAGGAAGGCGTGTTGATAGTGCCGGGGCGCTCCTCGCCGCTGTTCAGCCGCGCGTCGTTGCGACTGGGTGGCGCGGAGGTGGTGTTCCTCCAAGCGAGTGCTTTCGAGCAGTACGTACGCTCGTGTGCCGCGCTGTCCCGGGTGCGCTTGACGCGACGGAGGTGACCCCCTAGAAGGGGTGCGCCCTTGGGTGCCCATGTCGGGCTTTCAAGAGGGAAGCCGGTGCGAATCCGGTGCGGTCCCGCCACTGTGATTGGGCAGCCCTGAGGACAGGGCCGGGGACTTCGGACAGTCGCCACTTCGGCAGCGGCCTTGAGGCGCTCCGGGGGAAGGCGGAAGCCCCCTTCCAGCCAGACGCGCCGTGCGCCTGAGGCCGGAGCCCATCAGCCAGGAGACCTGCCCAGGGGTGCGAACGTGTCGCGTGGCGACACGTGCGGACGGCCTTCTCTCTTCGATGGAGAGAGCGGAAGGCGGAGCATGCGGCGCACCTTCCTCGTCGGGCACCTGGTGTGCCTGGCGCTCAGCCTCCCTGTCGAAGTCCGTGCCCAGGTGCCGGACGATGCCGATACGGGCACGTCCCCCGAGCATGTCGAGCCCCCGGCCGCGCAGGTCGTACCTGCCGCGACGGCAAACCCGCATGGCGTCGAGGCGATGCATGTCGGCGTCGACGAAGCGCCCTCCGCGGCCACGCCGGACGTCGAGCCGAGTGCGCCAGAGGTCGCCGCGGAGCCGGCTAGCTCCAGTGCCACGCCCGATGTCGAGCCGAGTCCGCCAGAGGTCGCGGCGAGGCCGGCTAGCTCCAGTGCCACGCCGGACGTCGAGCCGAGTCCGCCAGAGGTCGTCGCTGAGCCGGCTAGCTCCAGTGCCACGCCGGACGTCGAGCCGAGTCCGCCAGAGGTCGTCGCTGAGCCGGCTAGCTCCAGTGCCACGCCGGACGTCGAGCCGACTCCGCCAGAGGTCGCGGCGAAGCCGGAGAGCCCACGTGCGCGCGCCACCGTGGTTCGGGGCAAGTCGCCGCCACCGCCGGACTCGCCCGAGCGCAGGGACCCAACGGGTGCCATCACCGTCATCGATGCCACCGCTCGCGCGGGCGAAGCGCGCGACACGGCGGAGCTGCTCGTCGGCTCGGTGGGCCTCGCGGTGCAGGACTCGGGGGGCTATGGCCAGAGCAAGAGCCTCGTCGTCCGAGGCGCCGCGTCGAACGGCGTGCTGGTGTTCCTCGATGGAATCCCTCTCAACGGCGCGGGCGGCATGGCGGACCTGTCCCAGGTTCCCGCCGCGCTGGTGGAGCGCTTCGAGGTGCTGCGCGGTGGCGCGGGCGCCCGCTATGGCTCGGGAGGCCTGGGCGGTGCGGTGAACATCGTCACGCGCGCGCCCTCCTCGCACACGCGCGGCAGTGGTGAGGTCACCTACGGAAGCTGGAACACGGCGCTGGGACACGTCGCGGTGACGGGCCCGCTGCTCGACGGACATGGACTGGTGCTGCTCCATGCGGGGCGCTCGGATGGAGACTTCGCCTACGAACTCGACGAGCTGCCAGCGGTGGACGACAACCCCGTCACCGCCGAGGCCCGTGCCCGCAACGACGCGAAGGGCGGCGGCGTGCTGCTGCGCTACCGACGTCGACTGCCCGGAGGCTCGCGTCTGGATGTGCTCTCCGAGCTGGCCCTGGAGGACCGTGCCATTCCCGGCACGGTGCAGAATCCCCAGTCCGCCGGGCGACAGGACCTGGACCGGCTCTCGCTCGGGGTGCGCTGGTCGGGAGCGCTCGGTGGCACTGGCACGCAAGGCAGCGCGCGAGGCTTCTTCCGGCGCGATGGCCTGGAGGTCACGGGCGGCCTCCTCGGCGCGGGAGGCCCGCAGCGCCACCTCGTCGGCGGCGTCGAACTGGAGGGGCGTACTCCGCTGGGCGGCGCTCATACGCTGACCACCACCGTGGCTTCCTCTGGTGAGCAGGTCACCGAGGCCCGGGGCGCGCAGTCCGCGGGCTGGTGGCGCGGAAGCGTCATGGTCATGGACGAGTGGGCCCTGTTCAGCGGCGTGCTGGAGGTGGTGCCCTCGTTGCGGCTGGATCGCGTGGGGCCCTACTGGCTCTTCTCTCCGAAGCTCGGCGCGGCGGTGTCCCTGGGAGGTGGCTTCGGGCTGCGCGCCAACGCGGGCCAGTCCCACCGCGCGCCCTCGTTCCTGGAGCTGTACATCCGCCAGGGCACGCTCCTGCCCAACCCCGGCTTGAAGCCCGAGCGCGCCCTGTACGCTGACGCGGCCCTGGTCTGGGACTCCGAAGAGCGTGTCTCGGGTGCGCCCCGTTGGAGCGCGACGGCGGGCGGCTTCGCGGCGTTGTACGAGAACCTCATCGCCTACGAGCTGTATCCCCCGATGATGGCGCGGCCCTACAACTTCGACGCCGCCCGAGTGTGGGGCGTGGAGCTGGAGGGCGATGCCCGGCCCTTCTCCTGGCTGTCCGCCAGCGGCAGCTACACGTGGCTGCGCACGCAGAACCGCCTGGGCGACCCACGCTTCTACAATCAGGACCTGCCCTACCGCCCGCGCCACAAGTGGGTGGGCCGCGTGCGCGCCGGGCCTGACTGGCTCAACGCCCGCACGGAGGTGCTGTACCAGGCCTCGCAGCTCGTCAACCGCACTGGCACGCGCGGCCTGCCGTCACGCACCCTGTGGAGCGTGGGCGCCTCCAGCACCTTCCTGCACGCTCCGGACGTCACCCTGTCGGTCGAGGTGAAGAACCTCCTCGACTCGCGGGCCCAGGACTTCACCGGCTTCCCACTGCCAGGGCGCGCGGCCTACGCGACCCTCGCGGTGTCGCTCGAGCCGACCCCCCCGTCGCCTCCCTCCTCCGAGGACTCCCATGCCCCGCGCGCCCCGTCCCCTTGAGTCCACGCCGCTGGCGTTGCTGTCGGTCTCTCTCCTGGCCCTCGTGCTCACCGGCTGCCCGGATGAAGGCGTGGTGTGCACCGCCGGGCTCACGGTCTGCGAGGGCACCTGCGTGGACCTGCGCGGCGACACCGCCCACTGCGGCGCCTGTGGCAACACCTGCTCCACGGGCGAAGTCTGTCAGGACAGCGTCTGTGGCTGTCGCGCTGGCACCGAGTCCTGTGATGGCGCCTGTGTGGACACCGCGACGGACGTGGCCCACTGCGGTGCCTGCGGCACGGCCTGCGCCACAGGTCAAGTGTGCGAGGCGGGCGCGTGTCGCGAAGGTTGCTCGGAGGGGCTGCTGCGCTGCGGTGGTGCGTGCGTGGATGCGCGGACGGACGTGCTGAATTGCGGCGCGTGCGGCGTCGCGTGTCCGGATGTGCAGTCGTGTCACGCCGGACGGTGCGCATACGACGTGGTGACGGCGTGCTTCACGAACGGACAGCTCGTGGGCATCCAGGCGGGGACGGACCAGCTCGGGCCCCGGCGCGAGTTCGGCGCGGGTGTGCAGTCGCTCGCGTCATGGGACGGCTTCGTGCTCGCGGCGGACATGACGAACGGCAAGCTGCTCCAGGCGGCGGGTGGCAACCTGGGGACCCTCATCGAGGAGGACTCGCTGGGCGTGGTGTCCGGCTCGCCCAACGACATCCTCGTGGACCCGCCCTACGTGTACGTCGTCGACTCGGTGAACAACACGCTCCAGGTGCTCAAGCGCGAGGGCACGGCGCAGGGCAACGGTCTGGGCCTGCGCACGGTGGGCCAGGTGAACCTGGGCGCGAACACCAGTCCGCAGGCGCTCGCGCGCTTCGGCGATACGCTCTTCATTCCGCTGTTCGGCACCGCGAGCTCCAGCTTCCAGCACGGCAACGCCGTGGCGCGGGTGGACATCTCCAACCCCGAGCAGCCGCGCAAGGTGGACACGCTGTCGCTCACGGGACTGGACCTGAAGCCCTTTGGCGGAGGCCCGGTGATGCCGCTGCCGTACTCGGTGACGGCGACGCGCTCCGCCGTATACGTGGCGCTCACCAATCTGAATCCCGCCAATGACTACCGTCCCAACGGGCCGGGCATGCTCGCGCGAATCGACCCTTCCACCGGCGCGGTGAGCGCCATCGACCTGGGCGCGGAGCGCTGCCTCAACGCGGGCTACGTGGAAGCGGTGGGAGACCAGCTGGTGGTCGCCTGTATCGGCGAGGCGCTCTATGACCCGGAGAATGGCTACATCGCGACGTCCGTGCGCTCCACGGGCCTGGTACTGGTGAAGGACGACACCGTCGTGGCCTCCTACGCGCTCAACCCTGGCTGTCAGCCGGGCGCGCCCGGATGTGTGCTCTCCGTGGCCAGTCGCTTCGCGGTGGCGAAGGGCGCGGTGTACCTGGCGGATACCAACGCCGGCCGCGTCTTCGTGGTGGAGGTGGGGGATGGCCGCCTCACCGAGCGTCGTGGCTACTCCACGCCCGAGGCGAAGGGCCCCGCGCTGGAGGCGTGCCCGTTGGACCCGCGTCGCCCCGTGTCCAATGCCATCGACGTCACCGCGCTCCATTGACAATGCCGGTCACCCGCCATATCCCCGCCGCCGTCCTCGGTGCTGACGTGGAAACACGGTGGCTCTAGGGAACCCGGTGTGAATCCGGGACTGCCCCGCAGCGGTGTGCAGGAACGACCGCCGTCACGAAGCACTGGTCCCTCCATGGGGCTGGGAAGCGACGGCCACTAGGTGGGTGCCCCCGGGGCATCCGCGCCTGCGAGTCCGAAAACCTGCCAAGGACCCGTGCCCTTCGGGCACGGACATCACCGAGGCCTCCGAGGGGAGGCGGCGGAGGCGTCAGCCTTTCTTCCGTGCACGTGGGTGTGCCCGGGCCCGCCTTCGACCGCGTCCTCCTGGATGCCCACCCGCCCGTGGGGGCGGAGAGGGACTGAGGACGCCGATGAAGACCGCTGACTGGAAGCGCGTAGCTCCCTGGACGAAGTCTGTTTCGCTGGCAGTGACTACCTTCGCGGTGGCGCTGCTCGGCACGGGTTGCAACCCCGAGTGCGTGGACACATTCGACTGCCGCGCCGACAACGGCGAGCCCCCCGCGGGCCAGCAGTGGGTCTGCATCGACGAGAAGTGCGAGACGGAGCCGATTGGCCAGCCTCCGGTGCCTGACGCGGGCACCCCGGACGCGGGGCCCGTGGACTCGGGCACGCCGGATTCAGGTCCCGTGGACTCAGGCATGCCGGACGCCGGTCCCGTGGACTCGGGCACGCCGGATTCAGGCCCGGTGGACCCCACGCCGGACGCGGGCCCCGTGGACTCGGGCACGCCGGACGCCGGCCCCGTGGACCCCACGCCGGATGCGGGTACGCCGGACGCGGGCCCCGTCACCTGTGAGACGACGCCGCACGACGCGAAGCTGGGCACGCTCCAGCTCCAGGCGGGCTTCGTCGCCACCGAGACGGCCCCGCTGCCGGATGGCATCTCCGCCCTGGGCTCGTCGCCGGGTCCGACGTACTCGTTCTACGCGGTGCAGGGGGGCGGCAAGGACGCCGCGCTGTATTCGATGGGCACGTGGCCCGACCTCCAGTTGTCCCCCACCAAGCTCTATGACGTCGTCACCCCGGAGGACCGCGCTGGCAGCGTCGCGGTCTACGCGGGCGGCTACCTCATCAACGACGGGCAGCGCGTCTTCACCGGCTACACCACGGGCGCCTCCGGGTCTCCGGGCTCCCTCTCGCTCTACGACATCGCCACGCCGGCCTCGTCGTCCTTCCTCACCGCGCCGAAGAACTACTCCGCGGCGGCCTTCTCGAACGGGGACACGAGCGCGGTGCTCCTCAACGGTGGTGGCCTGGGCACCCTGCCCACGGGGCTCGGCATCTACGGCGTGGTGACGTCCGCGAATCCCCTGGGCACGGTGCGCGTGGCCAACTTCCCGGCCGAAGGCGTGGTCGCCAGCGGCTTCACCGCCGTGGCGGACAATGGCGTCGCCGCGCTGGGCTTCTTCAACGGAGACTTCGTCAACGTCATCTACGGCGTGGCGCCGTCGGTCGTCGCCCAGGCCATCACCAGCGGGACGCCGCTGGAGCTGGGCAGCCAGTCGCCCATCGAGGTGGGCAGCGACTTCGACAGCGCGTCCTCCTTCGGCGCGGGCGTCGTCGTCAACCGCGGCGGGTATGACGAGAACTTCAGCTTCGTGAGCACGGATGTGTCCCGCTTCGCGCTGTCCACCAGCACGGGGAGCGACACTGTCACGGTGGGCGCGCGCGCCGCCGTGCTCGACTACGTGGACCAGTGCACCACCGTCACGATGCTGGAGCCGCTCGGCTCGGATGTGCTGGTGGGTGTCGCCGACAAGAACGGCCAGCGGCTGGTCCGCCTCCAGGTGGCCCCGTGAGTCGCCGCGTGTCCTGGCCGCAACGGCGGGGAGCGGCGCTCGCCCTGCTCCTGAGCCTGTCGGCCTGCGGTGGTGAGGACCCGTCCTCGCCCTCGGAGGACGCGGGGCCGGGGGACTCGGGCTCGCCTGAAGACGCGAGCGTCGCCGTGCCCGCGGACCCGTACGCGGACGAGGTCGTGGAGTTCCTTCCGGGCCCCGGCGCGGGCTTCGGACAGGACCGCTTCCCGTCCATCGTCCTGGGCCCGCCGGTGGGCTCGGGGTTGGACAGCGGCTCGCTCGACGTCCTCTCGCTGGGCAAGTCGGGCTCCATCACCCTTCGCTTCACGGACCTCGCGGTGATGGACGGGCCGGGCGTGGACCTGCTCGTCTTCGAGAACGCCTTCCTCATCGCCGGAGGCCCTCGCGCCTTCACCGAGCGGGCGAAGGTGTCCGTGAGCGACGATGGCGTGCAGTGGTTCGAGTTCCCCTGCGCCCCCTCGGACGCGGCGAACAACTACCCGGGCTGCGCGGGCGTACGTCCCGTGACGGCCAACCCCGCCGCCGGCATCAGCGCCACGGACCCCGCTGTCGCGGGCGGAGACGGGTTCGACCTGGCCACCGTGGGCCTGAGCCGGGCGCGCTACGTGCGCATCCAGGACTCCGGCACCAGCGGCTCCGCCGGCACGTCCGCCGGGTTCGATTTGGACGGCGTCGCCGTGGTGAACGGCGTGTCGCTCACGGCCGCGCCATGACGAAGCTGGACCGCCGCGCCGCGCTCCTCACGCTGGCCCAGGGTGGCTGTGCCCTGGCCGCGCTGGGGGTGGGGTGCGGC
>NZ_VIFM01000272.1 GCF_006636215.1 Myxococcus llanfairpwllgwyngyllgogerychwyrndrobwllllantysiliogogogochensis | reverse complement strand
GGGGATGGCGGGGCGGGTGCGGGCGTGCTCATGGGTGAGCCTCCTGTGCCTCCCGGATACCCACCCGCCTCGGAAGCCTCCACGCGCCTGTCGTAGGACGGACCGGCCACGGCGCGAGCCGGACGCGAGACACGGCGGCCATCCCCAAATGAAAAGGCCGCCCGGGTTGCCCCGGACGGCCTTCTCGAACCCGCTTGAGGCGGAGTCGAGCCGTTACTCGGCGGCGACTTCGACCTTGATCTTCGCCGTCACGTCGCGGTGCAGGCGCAGCTCGACTTCGTAGCTGCCAATCGCCTTGATGGGCTCGGGCAGGTGCAGGGCGCGACGGTCCACCGTCTGACCCTGGGCCGCCACGGCCTCGGCGATGTCCAGCGCGGTGACGGACCCGAACAGCTTGTCCTGATCGCCGACCTTGCGCTTGATGACGACCTTGATGGAGCCGACCTTCTTCGCCTGCTCCTCCGCGGCGCCCTTCAGCTTGGCATTGCGGGCGGTGATGACCGCCTTCTCGTGCTCGAGCTGACGGAGGTTCTGCTCGCTCGCCAGAACCGCCTTCTTGCGCGGCAGCAGGTAGTTACGGCCGAAGCCGTCCTTCACGGTGACGAGCTCCCCGGACTTGCCGAGGTTCTCGATGTCCTCTCGCAGAATGACCTTCATGTTCAGTCTCCTGAGCGGACCCGGCGGTTAGCCGACCACCGCGTTGTAGGGGAGCAGGGCGATGCCGCGCGCGCGCTTGATGGCCGTGGCCACCTCACGCTGGTGCTTCGCGCAGTTGCCAGAGATGCGGCGGGGAATGATCTTGCCGCGCTCGGTGACGAAGTACTTCAGCGTCGCCTGGTCCTTGAAATCCACCGACGCGTTCTTCTCCGCGCAGAACCGGCAGACCTTCTTGCGGCCGAAGCCACGGCCACCGCCGCGCTTCTCGTCATCGCCGCCCATGCCACCGCGGTCTCCGCGATCACCACCACGGTCTCCGCCACGGTCTCCACCGCGATCACCGCGAGGCCCACCGCCGCCGCCGAAGCCGCCACTGCGGCCGCCCGACGACGAGCCGCCCGTCTTGCTGTCCGTTCCGTTGCTCATGAACTTTCTCGTTTCCTGAAAAGGTCCCTAGAGAATGTCCCAGGTGGCGCTCAGGCCTCCTCGGACGACTCCTCCTCCGCCTCGCCCACGGACTCCTCGGCCACGTCGCCGCGGAACCCGCCACCCTCGCGCGGCTCGGGAGCGCCCGGACGGGTCTCCTCCACATCGCCGGCGAGCTTCAGGTCCTCGAGGACCGGACGCGTCTCGGGGTCCACCTCATCCGCCAGCTTCACGGAGATGTAGCGGGTGACCTCATCGAGGTTCTTCAGGTTGCGCTCAATCTCCGCCACCAGACCCGAACCGCCCAGGTAGCTGGCGTGCACGTAGATGGCGCGGGGCTGCTTCGCCACGGGGAACAGGGTCTTCTTCTTGCCCCACACCGTGAAGCGGAGGACCTTGCCACCCTCGCGGGAGACGATGCCACGGACGCGCTCCTTGAGCTTGTCCACGTTGTCGTCAGTCAGGTCCGGCTTGACCAGGAAGATGGTCTCGTACTCACGAAGCCGCTTGGCGGCCTGCGTCTCTGCCATGTTTTCTCTCCCCTTGGGGTCGAGTGCCCCCCGGACAATCCGAGGAGCGGGGAAACGGCGATTGGCCCCATGGCCACCACCGGGAACGGGAAACCGCGCGCCCGTCACCCTCGCGCTACGTCCCGTGCACCAACACGGGAAGCTGAAAAAGAACATCCCACTGGATCAACCACCCAGCGAGCGAACGGGCCTTCTAGGAGGGCCCCCCGGGCAAGTCAAGCTCCCGGAAAGCTCGCCTGTCCGCTCCCCCCGTCCCGGGCGCTCCGAGGGGCCTCAGGCCTTCCGGTTGAAGCGGTTCATCGCCACCGACAGCCCCTCGCGCACCCAGCACTCGGTCATGTCCATGGCGCGGTCCTTCAGTTCGTCCAGCTGGCGGCGCTCCCCGTCGTCGAAGTTGGACAGGACGTAGTCGGCGACGCGCTCGCGGGCATTGGGCCCCTCCGGCTTGTCGATGCCGAAGCGCAGGCGGATGAACGCCTCCGAGCCCAGGCTCGCGACGATGCTCTTCAGGCCGTTGTGGCCCCCGCTGCCGCCGCCCGCCTTGAGCTGCAGCCGGCCCAGGGGCAGGTCCAGTTCATCGTGGATGACGAGCACGTCCTCGGGAGCAATCTTGTAGAAGCGCGCCGCCTCGGCCACCGAGCGGCCCGACAGGTTCATGAAGGTCTGCGGCTCGACGAAGAGGATGCGCTCGCCCGCCAGGGTCCCCTGGCCCACTTTCGCGGCGAACTTCTCCTGATTCAGCTCCGCGCGCGCTCGCGACAGCAGCGCCTCCACCACCATGAATCCGATGTTGTGCCGGTGCCGCTCGTACTCGCGCCCCGGGTTGCCCAGCCCGCAGATGAGCTTCATGGGAGGCTCCAAAAAGAAACGGGGCCAGCCTCAGGGAGGCCAGCCCCGTGTCCAGGGTACACCGGAAGACGACTACTTCTTCGCGGGGGCCTTGGCCGCGGCCGCGGGGGCCGCCGCCTTGTCGCCAGCCTTCGCCGCGGGAGCCGCGGCGGCGGGAGCCGCCGCAGCCGCCACGGGGGCCACTTCGGCCGCCTCGGGCGCGGCGACGACCGCCACGGTGTAGTTGACGTTCGACTTCACCGACACGCCGGCCGGGAACTTCACGTCGTTGATGTGCAGCGCCTCGGCGATCTTCAGCGCCGTCACGTCCACCTCGATGCGCTCGGGAATGGCGTTCGGCAGCGCCCAGACCGTGATTTCACGGCGAATCTGGCTGAGCAGACCACCCTCGGCCACGCCCACCGACTTGCCGACGAGCACGAGCGGCACGTCCACCTTGACCTGCTCGTCCGCGCGCACGCCGATGAAGTCCACGTGCAGGATGTCCCGGGTGACGGGGTCCATCTGGTAGTCCTTCAGGAGGACCTGCTGGTCACCGCTGGCCAGCTTCAGCTGGATGACGGTGTTGAACTTGTGCGGGGTGTTGATGGCCGCGCGCACGGCCTTCGGGTCCACCGAGATGTGCACGGGCGTCTTCAGGTGCTTGCCGTACACCACGGCGGGCACCACACCCTGGGCGCGCAGCTTGCGGGCAAAGCCCTTGCCAGAGCCTTCACGCGACTTCGCCTCGAGGGTGTTCTTGTTTTCGGACATGGAAATACCTTGGGAATGGGTACCGCGGTGACCACCGGCCACCCTGGCGCCCTCGGCATCCCGCCCCAGTGGCGGGCCCCGAAGACGGCGCCGCGAAGGGGACCGTTGGAGGAGGCCGGACATGCCAGCCCCCGAACATGGAGTCAAGTCGCCCGGCGGACGGGCGACCCGAGCCTCAGACGAACAGCGAGCTGAGCGAGTCGGCCCGGTGGATGCGGGCGATGGCCTCGCCGAAGAGGCGCTCGGTGGTGAGCACGCGAATCTTCGAGCAGGCCTGCGCCGCGGGCGACAGCGGCACGGTGTCAGTGAAGACGACCTCTTCCAGCACGGAGTCCTGGATGCGCTGGATGGCGGGGCCGGAGAGGATGGGGTGCACGGCGTAGGCGACCACGCGGCGGGCGCCCTTGGCCTTGAGCGCCGCGGCGGCCTGGGCGAGCGTGCCGGCGGTGTCCACCATGTCGTCCACGAGGACGGCGTCCTTGCCGGACACGTCGCCGATGAGGTTCATCACCTCGGAGGCGTTGGGGCGCGGGCGGCGCTTGTCGATGATGGCCAGGCCCGTGTTGAGGCGCTTGGAGTAGGCACGCGCGCGCTCGACGCCACCAGCGTCCGGCGACACGATGACCAGCTCCTGCGACTCCGGGAAGCGCTTGCGCAGGTCCTCCAGGAACACCGGCGAGCCGTACAGGTGGTCCGAGGGGATGTTGAAGAAGCCCTGGATCTGCCCGGCGTGCATGTCCATGGAGACGACGCGCTCCGCGCCGGCCACTTCCAGCAGGTCCGCGACGAGCTTCGCGGTGATCGGCGTGCGCGGGGCGACCTTCCGGTCCTGCCGGGCATACCCGTAATACGGGATGACGGCGGTGATGGAGCTCGCGCTCGCCCGCTTCAGGGCGTCGCAGATGATGAGCATCTCCATCAGGTGGTCGTTGGTCGGCGGGCTCGTCGACTGGAGGATGAAGACGTCGTGACCGCGGACGTTCTCGCCAATCTCGACGTGGATTTCTCCGTCGGAGAAGCGACCCACCTCCGCCTTGCCGAGCGGACGCTTGAGGTACTCACAGATTCGGTGAGCCAGGCCGGGATTCGAGCTCCCGGCGAAGATCTTGAAGTCGCGCGGCTGCATGATGGGCCCGCTGACTAACCTGGACACGCGCGGATGTGAAGGCGTTAGTCGAGATCTGCTGGCATCGGACCGAGCATCCCTGCTTGCGCCTGATGGAGGTGCCGCTCGTACTCCATGAGAATGACACGCTCCATCTGGCTGCGTGTGTCCGCGTTGAGCGGGTGGGCTATATCCTTGTACGTTCCATCCTTGCGCTTCTTCGCCGGCATCGCGATGAACAGCCCCGAGGAGCCGTGGATGACCTTCAAGTCGCGTATGACGAAGCAGTGATCCAGGGTGATGGTGACGTACGCCTTGAGCTTGTCCTCTTCGACCGGAAACACCCGGACGTCGGTGATGTTCATGGTCCCCCCCCGAACCCGAAAGGTCGGAGCTGGCGGGAAGCCTGGGACATACCGGGTGCAAAATGCAAGGGTATGGTGAAGGAGTTCCCTCACCATTGTTCCACTCGCGCACAGTCCAGAGCGTGAAAGGGACTACCCAAGGGCTCCTGGCCAGTGCAGGACCAGGTGGGTCAGAAAAGCCAGATGGTAGACGACGATGATTCCGTAGACGACGGCGCCTGCTCGGATGGCGAGGCGGCTGGCGCGCAGACGCCTGTGCAAGCACAACAGCCACAGGCCGGCGTTCACGATGAGCAGCTTGGCGAACATGAAGAAGAGCGGTGACTGCTCGTAGGCCAGCCGCATGAGAGGGTTGAGTTCCTCCGCCACGCCCAGCTGGAGGAAGAGCAGCGTGAACAGCCCGTCCATGAGGTTGAGCATCAGCAACGCCACCGAGGCGGGTGACGCATAGAAGGAAGCCATTCCACCGCGGACCGCGCCCCGAACCTGCTCCATCGTCGTCGTCGCCACGCCCTGCCTCCCAGTCCCGACCTTCCGGAGGCGGTTCCTTTCAAGCGGCTTGCCAGCGCCCGGATGGAACTTGGAGGGGCGGGCGGGCAGGAGGGCCCCGGCACGCCCGAGGGGGCTGTCACGAGGACGCGGTTGGCGGTTGACTCCCGCGGGGGGGTGACAGAGTATCCGCGCCCCTCCGCCCCCAGGCCAGGCGAGCGTCCCTTGCACCAATTCCCCAAAGATATCGGGTGGATAGAGGTCATCTGCGGTTCGATGTTCTCCGGTAAGACGGAGGAGTTGATCCGCCGCGTCCAGCGCGCCGTGTACGGCAAGCAGAAGGTGCAGGTGTTCAAACCTCGCATCGACAACCGGTACGACGAAACGCAGGTGGTGAGTCACTCGAAGCTGAAGGTGACGTCCACGCCGTTGGAGCGGGCTGAAGAGATTTTTTACCGGTTGGAGCCCGACACGCAGGTGGTGGGCATCGACGAGGTGCAGTTCTTCGGCGCGGAGGTCGTCGCGGTGGTGGAGGCGCTGGCCAACAAGGGGCTGCGCGTCATCTGCGCGGGACTGGACCAGGACTACCAGGGCCGTCCCTTCGAGCCGATGCCGCAGTTGATGGCGGTGGCGGAGTACGTGACGAAGGAGCTGGCCATCTGCGTGGTTTGCGGCAATCCGGCCAATCGCTCCCAGCGCCTCGTCTCCAGTGGAGAGCGCGTGGTGGTGGGCGCGGCGGGCGCGTACGAGCCGCGGTGCCGCAAGTGTCATGTTCCGGAGCCCACCGAGGGCACGCCGCCGCAGACGCTCGAACTGTTCGACTGACCCCGCTTCGCCCGCGGGCATCAGGGCACGAGAGGAACCGACCGAATGCGTGACACCCTGTACGCGAACGTGCCCTTCCGGCTGAACGAGATGACCCACCACTATGGACCCAACGTCCACCTGGTGGGCAATCCGTTCCTGCTCTCCCAACTGGCCACCTTGTGCGCCAAGGGCGTCATCCAACCCCAGATCAACCGGCTGGTGGAGACGCTCTACAGCGACCTGGTGAAGACGGTGGTGAACGCGGAGTTCCCGCGGAAGATGGTCAGCCTGCCGACACGGATGATCGACTCCACCCCGCAGGGGCTCTACCAGGGCGAGGTCATCGACCCTCACGTCCGGGTGGTGACGGTGAACATCGCGCGGGCGGGCACGCTGCCGTCGCAGGTGACGTATGACCTGCTCAACGCCACGGTGGACCCGTCGGTGGTGCGCCAGGACCACATCATCATGAGCCGGATGATCGACGCGGCCGAGACGGTGGTGGGCTCGCAGATTGGCGGCGCGAAGATTGGTGGGGATGTGGACGACGCGCTCGTCCTCTTCCCGGACCCCATGGGGGCCACGGGCGGCAGCCTCTCCACGGCCATCAAGCTCTACAAGGAGAAGGTGCCCGGCACCCCCCGGCGCATCATCACCCTCAACCTCATCGTCACGCCGGAGTACTTGCGGAAGATGACGACGGACCATCCGGACGTGATCATCTACGCGCTCCGGTTGGACCGGGGTCTGTCTCCTCCGGAGGTCTTCGGCACGGCGCCGGGAGAGCTCTGGGAGAAGGAGCGAGGCCTGGATGACCGGCAGTACATCGTCCCCGGTGGCGGCGGCTTCGGGGAGATCATGAACAACGCCTACGTGTAGCGCGGAGGAAGCCTTGGCGTTCTACGAGCAGGAAGTTGGCGTCCATATTTCGGAGGACAAGCTGCAGGCGCGCGTGCGGGAGCTGGGCGCGCAAATCACCCGGGACTACGCGGGCAAGGAGCTGACGCTCGTCTGCGTGTTGAAGGGCTCCACGTTCTTCGCCATGGACCTGGCGCGGGCGGTGGACCTGCCGCTGACGTTGGAGTTCCTGGGCGTGTCCAGCTACCAGGGCGGTACAGAGACGACGGGCGAGGTGCGCATCACCACCGACGTCAGCAAGCCGATGGCGGGCAAGCACCTGCTCATCATCGAGGACATCATCGACACGGGGCTCACCATGAGCTTCCTGCTGGAGAACCTGCGGGCCCGGCACCCGGCGTCGCTGAAGCTCTGCTCGCTCCTGGAGAAGCCGGCGCGCGCGCGGACGAAGATCGACATCGACTACAAGGGCTTCGTCATCGAAGACCTCTTCGTCGTCGGCTACGGCCTGGACTACGCGGAGAAGTACCGGAACGTGCCATTCATTGGCGTGATGAAGGGCAAGTAGCCCTCCGGTTTCCTCCAGCCGCGCGGGGAGTGGGTCGCCTTCCCGCCGGCTTGAAGTCCCGCGTCAGGGGTGGCGGAGCATCGAGCGCCTCGCGTGGATGCCGCTCTCCTGGCGTGGAGGGCAGTGGACTGTTGTCGAAAGGAAGAGCGTGCGCAGCGTCCCGGGTGGGACTGTTTGCGCCGCGAGGCGCCGGACGCGAGTGCTCGTGTCCTGGTGCGTGCGGCCGGAGAGGGTGCGCATGCGTTCAGCGACAGACAAGAGAATCCCGGCTGCTACAGCGGCCGGGGGCAATGATTCGATGAGGAGGTACCTGGCGGAGTTCATCGGGACGTTCGTCCTGGTGCTCGGCGGCGTGGGTGCGGCCGTGCTGGCGGGGGACCGCATCGGTTTCCTGGGCGTGTCCTTCGCCTTCGGCCTGTCGCTGCTGGCCATGGTGTATGCGATTGGCCCCATCTCCGGCTGCCACGTGAATCCCGCGGTGACGGTGGGGTTGTCATTGGCGGGCAAGTTCGAGAACAAGCACATCCTCGGCTACATCGTGGCGCAGTGTCTGGGGGCCGTGCTGGCGGCGGGCGTGGTGCTGCTCATCGCGAAGGGTGTCCCCGGGGGCTATCAGGCCTCGGTGGCGGGGCTGGGCTCGAACGGATACGGCCTCGCCTCGCCCGAGGGCTATGGCGCGGGGGCGGCGTTCCTGGCGGAGGTGGCGCTCACCTTCCTGCTCGTGCTGACGGTGCTGGGGGCGACGGACGCGAAGGCGCCGGTGGGCTTCGCCGGCATCGCCATTGGGCTGGTGCTGACGCTCATCCACCTGGTGGGCATCCCCGTGACGAACACGTCCGTGAATCCCGCGCGCAGCCTGGGGCCGGCGGTGTTCGCGGGCGGGCAGGCGCTCACCCAGCTGTGGATGTTCATCATCGCGCCGATGCTGGGCGCGGGCCTGGCCGCCGCCGTGTACCGCTCCGTGTTCAGCCCGGCGGGGGCCATCACCGCGCGCACGGCCGAACGCTCGCTGGATGCCGAGCGTGCGGAGCGCGTCGCCCAGGACCGCAGCCACACGCGCTCGCCGGTGTAGGGGCGAAGAAGGCCGCATTGCGTGGACGGGCCTTGCTCCCTCCGAGCAGGGCCCGTCGCGCGCGGGGCCCCTGCCCGTGGCTTTCCTGGCGGTGCTTCCGGGCGTATACGAGGGATGGGAGGGGGCCGTGCCTTCCCGTTCCCTGCTCCGGGATGACGGAGCGAAAGCCCTTCGACATGCTCTTCGAGCCGACGCGCCTGGTGGCCTTCATCCTCGCGGGACTGGTCCTCAACCTCACGCCAGGGCCGGACACGATGTATGTGCTGGCCCGGAGCATGGGACAGGGCCGCGCCGCGGGCTTCGTCTCCGCGCTGGGCATCTGCGTCGGGTGCCTGTTCCACATCGCGGCTGCGGCCCTGGGACTGTCGGCGCTGCTGGCGACCTCCGCCATGGCCTTCCTGGTGGTGAAGTGGGTGGGCGCGCTCTACCTCGTGTGGATGGGCGTGCGGATGCTGCGCAGCAAGCAGGGGCCCGAGGCGGTGCGGGAACTCCAGCCCGCGAGCCTGTGGCGAATCTTCCGCGACGGTGTCGTCACCAACGTGCTGAACCCGAAGGTGGCCTTGTTCTTCCTGGCCTTCCTGCCGCAGTTCGTGGACCCGTCGCGAGGCTCCCCGGGCCTGCAGTTCGTCTTGCTCGGGCTCTTGTTCGACGTGACGGGGACTCTGTGGCTTGCGTTCCTCGCGGGCGTGGCGGGCGCATTTGGCGGCTGGCTGCGGCGCAACCCGCGCTTCGCGGCGTGGCAGCAGCGGGTGACGGGAGGCGTCTTCGTCGCGCTGGGCGCGCGGCTGGCGCTCCAGGAGCGCTCCTAGCCGTAGCGACGTCCCGCCTTCAGCGGAAGATGGCCGCGCCGAAAAGGTAGAGGGCGTAGCCGGCCCAGGGCAGGAGGATGAGCAGCGTCACGAGATTCAGGCCCGCCGCCCACACCGGGAGCCGCTCGCGCTGCTTACGCCAGGGGAGCGCCAGTAGCGAGCCACCCGCCAGGATGGGCATGGGCAGCAGGTTGATGGCGGCCACCTTGGCGCTCGCCAGCCCCCAGGCCTGCAGCAGCTCGCCGTGGCGCAGCAGGGCGACGAAGCGCTCGATGCGGTCCGGCAGCCGTGAGTACTGGAATGGGACGGTGAAGCCGGTGAGGAACTGGCCCAGTCCCTCGCCGGCGCCGAGGCAGGCCATGGCGACGACGACGAGCAGCGCCCAGGGCAGGATGATGGTGGCCGCGTGCAGGACCAGCGGGAGCTGGTGGAGGCGGTTGTCGGCGGGCGCTTGCGTGGGGGCGTCGTCCGGAGGCCCGTTGAAGCGCACCGAGCTGCCCAGGGGGATGAGTGGGTGCAAGGCCCACTGGATGCCGCCCAGCGACAGCGTGACGAGGTTGGGGCCGTAGCCCAGCTTCACGAGGGTGGGCCTGACGCCGAACGAGCTGGCCACGGCGGCCTGACTCAACGCCCAGAGGGCGGTGACGGCGAAGGCGAGCATCCAGAGCCAGAAGAGCAGGGCGGCACGTTCCATGGGTGTGCCCCCTGTTTATCACGCGGAACCGTCGGCCTTCACCGGGCCCCGCTCAAGGGCGCGGTCTGGTGACGTCCTCCGGCACGCGAGGCACGTCCAGGGTGATGGACTTGGAGCCCGGGCCCCAGGTTGAACCACGAGACTCATGGTGCCCGTTGCCCGTCCGGGTGGGGTTGGTGAAGTCCGCCAGCAGATGGGCCGAGCCAGAGCCGTCCACGTGAAGCAGGTCGGCCTTGCTCCCGCCCGAAAGGCCCAGCGCGACGGTGGAGTCACCACCGCGACGAAGGCGGGCCACCGGGACACCTTCGCGTGGAACCGAGGGGCGCTCCCCTCGTCGACCATCAGTCGCCCCGTGCTGTCTGTCATTGTCTGCTTCGTGTGCCGCGTGGCTGAAGCCGACACGGCCGCGGCGCGTGCTGGGATTGAGTGGGGCCAGGACTTTCGACGAGGCCGGTCTTTTCCCAGACATGAGTGCACGGGGTTCGTCCGTCGGAGGTGACGAGCCCGGAGTGGGGTGGTGTCTGGTTTGGGGAGTGGAGGAGGGGCAGGCGAGGAGGCAGGCCAGGGATGCGCGCGGGAGGTGCGGCCCTCGGGGGAAGGCCCTAGCTTGAGAAGGAGGAGAGACGCATGCCCACTCGCAGGACTTCACGCGGGAGTGCTGCTTCAGAGCGGAGTGTGACTCGGCGTTCGACGGCGAAGCCACGCTCGTCCGTGGCGCCCTCGGGACGGTTCACCACGCACGAGGTGGATGCGGAGCGCTGGCGCGACTTCGCGCGGCTGTTCGAGAGCCAGGGCGGGCCCAAGTACTGCTGGTGCATGGTGTGGCGGGCGGAGGGCGCGGACGCCCGGCTCGCGGACAACGCACACCGCAAGGCGGCGATGCATCGGCGGGTGAAGCAGGGGACTCCGGTGGGGCTCCTGGGCTATCTCGGGGACGAGCCCGTGGCCTGGTGCTCCATCGCGCCTCGGGAGACGTACCGGAAGGGGCTCGGGGGGCTGGAGGCGCCGGATGAAGCGCCGGGCGGCGTGTGGTCCCTGGCGTGTTTCTTCGTCACCCGTGAAGCGCGAGGGCAGGGAGTGTCGCGGCGACTCATCAAGGCCGCCATCACCCATGCTCGCAAGCGGGGCGGCAAGGTCCTGGAGGCATACCCCGTGGACCCCGACTCACCGAGCTACCGTTTCATGGGTTTCGTGGAGACGTTCGAACAGCTCGGCTTCCAGGGCGTGGGGCGAGAGGGAAGTCGCCGCCACGTCTACCGGTACGATTTGTCCGCGTGACACGGGAGGCGGGCCCGGGAAGGGGCCCGCCCGGGAGCATCAGAACGTGGCGTCGAGCACCACGTCGTTGGCGGCGCCCACGCCCACGGCGACCTGGTAGGCGGACACGCGGCGCTCGAAGAAGTTGGTGAGCTCCTGCACGTCCTGCAGGTCCATGAAGGACAGCGGGTTCTTCGTGCGGAACACCGGCGTCAACCCCAGCATCTGGAGCCGCTGGTCCGCCGTGTACTCCAGGTAGCCGCGCATCTCCTGCACCGACAGGCCCGCGACACCGCCGCTCAGAAGGTCCTGGGCGAACTGCGTCTCGCACTCCACCGCCTCGCGCAGCATCGCCTCCACGTCGCGCTCCATCTTCGCGTCGAAGAGGTCCGGCTCTTCCTTTCGAGCCACCTGGATGCACTCGTAGGCGAAGGCCATGTGCGCGCTCTCGTCGCGGAACACCCAGTTCGTCCCGGCGGCGAGCCCGTTGAGCAGGCCCTTGCTGCGCAGGAAGTAGACATAGGCGAAGGCCGCGAAGAAGAAGAGGCCTTCGATGCAGCCCGCGAAGCAGATGAGGTTGAGCAGGAAGGCGCGACGGTCCTCCTTCGTCTTCAGCTCGTTCAGCCCGTTGACGCTGTCCATCCACTTCATGCAGAAGCGCGCCTTGCGCTGGATGGAGGGGATGTTGTCGATGGCGGCGAACGCCTTGGCGCGCTCGGCCTGGTCCGGCACGTACGTGTCCAGCAGCGTCAGGTAGAACTGGACGTGCAGCGCCTCCTCGTAGAGCTGCCGCGACAGGTACATCCGCGCCTCGGGGGCGTTGATGTGCTTGTAGAGGTTCAGCACCAGGTTGTTGCCGACGATGCTGTCGCCCGTCGCGAAGAAGGCCACCAGGCGGTGGATGAGATGTCTTTCCGCATCCGTCATCTTCGAGCGGAGGTCCACGAGGTCCGTGGAGAAGTCGACCTCTTCGACAGTCCAGGTGTTCTTGATGGCGTTCCGATACATCTCGAAGAAGACCGGGTATGCCATCGGGCGCAGCGTCAGGTTCAGTCCGGGTTCCAGCAGCATGGGCGCGATCCATACCATGCTCGCGAAGGCGTCAAAGCGGCTCGCGCGGCGATTCCTTTTTGTGTTCGCTCACGTCTCAACAGCCCTGGAAAAAACAAAGCGAGCACGCGTTTTCACGCGTGCTCGCCAGGACGAAAAAATCAGTGAAACAGGAGTTCTTTACTGACAGGCCTCGCACGCTTCCGGGTTTTCCAGCGAGCACGCGACAGCCTCGGCGTCAGTCACCGAGGAGGCGGACGCGACGGGGGCGGGAGCGGACTGCGCGGGGGCCGTCGCGGTGCTGTTGCCCACCGTCGCCTTGGCGATGCGCGTGGCCGGACGTGAGCGCATGTAATACGTCGTCTTCAGCCCCTTCTGCCATGCGTAGAAATACATGGAGGAGAGCTTGCCGATGTTCGGCGTCTCCACGAAGAGGTTGAGCGACTGGCTCTGGTCGATGAAGGCGCCGCGGTCGGCCGCCATGTCGATGAGCGAGCGCATGGGCAGCTCCCACGCGGTCCGGTAGATGGCGCGCAGGTTCTCCGGCAGCTCGGTCAGGTCCTGGATGCTGCCTTCCGCCATCTTGATGCGATTGCGCACGCCCTCGTTCCAGATGCCAATCGCCTGGAGGTCTCTCACCAGGTAGCGGTTCACCTGGAGGAAGTCACCCGACAGCGTCTCGCGCTTGAACAGGTTGGACACCTGCGGCTCGATGCACTCGTAGCAGCCGGCGATGGACGCAATCGTCGCGGTGGGCGCAATCGCAATCATCAGCGAGTTGCGCAGGCCGTGCTTCACGATGCGAGCGCGCAGCGCGTCCCAACGCGCCGTGTCCTCCGGCGTCACGCCCCAGCTTTCGAACTGGAGCTCGCCCTTCGCCGCCCGGGTCTCCGGGAAGGAGGGATGCGCGCCGAACTGCTCGGCCATCTCGCACGACGTGGTCAGCGCCGCGAAGTAGATCTCCTCCGAAATCTTCCGCGACAGCGCGCGGGCCTCGGGCGCGTCGAACGGCAGCCGGAGCTGGAAGAAGACATCCTGCAGGCCCATCAGGCCCAGGCCCACCGGACGCCAGCGGCGGTTGGAGTCCGCCGCCGTGGGGATGGGGTAGAAGTTGAGGTCGATGACCCGGTCCAGCTGCTTCATCGCGAGCTGGGCGTTGGCGCGCAGGCGGTCGAAGTCGAACTTCCCGTCCGCCACCATGCGGCCCAGGTTCAGCGAGCCCAGGTTGCACACCGCCGTCTCACCCTGGCTCGTCACCTCCAGGATTTCGGTGCACAGGTTGGACAGGTGGATGACGTTGCCGGGCAGGCCCGTCTGGTTGCTCTTGCGGTTGCTGATGTCCTTGAAGGTCATCCAGCCGTTGCCCGTCTGCGCCAGCGTCTTCATCATCTTGGCGTAGAGGTCACGCGCCTTCACCTTGCGCATGGCCAGCCCGGCGCCTTCCGCCTCGACGTAGGCCTTCTCGAACGCGTCGCCGAACAAGTCGGTCAGGTGCGGCACCGTCTTCGGGTCGAACAGGCTCCAGTCGCCCTCCGACTCCACGCGCTTCATGAACAGGTCCGGCACCCAGTTGGCCAGGTTCAGGTTGTGGGTGCGGCGCGCATCGTCACCGGTGTTCTCGCGCAGCTCGAGGAAGTCCTCGATGTCCGCGTGCCACGTCTCCAGATACACGCAGCACGCGCCCTTGCGCTTGCCGCCCTGGTTCACCGCGGCGACGGACGCGTCCAGCGTCTTCAGCCAGGGGACGATGCCGTTGGAGTGGCCGTTGGTGGAGCGGATGAGCGAGCCGCGCGCACGCACGCGGTGGTAGCCCACGCCGATGCCGCCGGAGAACTTGGACAGCATCGCGATGTCCGAATACTTCCGGTAGATGGCGTCCAGCTCGTCCGTCGGCGAGTCCAGCAGGAAGCAACTGGAGAGCTGCTCGTGGCGGGTGCCCGAGTTGAAGAGGGTGGGGGAGCTGGGCAGGTACTCCAGGGAGCTGAACAGCCGGTACAGCTCGATGGCCTCCTTCGCGTTGTCGCCGCTCAGGGCGCACGCGACGCGGAGGAAGAACTCCTGCGGCGTCTCCAGCACTTCGCGCGTCTGCGGATTCTTCAGCAGATAGCGGTCATAGACAGTGCGCAGGCCGAAGTACTCGAACAGGTCATTGCGTGACGGGTCGATGGCCGCGTTGAGCTTGCGTGCGTTGGCCTGGACGAACTGGAGCAGCCGGTCCGCGATGAGGCCGTGCTTGTGGCCGGCGGCGACCGACTGGCTGAAGGAGTGGATGTCCTGGTTGCTGACCTCCTTCTGGATGAAGGTGGCCAGGAGGCGCGCGGACAGGCGGGCGTACTCGGGCTCCTCGACGATGAGGGCGGCGGCCGTCTGGATGGAGAGGCTGTCCAGCTCGCGCGTCGTCGCGCCGTCGTAGAGGCCGGAGATGGTCTTCGTGGCCACGCGCATGACGTCCACGCGCGACAGCCCCATGCAGCTCTTGCCCACCGCGCGGACAATCTTGTTCAGGTCCACCGGCTCGGCCGTGCCGTTGCGCTTGCGCACGCGCATGGTGGTGGGGGCGAACTCGCTCTGCGTGGGCTCGGCCACGGGCGTCACGCTCGCTGTCGTCGGCCCGGGTTGGGCGTGGGTGGCGGGCGGGACATGCATGGGCGCGGGGGCGGGCTTCACG
>NZ_VIFM01000271.1 GCF_006636215.1 Myxococcus llanfairpwllgwyngyllgogerychwyrndrobwllllantysiliogogogochensis | reverse complement strand
CCCCCAGGGTGAGGCCCCGTGCCCCACCCATCCACCACGCGACATCCCGCGACGGGAATCGTCCGGAGCCCGACGACGCCCTCTCACGAACTCCCCGCGAGGCGCTGCGTCGGGCAGCCTCGACCTCCACCATCCTCGGCAAGTCGCGCCACCTCGCGGCCCCGACTCGGGAGGTCCACCGTGGGAGTCCTCGACCTGCTGTTGCGCTGGCCCGTGCTCCGGCAGCTCGCGCGCAAGGACCTCACCGCGCTGGGCGAGACGGCGATGTCCGAGCGCGGCCGGCGGTTGGAGGCGCGCACGGCCCGCGCCGACCGCGTCGTCAAATCCATCTGTCCCTACTGCGCCGTCGGCTGCGGCCAGGATGTCTACGTCAAGGACGAGCGCATCATCGACATCGAAGGGGACACCGACTCGCCCGTGTCACGCGGGCGGCTGTGCCCCAAGGGCTCCGCGACGTTCCAACTTGTCACCGGCACCCACCGCGTCCAGCACGTCCTCTACCGTCGCCCCGGCGGCACCGAGTGGGAGCGCATCCCCCTGGAGCGCGCCATGGACATGGTCGCCGAGCGCGTGAAGCACACGCGCGACGCGACGTGGGAGTCCACCGACGTCAACGGGCTGAGCGTCCAGCGCACGCTGGGCATCGCGCACCTGGGTGGCGCGACGCTCGACAACGAGGAGAACTACCTCATCAAGAAGCTCTTCACTTCGCTGGGAATCGTCCAGGTGGAGAACCAGGCTCGAATATGACATTCGTCCACGGTGCCCGGTCTGGGCATCACGCTCGGGCGTGGCGGGGCCACGACCTTCCAGCAGGACCTGCGGAACTCTGACTGCATTCTCATTCAGGGCTCCAACATGGCCGAGTGTCACCCGGTGGGCTTCCAGTGGGTGATGGAGGCCAAGGCCCGGGGCGCGACCATCATCCATGTCGACCCGCGCTTCACTCGCACGAGCGCGATGGCGAACCAGCACGTTCCCATCCGCGTCGGCTCGGACATCGCGTTCCTGGGCGGACTGGTGCGCTACGTCCTGGAGCACGAGCGCTATTTCAAGGAGTACGTCGCCCACTACACCAACGCCGCCAATCTCGTCCGCGAGGACTTCCAGGACACCGAGGACCTGGACGGCCTCTTCAGCGGCTTCGTGCCCGAGGAGAACAAGTACGACGTCACTTCGTGGGGCTACGAGGGTGTGCAGGGCCCCGCGCCCGCGGCGGGCCACAAGGAGCTGTACGCGGAGCCCGGCGCCGGCGAGGGAGAGCCCCACGCCACGCGGCTCAAGGACGCGGCGAAGGACTTCACGCTCCAGCACCCGCGCTGCGTCTTCCAGGTCCTCCGTCGTCACTTCCAGCGCTACACCCCGGCCATCGTCGCGAAGGTGTGCGGTGTCCCGGAGGAGCAGTTCCTGAAGGTCGCGGAGACGCTCTGCGCCAACTCCGGACGCGAGCGCACCACGGCGTTCTGCTACGCGGTCGGGTGGACGCAGCACTCGGTGGGCGTGCAGTACATCCGCACCGCGACCATCCTCCAGCTCCTCCTGGGCAACATCGGACGGCCTGGTGGCGGCATCCTCGCGCTGAGAGGCCACTCGTCCATCCAGGGCTCCACGGACATCCCCACCCTCTTCAATCTGCTGCCCGGCTACCTGCCGATGCCGAACGCCCAGCCGTCCCCGCACCTGGACGACTACCTGAAGTCCCACACCTCCGGCACGGGCTGGTGGAGCAACTTCCCCAAGTACGTCGTCTCGCTGCTGAAGGCGTGGTTCGGTGACGCGGCGACGCGGGAGAATGAGTACGGCTTCCGCCACCTGCCGCGCCTCACCGGCAACCACTCGCACATGCAGACGGTGGCCGACATGGCCGATGGCCGCGTGCGGGGCTACTTCGTCATGGGCGAAAACCCGGCGGTGGGCTCCATGAACGGAGCGCTCCAGCGCAAGGGACTGCGCCAGCTCGACTGGCTGGTCGTGCGCGACTTCACGCTCATCGAGACGGCGGAGTTCTGGCGCACCGCTCCCGAAATCCAGCGCGGCGACGTGAAGACGGCGGACATCCAGACGGAGGTCTTCTTCTTCCCCGCGGCCGCGCACACGGAGAAGGACGGTTCCTTCACCAACACGCAGCGGATGCTCCAGTGGCATCACGCGGCGGTGGAGCCGCGCGAGGACGTGCGCAGCGAGCTTCACTTCATGTTCCACCTGGGCCGTCGGCTGAAGCGCCTGTATGCCGACTCGCGCGAGACGAAGGACCAGGCCCTCCGTGAACTGACGTGGGACTACCCCACGCGGGGCGCACGGGAAGAGCCTGGCGCGGAGGCCGTCCTCCGGGAGATCAACGGCTACACGCTCCAGGATGGCCGACCCGTGAGCGGCTTCACGGCGTTGAAGGACGACGGGACCACCGCGTGCGGCTGTTGGATCTACTCCGGCGCCTACGCGGAGGGCGTCAACCAATCGGCCCGCCGCAAGCCCGGACACGAGCAGACCTGGGTGGCCCCCGAGTGGGGCTGGGCGTGGCCCGCCAACCGACGCATCCTCTACAACCGCGCGTCAGCGGATCCCCAGGGCCGCCCCTGGAGCGAGCGCAAGAAGTACGTCTGGTGGGACGAAGCCCAGCGACGGTGGACCGGCGAGGACGTGCCGGACTTCCTCGTGGACCTCCCACCAGATTACCGCCCATCTCCAGGCGCATCCGGCGTGGAGGCCCTGGCGGGCGATGACCCGTTCATCATGCAGGCCGACGGCAAGGCGTGGCTCTTCGCGCCGAGCGGGATGATGGATGGTCCGCTACCCGCGCACTACGAGCCCATGGAGTCGCCCGTGAAGAACGCGCTCTATGGGCAGCAGTGCAACCCGACGCGGCTGGAGTGGTCTCGCAAGGGCAACCCCTACCATCGCGCCTGGGGAGATCCTCGCTACCCGTTCATCCTCACCACGTACCGCCTCACGGAGCACCACACGGCGGGAGGCATGAGCCGCTGGCTGTCGTGGCTGAGCGAGCTTCAGCCGGAGCAGTTCTGCGAGGTGTCACCGGAGCTGGCCCGCGAGCGCGGCCTGAGCAACGGAGGCTGGGCGACGCTGCGCACGGCGCGAGGAGACCTGGAGTGCCGGGTGCTCGTCACCGAGCGACTGCGGCCCATGAAGCTCAACGGCACGTCGGTGCATCAGGTGGGCATTCCGTACCACTGGGGCGTGACGGGGCGCATCCGAGGGGACGGCGCGAACGAGCTGCTTCCGCTGGTGGCCGACCCCAACGTGGACATCCAGGAGTCCAAGGCCCTCACCTGCGACGTCGTCGAGGGACGTCAGGCAACAAGGGCCCGAGCCGCCACGGGCACCACCCAGCCCGCCCTGCCCGAAGGACTGACACTCCATCGACGCGACAGTCTCCGCGCGGGCGAGGTCGACCACGCGCCCTGGCAGGAGAAGAAGAAAGACGAGGAGCGATAGCCCATGAGCCGCAAGGGATTCTTCACCGACTCGACGGTGTGTATCGGCTGCAAGGCGTGCGAGGTGGCCTGCAAGCAATGGAACCAGCTCCCCGACGACGGTTTCCACTTCACGGGGATGTCCTATGACCAGACCGGAGACCTGGGCTGCTCGACCTGGCGACACGTGGCCTTCGTGGAGCGACCGGTGCCCCTTCCGGGCCACGACACCGGCGTCGGGGACTTCTCGTGGCTGATGGTCTCCGACGTCTGCAAGCACTGCCAGCGGGCCGGGTGTCTGGAGGCCTGTCCCACGGGCGCCATCGTCCGCACCGGGTTCGACACCGTCTACGTGCAGCCGGATATCTGCAACGGCTGCGGCTACTGCGTGACGGCGTGTCCCTTCGGAGTCATCGACCGGCGTCCGGATGACGGGCGCGCCTGGAAGTGCACGCTCTGCTACGACCGACTGGGTGAGGGCATGACGCCCGCCTGCGCCAAGGCGTGTCCCACCGAGTCCATCGCCTATGGCAACCTGGACGTGCTGCATGAGCGCGCGGAGAACCGGGTCCGCCAACTGCACGAGCAGGGAATCATCAGCGCGTATCTCTACGGCAAGGACGCGGCGAACCAACCGGGGACGGGCGGGCTCAACGCCTTCTTCCTCCTCGTGGACAAGCCGGAGGTCTACAACCTGCCGCCAGACCCCGTGGTCCCGACGATGAAGGCCCGGGAGGCCTGGGGCGCCGTGGCCGTGGGCGCGCTCGGCATGGCCGCGGTGGCCGTGGGCGCGGTGCTGTTCGGTCGCCGGGGCACACCATGAGTTCGTCAGGGAAAGAGGGGCCGTCGTTCCTCGACACGCTCCAGCGGCGGAGCGACGGGCGCAACGTGAACCCTTCGCTGGGGACCCTGCTTGGAGAGGGCGCTCAGCAGCGTGTGACGGACCTGGACGGCGCGAACCCCGCGCGCACGCTGCTGTCGTCGATTCCCTCCCGCTCCGGCGTGGATTCGCCCGATGCGCCCAGCTACCACGGGCTCCCGGTCCTCAAGCAGCCGGTCTGGATTGCCACCGTCCCCGCCTATCTGTTCGTGGGCGGCGTCGCTGGCGCGGCGAGCCTCATGGGCCTGGCCATCGATGTGCTCGGCGAGAAGGCCTTGGATCCGCTCGCGAGGCGGTGCCGTCAGCTGGGCACCGTCGGTGACATCCTGAGCGCGGGCCTGTTGATCGCGGACCTCGGGCGGCCCGAGCGCTTCCTCCACATGCTGCGCGTGTTCCGGCCGACCTCGCCCATGAGCGTGGGCTCCTGGGTGCTCGCGCTGTCGGGAGGACTGAACACCGTGGGGCTGGTGTTGGGACGCTCTCGCGGAGTGCTCGGGGCGGTGGGAAAGGTGTCCGGTTACTCGGCCGCGCTGCTGGGCATGCCGCTCGCGGGCTACACGGCCGTGCTGCTGAACAACACTGCGATACCGCTGTGGCAGGCGACGCGGCGCACCCTGCCCCTGTTCTTCATGGCCTCGGCGACGGCGAGCGCGGGCAGCCTGCTGTCCCTCCTCCCCCACTCACCGAGAGAGGCGGGGGTGCTGCGTCCGTACCGACTCGCGGGCAAGGTGGCGGAGTTGGCCATGGGGTACGCGGTGGAGCGCGACGCCCGACGCGCGCCGGAGGTCGCCCGGCCCCTGGACGAGGGCCTGTCGGGGACGCTGTGGAAGGCCTCTCGCGCCTGCTCCGTGGCGGGCCTGGTGGTGGATGCGCTCCCGGGGCGGCGGCGCTGGAAGCAGGTGGCGGCGGACCTGCTGACCACCGTGGGCGCGGTGACGGCCCGCTTCGCCGTCTTCCACGGGGGCAAGGCCTCCGCCCGGGACCCGCAGGCCACCTTCAGGCCCCAGCGCCGGGGCCACGGCGCCGCCGAGGTGTCTGGCCATGCCATGGCCTCGGACGGCAAGCCGTTCAGCTTCCCCCTGCCCGTGGTGCGCTGAGCGGCGCGGCGGGTGCCCGACTCCGGGAGTGACCTGCCCCTGGGGAGGGACGCAGAATTTGCACCCAGGGAGAGAAGCCCACGAGGCCCTCCCCTTTGGCCGCGAGGAGCGATACACCTGGGGGAACCATGGCCGAGACCTCTTCTCTGAACATCCCGACTGTCGACCTCGCAGACCTCGCCTCGGGAGATGCGCCCCGCATCGAGCGCGCCGCGATGGCGCTGCGCGAGGCATTTGGTGTCTTCGGTCTCGTCTACATCAAGAATCACGGCGTCGACACGCAGGCGCTCCATCGCTACTACGACGCCTTCGCCGCCTTCATCGCGCGCCCCGCCGAGGAGAAGAAGCCCTACGGCCGAGCCGACCTCTGGTACCAGCGCGGCTGGACGCCGCCGAACACCGAGGTCGCCGTCGCCGGCAACGGCCAGCCAGACTTCAAGGAGTGCTACTTCGTCGCGCCCTACCCCAACGACGAGGTGGCGGCGATGGAGTTCCCGGAGCTGTATCCGGAGAACGTGTGGCCCTCGGATGCGCCCGCGTACTTCCAGGAAGGAATCATGACCCTGGGCCGCTCGCTCCACGAGGCGGGCCTCCAGTTGCTGCGCGGCTCGGCCATGGCCCTGGGACTCCCCACGGACACCTTCACGTCCCTCTGCGAGAAGGCCCCGCACATCACCCGCGCGCTCCAGTACCTGTCGCTCAAGCCGGAGCAGGTGAACACGGACATCGTCTGGGGCGAGGAGCACACGGACTTCAACCTCCTCACGCTGCTGCCCGGTGGGCGGTTTCTCGGCCCCGACGGGAAGGCGGCGCCGAGCCCCGACGACAAGAGCGGCCTGTATCTGCGCACGCGCGCGACTCCCGAGGAGCCGCAGGGCCACAAGGTGCGTGGCACCGCGCCCGCGGGCTGCATCGTGGCGCAGGTGGGCCAGCAGTTGGAGATCCTCACGGGAGGCACGTTCCTCGCGACGCCTCACGTCATCACCGCGCCGGGCGTCTCCGGCTGGCAGCGCCAGTCCGCCGCGCACTTCATCCACGTGCACACCAGCAAGGTCCTCTTCCCGCTGGAGAAGTTCCGCACGCCCACGGCGATCCGGAGCTACGCGCCCCCTGTCCTCACGGGCACGTACGACATCAAGACGCTGGTCGACATCGGCCTCGCGCCGCCGCACGCACTCGACAAGCTGGGTTACCGGCACTACGACCGGCTCAACCGCCAGCGTTCGGGTGAGTAGACTTCGCGTCTGTCATTGAGCAATCACAGACAAATCAATCCCTGACTTGATAGCGATTGCTTCAGGGGCGCGGTGTAATCGCGCTCCCGTCGAGAGCGCTTGTCCTGACGGCTCGACGCCCTCGACAGGTCGGCCAGCCTGCGTTCGTTGCCCTGCGAGCATGGGTACAAAAATGCCTGATGTTGCGTTCAGGTAGGCATTGCGCGCAAACCTAGGCCAGAACCCTATGCTGATGGGGTCGGAAATGCCTGAAGACGCGTTCATGTAGGCATGGCCCTCCATTTCGAGCGAGAACCGGTGACGAGTTGGGGCCAGACATCTGTTCAGGTGGGCGTCGCCCCCGATATCACCGGCGGATGCGACAGTTCGCCTGGCCAGAACAGGCCATTGGACTCACTGAACATGGGGACATGTAGGCATTGCCGTTCACTGAGCCGCCTGGGCCTGAATCCGCCATCGCGAGCGCCTCTGAAAAATGAAGGGAGCCTTCGGCACGACAGTGTTCGGGCGGGACAGGACTCATGGACCCGCGTGTGAGCCTGCCGGCCCACGGCATGTGCTTCGCTGCGGCCATCCCCACGGTGGGGTGATTGGACAGGGAGGTATCGGGTGGAGACCCAGGTGACTGAAATCGCGCCGAATATCTATCGGCTGTCCACCTACGTCAGCAGCTCCAACATTCTCTTCAACCAGTTCCTCATCGAGGCCGAGGAGCCATTGCTGTTCCATTTGGGGCCGCGGGCGCTGTTCCCCTCGGTATCGGCCGCGGTACGGCGGGTGCTCCCGCCCGAGCGGCTGCGCTGGCTCACCTTCGGGCATGTCGAGGCAGACGAGTGCGGGGCGATGAACTCCTGGCTGGCCACCGCGCCGCATGCCCAGGTCGCGCATGGGGCACTGGGCTGCCTCGTATCGGTGAACGACCTCGCGGATAGAGCGCCACGCCCGCTCCAGGACGGCGAGGTCCTCGACCTGGGCGGCAAGCGGCTGCGGCGAATCGAGACACCCCACGTGCCGCACGGCTGGGATGCCGGACTGCTCCTCGAGGAGTCGACCGGGACGCTGTTGTGTGGGGACTTGTTCACCGCGCTGGGCGACGCGCCAGCCCTGACGGAACAGGACCTCGTCGGGCCCGCGCTCGCGACCGAGGACCGCGCCCTCGCAACCTGTCTGACTCCCGCGACCGGGCCCACGCTCCGTGCGCTCGCGGCGCTGCGTCCGCGAACGCTCGGCCTCATGCATGGTCCCTCATATGTCGGGGACTGCGCGCAGGCCCTGAACGACCTCGCGGCGGCCTATGACGAGCGGCTCGACGCGGCCGTCGCCCGCATGCGTGGGCCGAGGCATTGACCCGGCCCACCCTTTCGCCACGGCGCTAAGCGCCGATTGCCCCGCACGCGAGCGTCAGAGCACGCGCATGAATGCGACCAGGTCCTTCTTCTCCTGCTCGTTGAGCCGGGTCTCCAGCACGAGGTTGAAGAACTCCACCGTATCCTCCAGCGTCAAGAGCCGCCCATCATGGAGATAGGGCGGAGACTCCTTGATGCCGCGCAGCGGGAACGTCTTGATGGGGCCGTCCGCGCCCATCATCGCGCCGTTCACCAGGCGTGGCTTGTAGAAGCGCTCCGCCCGCAGGTTGTGCATCAGGTTGTCCGTGTAATACGGCGGCGTGTGACACACGGAGCACTGTGCCTTGCCGAAGAAGAGCGTCTGGCCGCGCACCTCCGACTCGCTGGCCTTCTTCGGGTCCAGCTTCCCGTCGAAGCGCAGCTTGGGCGCGGGAGGGAAGTCGAGGAGTGCTTGAACCTCCGCCATGAAGTGCACCTGGCTGCCTCGCTCCAGGATGTTGACGCCCTTCTTCGTGGCGATGACCGGATCTCCGTCGAAGTAGGCGGCGCGCTGCTCGAACTCGGTGAAGTCCTCCACCGTCTTGAGGGCTCGCTGCGAGCCGAACAGCCGCTGGATGTTCACCCCACGGAGGGTCGGCGTCTCGATGCGGTGTCTGAACTCCTGGGGGCGGATGTCTCCCACCAGGTGCGTGGCGCCATTGGAGTGGCCATTGACGTGACAGTCGAAGCACGTCACGCCCCTGCTGGGCAGCTCTGAGCGACGGTCAGCGGTCTGATTGAACTGCTGCTGGGGGAACGGCGTGACGAGCAGCCGGAGTCCCTCCAGTTGCTTCGGATTCAGGAGGCCGTTGAACAGCTCCTGGACATTCATGATCGTCACCAGCTTGCCTTGCGAGACATCCCCCAGGTCCGGGCGCGTGGTGAGGAAGATGGGCGGAGGGAACTCCGGCAGCAGGTGGTCCGGCAGGTCGAAGTCGAGGTCGAACCGCGTGAGGTCCCTGCCCTCCTGCCGCTTGATTTCATCGATGTGGAACTTGGGGAAGAGCATGCCGCCTTCCGGATGATTCGGATGGGGCAGCGGCATGAGGCCCCCGGGGAAGACGCCCTTCTCGCGGACCGCCTCCGGACTCATGGCGGCGAGGGAGGCCCAGGTGACGCCCTGCGGGAGCTTCACCCGGACGCCTTCCTGGACGGCCTTCCCACGAGACATGGTGACGCCCTGGGCAGGGCGGTTTCCCAGGTCATAGCGCTGAGTGAGCAACTGCTGGTGGCGCGCGGTGACCTTGGGCTTCTCCGCCTTCATCCGCGACATGACGTCGGCGAAAGGCTCCGTCTGGTCCACGGGCATATAGCTGGTGAGGCCTCGCCCCGATGTCTCCTGCGCGTCGGCCGCTCCCATGGACATCAGGAGCAACCCCATTCCAGCGACTGTGAGATGCGGACGAATCCAGAACGGCTTCATGTGCGCTCCCTCCGTCTGACATCCAGCGGATTGACGCCCCACCGTCCATGCAAGAGCTATTCGATTTACGCCGCATCCCCCCACATCGCGCGACGAACCGTTGACCAGTTCATTCCAGGCGCACTGTTCTGTCCTGTTGTGTTCCATTGGGCCCCACTCCAAGGCCGGGAATCCAGGCGCGAGGAATGGGGCCCTGGCCCCGTGACGTCAGTCTTCACGTCCCCGGCACTACAGCCGGGAGCGCTCCTCGACCAGGGGCGCGACGTCTCCCGCGGCCTCGGTGGCCAGGCCCTGAGCGCCGACGGCCGGCGGCGTGACGCCCATCCAGGTGTAGAGGCGCGACAAGGCCCGTGTGCGCTCCGCCTCGGGCAGTCGGGTGATGCGTGCATTGGCGTGGTTGGAGTCCGGGACATCGAAGCGGAGGGAATCGTTGCGCTCCCGCACCTCGAAGGCGCCAGCGGACCATGGGTCATTGTCTCCGTAGAGGAACAGCATCCGTTCACCCTCGCGGCGCACCCAGTGCTCCACGCGGCGCATCAAGCCATGGTCGAACCGCTCCTCCACGGGAAAGGACAGGTACGCGGTGGGCACGTCCTCGCGAGGGTAGCGCAGCAGGCGGCGCAGGTGCCTCGTGGGGTAGCCGGTCCAGCCAAGCTCCGTGGCGGACTGGTAGTAGTAGGCCGCGTAGTAATCGAGATCAGCGTCCCCATAGGAACCACTCACGTCGACGACCGCATCGAGGAAGGCGAAGACTGCTTCCGCCGGAGCACCCGGCGCGGGGATGAACTCGCACACCGACGCGTTGGCGTACTGCCAGAAGTAGAAGGGCATCTCGACGACGGCGAATTCGAGGGTCCGATCCAATCCAATCAACTCGAAGGTCGCGCCCGTCGAGGTGGTCAACTCCTCCACGAAGGGGAGCAACTCTTCGCGGCGCGCCAAAGCATCCTGCTGGAAGGCGCGAAGCCGCTCCCGACAGTCTTCGTCCCCGACCTGGTCGAGGAAGCGGACGAAGCGCCCGTCATCCAACCCGTGCATGTTGGGCGCCACGTACGCCACGGTGGCATCCACATCGTCCGGATAGAAGTAGCGGTGGTAGACGGCGGCCATGCCGCCCTTGCTGCCACCCGTGGTGAGCCAATGGCCGGTGTAGAGCGGCTTGAAGGCCTGGATGATGCGGTGGTAGTCGCCGGCGGCCTGCCGGATGTTGAGCAGCGTCCAGTCATTGGAAGCCGGTCGCGAGGGACCGAAGAAGCGGTGCTCCAGCGAAAGCTGGTTGGCACCGAGCAGCGCGGTGGGCTCGTACTGAAACGGTCGTGAGTTCAGTCCGTAGCCACCGGAGTACAGCACCACGGGCGCGGCCACGGAGCGGTGCAGCAGTGTGCCGCGCAGTTGGAACCGCTCCCCGTTGGGGTTGCGATGGTCCGCCAGTTGCTCGAAGTAGAACTGGAAGAAGCGCGTGCCCGGAAAGGGAGAGACCTGCTCGCTCACCACCGTGAGGCCGGGGACGGACAGGAGCCTCGTGTAGATGTCCTCCGAATCCAACCCAGACTTCATCACTCCCGCGGCCTGCACTGACCGCGCGGAGCTGGGGTCGGACTCCTCCACGGACGAGCCACCACATGCTTGCATCAGCATGGCAGCCACCAGCAAACACACACCACGGAAAATGCCAGTGCCTCTTGACGGATTCATTCACGTTCCTTGAGGTGAGAGTGACGCCTCTCGGTTGGAATGAACGCGGTAGGGATGGCCGCCATATCAGCCGCTTATGCTGTTTCCGCTGCCACGGCCATGCATTCACCATGGAGTTGCGGCACATCAAGTCGAGACCGAAGACAATCGTCTGATTCACCACAATCGTCATGACCTTACGCGCCCGATACGAGCAGGACAGCGGACGCAATCAGGAGCCCACCCATCACGGCATCGAACGCGCGACGGAAGGACTCCCGGGCCAGCACTGTCGACATCAACGAGCCCAGGGTGGACCAGAGAAGCAGACACACCACGGGGATGACCGTGAAGAGCACGACGAGCTGAATGAAGGCGACGGCCGCCGAGGCTCCGCTTCGCACCGCCGAGGCCGCCGTCAGCACCGTCACCCAGGACTTCGGATTCAGGAACTGGAGCACGAAAGTACCGATGAAGCCGTCGGATGAAGCGCGTGTAGGAGTGTCGCCGCCGCTGGCGCCTCTACCCAGGCTCCCCGCGATGAGTCGGGCGCCGAGCCAGACAAGGTACAGGCCACCGCAGCGAGTGATGGCTGTTCCCACTCGAGGGTCCGCCGCGAAGGCCACACCGACACTGGTCATCAACAGCGTCAGCAACACCGCCGTGCCGAGCACGACGCCCGCGATGGCTGGCAGCGCCCCCACCACGCCGCCACGCCCGCCTGCCCTCATCACCACCATGTTGTTGGGCCCCGGGGTGATGGCCGACACGGCGACCAGACCGGCCACGCCCATCAGCGCGTCCATGTCGTTCCTCCATCTGGCCTGTAACAGGGACCATTCCAGGTCGCGCCGACGTATCCGTTCATGCGCTGAAAGTAACGGCCCAGGGTGTTCTGAAGGTGGCGATGAATGGTCTAGATTCCAGACCATGAAGGAGCTTCCACTCAACGCGCTCCGCGCCTTCGCGGTCGTCTACGCCAGCGGTGGGGTGCGGGCGGCGGCGCGCGAGCTGGGCATCGCGCACTCCGCCGTCAGCCGGCATCTGGCGGAGCTCGATGCCTGGCTCGGCGTGCCCATCATCCATCCACCGGCCGGACGGCGAGGCCTCACCTTCACGCCACAGGGCGAGGCACTGGGGCGGGCCACCCTCTCCGGGCTCCGTGAAATCGCGCGGGCCGTCGCCTCGATTCGTGAGACGCGCTCCGAGGGCTCGGTGACGATCTCCACCACACCTTCCTTCGCGGCACGGTGGCTCCTGCCGCGCTTGCCCGCCCTCGAGGAAGCGCATCCCCACATCGAAGTGTCCGTGGTCGTGGACTCGCGGATCATCGACCTGGGCACTGGTGAGGCCGACCTCGCGATTCGGATGGGCCGTGGCCCCTGGCGGGATGTCGACTGCGAGCCCTTGATGGAAGACTCGCTCTATCCGGTCATGAGCCCGGCGCTCTGGAAGAAGTCTGGCCGCCCGGACAAGCCTGGCGGCCTCACGCGCCTGCGCCTCCTCCATGACCGGGACCCGGAGACCCCGTGGGAGCGCTGGAAGGCGGCCCATGGCCCCGCCTCGCTCGACGTTCACGGTGGCCCTCGATTCGCTTCATCGGATCTGGTGCTGCGAGCGGCCCTGTTGGGACAAGGCGTCGCCCTGGCGCGCCATCAACTCGCGGCCGATGACGTGGCCTCCGGAGCACTCCTCCGCCCGCTGGGTGACCTGAGCGTGGAGCTCGGCACCGCGTACTGGGTCGTGCTCCCCAAGTACTCACAGGTCAAGCCCGCGACCAGGACCGTGGCGGACTGGCTCAAGGATCAGGCATCCCTCTCACCCGTTGGCTGACCTCAAGAGGCCATGAGGGGCTCACCATCGAATCTGCCCCTCGTGGGTGCTTTTGCCTTGCAACGGGGAGAATGGATAGACTCAAGCCCCAGGAGGTGGACATGACACTGATGCTCCAAGCCGCCGTAGTGCTGGCTGTCGTGTTGTCGCTCCTGGGAGCCGGCTGGGCTGTCGTTCTCGGTTACCGCTTCGCGAAGGCACGTCGAGAGGCGGCCGCGGCAGCGGCCATCGACATCTATGGAAGCAGCCTGATCGACCTCACGGGCTTTCGCGGCTGGCTGGCGGATCTGGTCGATGGCAACACCAGCGACGGCTGCGCCTCCGGCTCGGAGCATTCGTCCGACATGTGCGCGGACACGTCCGACTCAGGCGCTCAGTCCACGGACTGACAAGTCCAGCGAAACGTCTCTCGTCACAGGGCTCGGGCAAGCCACGCGCTCGCCCGAGCCGGACCAACCCCGCTACTGGCAGTTCGCGGGCTCCTTGCAGGAGTACGTGACACTCATCGCCGCTTCGTATCCGTCGGCGGGGTTCGAGCCAACGCGCCTGCAGTCCAGTTCCTCCTCCAAGACATTGCAGGCGCCCGACGGGCAGGTCGTATTCATCCGGACCTCGAGCGCATCCCGCGCGCTCATGAAGGCAATCTGGCAGCGCACCCCACGCGCGACCTTGGAGCTCACGTGCCGAACCGCGCCGCAGGTACACGCTTGCGGGCAGTAGGTCCGCCGGTCATCACACTGGACCCAACCACCGCTATCCGTCCCCGAGGAACAGACGTCTTGCGTGGAGGTGCAAGAGATGGACGTCCCATTGGCGCACAGCTGCGAAATGTTACAGCTCAACTCCCCTTCCGAACTTTCCAGGACAGCGTCCTCCTGGACCGGAGTGCCCGCGCCACAGGCAGCCAGGGCGACGAAGGACAGGATCACCCCACCACGCGACAGCCAGCTCGATTGTATTTGCATCCATGTGACGCTAGCCACTTGGATGTCCGGCGTTCCATCGTGGATATCCACGACATACGAGCCCACGGTGCCCGTGCGGGTCAGAATGACTGACGCAGCAGGGCCTCCACCGCCGGCTTCCGCCCCGGGCTCAGTCGCAGTCGCGTGCCATCCCGCAGCACCACGACCCAGCCCTTGTCCACGTCGGGCTCCAGTTCGCGGATGCGGTTCACATTGACCAGCGTGGAGCGGTGCACGCGGACGAAACACTTGGGGTCCAGCAGTTGCTCCACGCGGTTGAGCGTCTCGCGCAGCATGGGACTGCGTCCTCCCGAGTGCAGCACCACGTAGTTGCCCTCCGCCTCGCACCAGTCCAGCTCCGCGACGGGCAGGAGCAGCACCTTGCCGTCCGTCTTCACCGCGATGCGCTCCAGGAAGGGCGCATCCGACGGACCCGCCTCCACGCCAGCAGGGGCCGGTGTCCGGTACGTCTCCAGCAGCGAGGACAGTCGCTCCAGCAGCGCCCTGTCTCGCCCCGTGGCCCGCTGCCTGCGAGCCCGCTCCAGCGCCTCCTGGAAACGCCCGTCACTGAAGGGCTTGAGCAGATAGTCGAGCGCATTCGCCTCGAACGCCCGCACCGCGTAGCGGTCGAACGCCGTCACGAAGATGACGGGCGGCATCCGCTCCGGCCCCACCTCGTGCAGCACCTCGAAGCCGTCCACCTCCGGCATCTGCACGTCCAGGAAGACCAGGTCCGGGCGGTCGCGGAGAATCGCCTCCACCGCCTCCTGGCCTCCCTCGCACTCCCGGATGGACGTGACGTCGGGCGCCCGCGCGAGCAGGTGCCTCACGTTGTCCCGCGCCAGCGGCTCGTCATCCACCACCAGCACTCGCCAGCCACCTTCCACGATTGCCCCCTCACGCATTCAAAACCACGAACGGCAGCTCCACGCGGGCAATCACGCCCCCACCCGGCGCATCCTCCAGCGTCAGGCCATACCGCTCGCCATAGAGCTGCTGGATGCGCGCCCGGGTGTTCGCCACGCCAATCCCCGTGCCC
>NZ_VIFM01000270.1 GCF_006636215.1 Myxococcus llanfairpwllgwyngyllgogerychwyrndrobwllllantysiliogogogochensis | reverse complement strand
GGGGGGGAAAGACTCCACCGGGGGTTCAGCGCGACTCTTCGCTTCGCCATCCTATCGGTCGTATTCCCGAGCAGCAACCGCCCAGCGCATGCCTGTCTACTCTGTATCTCTCCGGTATTCCTGAACAATTCCAGAGTGGACACCGCAGTGTGTGAGCGTTGGCACCCAGAGGTGCTGTGCTACCCTGGGCGCGCTAGTCGTGGGCCCCCCGTGCCCCCTCCCCCTTGTCGAGGTCTCATGAAGATGTCCGTGCGAGCCGCCTTCCTCGTGTCCACCGCGCTGTTGCTCGGGGGATGCAAGGTCAGCAGCGAGATTGGCAAGCCGTGCACCCTGGTCCGGAAGGCGCTGCCCGAGGAGAACTCGCCGACCAAGACCATGCCGGTGCTGGAGAGTGAAGTGGCGAACCGCCAGGACTTCATCTCCTTTGGTTCCGTCGAGTGCGAGGACCTCATCTGTGTGCGGGATCAGGACTACCCCCGCGCGCGCACCGAGGATGGCGCGGTGAACCCGACGGCGCCGGCGATGGGTTACTGCAGCAAGCCGTGCATCGACGGGGCCAGCTCCGACGCGTGCGAGGTGAAGGACACCTCCGACGTGAATCCGGACCTGCCGGGCCGGATGACCTGCCGCTCGCTGCTGCTGGACGAGGACACGCTCGACGCGCTGCGTTCCGCGGATGAGGACTTCTACCGACGGACCTTCGGCGAGAACAACTCGCCCTTCTTCTGCGCCGGGAACATCAGCGCGCAGGGTGGGTGACACTTTCGTGCGCGGGAGGTAGACCTTTTCCCGCGCTTGATTCGTAAAGGCAGGGCCCGCGTCGTCCGCGCAAGGAGCCCTGCCTCATGAATCGAACGGTCCTCTTCCTGTCCCTGGCCGGTGGCCTGGCCCTCACCGCCCTGGTGCTGGGCCTGCCCCAGGTGACCCGCCCGAGGACGGAGCCCGTCGTCGAGGTGAAGACGCCGCCTCCGACGCCTCCCCTCCCCGTGCAAGGCACGCCCGGCTCGCTGACGATGACGAGCCGCCTGTCGCATCCGTATGTGCCCGCGGGCAGCTCGGAGGTCTTCGCCACGGTGGACCTGACGGGCGCGGAGGTCCCCGGCTCCAAGCGCCGCCCCGTGAATCTGGCGCTGGTCATCGACCGGTCGGGCTCCATGAGCGGCTACAAGCTGGCGCAGGCGAAGCAGGCCGCGCGGCACCTGGTGGGGCTGCTGCGGGACGAGGACCGGCTGGCCATCGTCCACTACGGCTCGGACGTGAAGAGCCTTCCGTCGGCGCAGGCCACGCCCGCGCAGCGCGAGCGGATGCTCCAGTACGTGGATGGCATCTGGGATGACGGCGGCACCAACATCTCGGCGGGCCTGTCCGCGGGCCGCTACCAGCTGTCCACCGCGCAGGAGGGCTTCGGCGTCAACCGGCTCATCCTCCTGAGCGACGGCCAGCCCACCGAGGGCGTCACCGACGACGAGGGCCTGACGCGGCAGGTGCGCGAGCTGCGCGCCACGGGAATCACGGTGAGCGCCATTGGCGTGGGCACCGACTTCAACGAGGACCTGATGCAGGGCTTCGCCGAGTACGGCGCCGGTGCGTACGGCTACCTGGAGGACGCCGGCCAGTTGGCCGCGCTCTTCCAGAAGGACCTCCAGCAGGCCTCCACCACGGTGGCGCGGGACGTGACGCTGACCTTCACGCTGCCCTCGGGCACGGTGCTGGGCGAGGTGCTGGGTTACAACGCGCGGCAGTCCGGCAACCAGGTGATGGTGTCGCTGCCGAACTTCTCCGCCGGCCAGTTGGAGCGCGTCGTCGTGCGCCTGTCGACGACGGGCGACGCGGTGGGCCAGACGGTGCGGGTGACGGACCTGACGCTCAACTACACCGACCTCATCCGCAACGTGGGCGTGGAGAACGGCGCCGCCCTGTCCGCGGTGGTGACGGACCGGCAGGAAGAGGTTGTCGCGAGGCAGGACAAGGACGCCACGGTGTACGCGGTGCGGGCGCGCAGCGCGCAGAACCTCCAGAAGGCCGCCGAGGCCCTGCGCGAGGGCCGCCGCGACGAGGCCAAGGGCTACATCCAGCAGAACCAGGTGATGTTCAAGGAGGCCAGCACCGTGGCGAGCCCGGCGGCGGTGGCCTCGGACCTGGCCGAGCAGCAGGCCACGCTGGACGAGTACGAGAGCGCCGGAAGCGAAGAGGAGGTCCGCTCCGCCACGAAGAAGTCCAAGGTGAAGGCGCTGCGCGGCTTCGGCAAGGTGGGCTCCACCTACTGACCTTCGAGGCCTTGCGCCTCACTCGGGCCCGCCGCCCCACCCCGCTCCCGCACGGTGCTCGACAGCGCCGGGCGGAGGCGGGGTGTTTCATTTCAGGGGACGGCTAGTAGCAGAGGTACGCGTCCATCCAGTTGGCGTGGGGATCCGCGGGCTCCGCGAAGGGCACGGAGATCTTGTTGGCGTAGCGGCCCATCTGAGACCACACGAAGTTCAGGGCGGAGGTCGGCGGCACGCAGAGGTAGTTGTCATCCCACCCCGTCTCCCCTGACATGCGGATGCGCGTGCAGCGCATGCCCGAAATCGCCCCGGTCTCGCTCCAGCGCAGGCCCACGTCGCGCTCGGCGCACAGGAAGTTGTCGTTCCACGTGCCCGCCACGTCGGTCGTCTCCGTGATGGCCGTGCACGCCTTGCCCTGGATGGGGCCAGCGGAGGAGAACTGGAACCCCAGCGGCACCTCGCGGTAGCAGAGGTAGTTGTCGTCCCAGGTATGGGGGTCCTCCGTCTCCAGCAACCGGGTGCAGCGCCAGTCCGGGCCCTGGAGCGGTCCCGCTGACGAAAAGGCGAACATCGCTTCCGCCTCCTCGGGCACGCACAGGAAGTTGTCGTGCCACGTGGTCTCCGCCGGCTCCGCGCTCTCGACAATCGGGTTGCAGCGCGCCCCGGCCGGCAAGGTGCCGTCCATGGTCCAGCGCAGGCCGATGTCCTTGTTCGTGCAGAGATAGTTGTCCCCCCACCCTCCCGCGAGGTCGGCCAGCTCGTTCATCAGCGTGCAGGTCATCCCTTCGATGGGGCCCGACGCGCTGAAGCGCATCACCAGCGGCGCCTCCAGGCAGAGGTAGTTGTCACTCCACCCGTGAGGGTCCTGGGGCTCGTTGAAGCTGACGCACTCCTTGCCGAGCAACGGCCCCGCGCTGGACCAGGTCAGGGTGAGCGGAGACTCGTGAGGGATGCACAGATAGTTCTCGGCCCACGAACTCCCGGGCTCCGAGCGCTCCGTCACGGGAGTGCAACGCATGAGGGGCAGGGGCAGCTCGTCGGCGTGGACCCAGACGAAGCCGAGGTCCGTCGGCGAGCACAGGTAATTGTCACTCCAGCCATTCGGGTCCTGGGGCTCGTCGATGGCGACGCAGTGCATCCCGTCAATGGGGCCGCTCGCGCTGAAGACGATCTGATGGTGGCTCGTGGGCAGCGAGGATGGCGAGTCCAGCGAAGCCACCACGGCCTGTCCACGCACGGGCGGCTCGGTGTCATCGCCCCCTGCCTGACAGCCCAGGCCCACCAGGACACAGAGAAGTCCTGGAGCGAACGCTCGATGAACGACGACACGATGGAGGGGGATTTTCATCGGAATAATCTGACATGACTGGATTGAAAGACGCCAGACGAGCACACAGGGAATGCGTGGCTCGAGTGGGGCGTGAGTCGAAGCGAGCGAGCGCACCCTCCGTGCACGCGGGCGCGAAGGGTGACTTCCAGGTTGACCGTCGGAATCGCCCGGCCCTATCTCCGCGTTCCTCCCGCCTTCGGCTGGAGGCACGGAGGCGTGGACCGAATGGCGAGCGGAAACACCCCTTGGGTCGGGGTCATCATGGGCGGCAAGAGTGACCTCGAGTACCTGCAGCCGGGCATCGACGTGCTGAAGGAGCTGGGCATCCCGCACGAGGTGCGGGTGGTCTCCGCGCATCGCACGCCGGACTGGATGATGGAGTACGCGTCCACCGCCGAGTCGCGGGGCCTGTCGCTCATCATCGCCGCCGCCGGTGGCGCCGCCCACCTGCCGGGCATGGTGTCCGCGAAGACGCTGCTGCCGGTCATCGGCGTGCCCATGCCCACCACGCTGCTCAACGGCATCGACGCGCTGCTCTCCATCGTCCAGATGCCCAAGGGCGTGCCCGTGGGGACGCAGGCCATTGGCAAGCCGGGCGCGGCCAACGCCGCCCTGCACGCCGCGGCCATCCTCGCGCTGAAGTACCCGGAGGTGCGCGAGCGGCTGGCCGCCTGGCGCAAGGCGCGCACCGACGAAGTCATGGCCCACCGGGAGCTGTCATGAGCCCTCGCGTGGTGCTCCCCGGCGGGACGATTGGCATCCTCGGCGGGGGGCAGCTCGGGCGGATGATGGCGCTGGCCGCGCGCACGCTCGGCTTCCAGGTGCAGGCGTTGGACCCGGACGCGACGTGCCCCGCGCGCTCCGTCGTCGACCGCTGCCTCACCGCTTCCTTCGCGGACATCGCCGCCGCCGAGGAGCTGGCGAAAGGCTGCGACACCGTGACGCTCGAAATCGAGAAGGTGCCGCTGGCCACGCTGGAGGCGGTGGCCCGCCACACGCCCATGCGTCCGGGCGCGTCCGTGCTGCACGTCATCCAGCACCGAGGCCGACAGAAGGGCTGGCTCGCGAAGGGCGGCTTCCCCGTGGGGCCGTGGCGTGAGGCGCACTCGGCCGACGAGCTGGCCCAGGCCATCCAGGCGCTGGGCGGCCGGTGCTTCGTGAAGTCGAGCGAGGGCGGCTACGACGGGCGCGGTCAGGTGGAAGTCAAGACGCCCGCCGAGGCTCCCGCCGCATGGCGCGAGCTGGGTGAGCGCTCCGTCGTGGTGGAGGCCGCGCTGGACCTCCAGTCGGAGCTGTCCGTGCTGGTGGCGCGCAGTCCGAAGGGCGAGCTGGCGGTGTACCCGCCCGCGTTCAACCACCATGAGGAGCGCATCCTCGCGTGGTCGCTGCTCCCCGGCCCGCTGCCGGCCGGCGTCGCCGAGCGAGCCACGGAGCTGGCCCGCGACATCACCGAGGCGCTCCAGGTGGAGGGACTGCTGGTGCTGGAGCTGTTCCTGCTGCGCGACGGCACCGTGCTGGTGAACGAGCTGGCGCCGCGTCCGCACAACAGCTTCCACTCGACGGAGGTGGCCTGCCTCACCTCGCAGTTCGAGCAGGCGGTGCGCGCGGCGTGCAACCTGCCCCTGGGTTCGGTGGAGGTGGTGCGTCCGGCGGCCATCGTCAACCTGCTCGGGGACTTGTGGCTGCGCGAAGGCGGCCCCCGGTTCGAGGACGCGCTGGCGCTGCCCGGCGTGCGCCTGCACCTGTATGGCAAGCGCGACGCGCGCAAGGGCCGGAAGATGGGGCACCTGTCCGCGGTGGGCACCACGCCCGAGGACGCACTCGCGCGGGTGAAGGCGGCGGCCGCGGTGCTCGGAGTCTGAGGCCATGAAGACGAACGCCGCGCGGCTGCTCGACTCGTTGGGCGTGAAGTACTCGCTGCGCGACTACGAGGTGGACCCGGAGGACCTCTCCGCGGAGTCGGTGGCCGCCAAGGTGGGCATGCCACCGGAGCAGGTCTTCAAGACGCTCGTCGCGCGGGGCGACCGCACCGGCGTGCTGATGGCGGTGGTGCCCGGCAACGCGGAGCTGGACCTCAAGGCGCTGGCCCGGCTGAGCGGAGACCGCAAGGTGGACACGGTGCCGCTGAAGGAACTCCAGCCACTCACCGGCTATGTGCGCGGCGGCTGCACGGCCATCGGCGGGAAGAAGGACTATCCCGTCTACGTCGATGAGACGCTGGAGCTGTTCGACGAGGTGGCCGTGTCCGCGGGCGTTCGCGGCACGCAGTTGGTGCTGGCGCCGGCCGACTACCTGCGGGTGACGAAGGCGAAGCTCGGCCCCATCTCCCGCGACAAGGCCTGAGCGGCCTTCACACCATCGACCCCTGCTCCGGCATGAAGAGCACCTTGCCGGACGTCATGTCCGCCGAGGCGATGCGCACCGCATCCCCCGCCGACTCCAGCGGCAGCCGCGCGCGCACCGGCGTCTCCAGCTCACGGCCCACCAGGGACGGCACGCCCATCAGCGCCTTGAGCTGCTCGCGGCCGAAGCCCCGCCGCGCCCACTCAGAAAGCGCGAAGCCGTCCACCGTCTTGCGCCCGAAGATGACGTCGCCCGGGTCGAAGCGGCACTCCTGCTCCGACAGCGCGCCATACACCGTCACGCGACCGCCCTCGGGCAAGGCGCCCAACAACTGACCCGTCAGCCGCCCCGCCACCGCGTCGAAGGCGAGTGACACCTTGAGCTGGTGACACATGAGGCGCAGCCGCTCCTGGAACTCCGGCTCGTCGCTGCTCAGCACGTGCTCCGCGCCCAGGCCGCGCAAGAGGTCCACCTGCTCCGCGCGCCGCACCACGTGCACCATGGGCACGCCTCGCCGCCGCGCCAGCGCGCCCAGCATCCGCCCCACGCTGCTCGCCGCGCCCGTCTGCGCCAGCGCCACGTGCGCGCCCTCGCGCGCGCGCTCCATCAGCACCCACGCGGTGAAGGGGTTCACGAAGAGGCTGGCACCCTGCTCGAAGGTGATGTGCGCGCGCAGGGGGATGCACTGCTGCAACGGCACCGCCGCGTACTCCGCCCACAGGCCATCTCCGCCCACGGGCGCGACACACGCGACGCGACGCCCCACGAGCAACTGCCCCGCCAGGCCTCCCGAGGCCACCACCGTGCCACTGCCCTCGAAGCCCGGCACCGTGGGCAGCGCGTTGCGCACCCCGTACTGGCCCCGCACGAACTGGAGGTCCGCCGGGTTGATCGGCGACGCCGCCATGCGCACCAGCACCTGCTTCGCGGAAGGTCGGGGAACGGCGCGGCGCTCCACCTGGAGGGATTCCGGCCGCCCGTCATAGGCCTTGAGGACCAGCGCGCGCATCACCACGGGGACAGGGGGGGCTTTCATCCGGCAGACCTTTTAATTCGCCCGTACGTGAAAGGGGGAGTCCCTTGGGCCTCCTCCGGGTCCGGAGTGTCGATGAACGCCACCATTTTGCAGTTGCACCACCGCGAAGCCTTTGAGCGCACCGTGACGCGCGCCCTCGCCGCGGGGGCCGGCGCGGGCCTGTTGCAGCTCGTCACCGCTCGCATCGGACTGCCCTTGCCGCTGGCCTGGCTCGTGCCCGCCGCCGTGGTGCTGGCGTGTGCCCAGGGAGACCGCTGGGACCGCATCCTCCTGGGGGGACTGGGTGTGGTGCTGACGGCGGTGCCGTATGCGCTGGGAATGGCGCCCGCCTGGACGGTGGCGTGCAGCGCGGCGGCGGCGGGCTCTCTGCTGGTGCGCGCGCGGCTGAGCGAGAAGGGCGTGGAGGGACAGGTGGCGGAGGCGCGCCCCACCCTCGTGCACCTGGGGCTCGGCGCGCTGCTGAGCGCGGGGCTCACGCTGGGCGGCGTGGAGATTGCCCGCGTGTTCTCCGCGCGGCTGGCGGACCTGGCCACGCCCGCGCTGCTCGCGGCGGGAGCGACGGGCGCCATCCTGGGACTCTTCGTGGGGCTGAGTTCGGTGGCCGCGCACCTGGCCCTCACCGCGGACCCCGTGGAGGCCCGCGCCGAGGAGCTGATTCCCCGACTGGCCGGTGACTTCCGGACGCAGTGTGAGCGCGCGCTCGCGCTGTATCGCCAGTGCGGTCAGTCGCTCGCGTTGTTGCCCCGAGAGCCCGCCCGAGAAGAGCTGGCCCGCACGCTGGCGAGAATCACTCGCGACGCGGTGGAGCTGGCCTCCGAGTGGGCTGGCGTGGAAGCGCAGCTCGAGGAGCGCGCCCAGGCGGAGCTGCAGGCCGAGCGCGCGGAGCTGGAACGCAGCGCCAAGGCCAGCACGGATGCGGTGGCGCGTCGACAGTTGGAGTCCGCGGCCGCGTCGCTGGCGGAAGAGGTCGAGCGGCTGGGAGAACTCAAGCTGCGACGCGAGCGAATCCTCGCGAGGCTGCGCGCGGAAGTCGCCCTGCTGGAGCGCGCGCGCGTGGCACTGCTGTCGCTGCGCAGTGGACAGGCCCAGCTCAAGGCCGCGGAGCTGTCATCGCTCGCGCGTCGGTTCCGCGCGCTGTCCTCCGTGCAGTGGGAAGAAGGTCAGAGCCTGGACGCGGTGGCCACCCAGGCGACGCTGGCCCAGGTCCCCGAGCCCGTCCGGACGGACTCGCCCTCGGCTGTCAACCCGGTCCAACCCGTCGAGGAGGGGCCCTCCGAAGCAGGCGCGGATTCTCGAATTCGCGTCCCATGAGCAGGATTCCCCGGATGTCAGGGCCAATCGAGCCGGTGGGAGGCCGTCGGCTCGTACGCTGAGTAAGAGTTGTGACGGTAGTGCGCAGGCATGAACTGTAGACGTGGGTACCGTCAGGTAACATTTGCCCCGTCATGACCCACCCCCTCGTCCGACAGCCCGGTCCGATTCCTCTCTGGTTGTGGAACGGCTCCGAGCCCGGGGTGACTTCCGCCTTCCAGCCCATCGTCGACTTGCGAGATGGCGAGGTCATCGGACACGAGGTGCTGTCGCGCGGACAGGGAACGCTCGAGTCACCGCACGAGCTGTTCACGCACGCGAGGATGTCGGGCTACACGTGGGAGCTGGAGCGCGCGTGCTGGACGTCCGCGCTGCGCCGCATCTCCACGTTGCCGGAGGACCAGCGGCGCGCGCCCTTCTTCTTCAACGTGAGTCCGGACGTGTTGAGCGACCCGCGCTTCGGGGATGGCTCCACGCTGGCGCTCCTGGAGCGGCACGGGCTGGGGCCCCGGCATCTGGTGCTGGAGCTCACCGAGAAGGCGGTCATCGAGGATGGTGCGCTGCTGCAGCGCCTGACGCGTGAGTGCTCGGAGCAGGGCTTCGGGCTCGCGCTGGATGACTTCGGCGCGGGACACTCCGGACTGGTGACGCTGGTGCACTGCGTGCCGCGCTTCATCAAACTGGACCAGGCCCTGGTGCGGGACATCCACCTGCACGACTACCGGCAGCACCTGGTGAAGTCGCTGGTGGCGTTCTCCTCCAGCGTGGACGCCATCCTCATCGCCGAGGGCGTGGAGACGTGGGAGGAGATGACGGTGCTGCTGCGGCTGGGCATCCGTCACGCGCAGGGATATCTGCTCGCCCGTCCCGCGCCGATTCCCGGACGTCCCACGGAGGCCTTCGAGGCGCGACGTCGCGTGGCCATGCGCGCGCTGCTCCTGCGCGAGCGCGCGGATGACAGCACGGTGGGCGGTCTCGTCATTCGCCGGGCCACGGCCGATGCGACGGCGACGTCAGAGGCGGTGACGAACCTCTTCCGCGATGCGCCGCAGGTGGACCACGTGGTGGTGCTGGACGGCGCGCGGCCCCAGACGCTCGTGACACGGCGGAGCCTCGCGGCGGGTGGCGGGCGGCAAGAGCTTCCGCTGGTGGTCGAGGACCAGATGGCGGTGACGGCGCTCGTTGGACTGGCGATGGCGCGCGCGCCGGAGGCCGTCTACGACCCCGTGGTGGTGACGGATGCACAGGGCGAGTTCCTGGGCACCGTCACCATGAAGCAGTTGCTGCTGCGCGCCACCGAGCTCGTGGAGCGCCACACGGCGAAGTAGGCCCGGCTCACTCCCACGCGAGGTGCAGGCGACCGTCCTCGAAGATGAGGCCCGCGTCTTCCAGTCCCGTGGAGCCGTTCTCCACCTGGGGCAGCACGTTCCTCGGAGGCGCCAGCAGCGTGTCGCGGCCCTTCGTGAAGCCCTGCTCACGCACCAGCACCATGTACGCGCGGCCCAGGGCCACGGCCCGCTCGCGCGACGGCGTCAGCAGCCATGCCAGGTCCTTGTCCCCTCCCCGCGCGGCCCGGCGCACGGACGTCTCATCCACCGTGCCTTTCGGAAAGAAGCGCGTGAGCAGCTCCTCGTTCGCGCGGAACTCGTCGCCGCCCTTCACCCGCTCGAAGTACGTGAGCACCTCCGGCTTCGCATGGCCCACCTGTGGCACGTCGGGGATGCCGCGCAGGTCTTGATGCCGCCACCCTTCCCTGCCCGGCACCTTGCGCGGGAATCCGAAGGTCTGGTCCACCGTCACGCCCAGGTTGGTGTGACAGCCCATGCAGAACGCGTGTTCCTCCAACGTCTGCACCCGCAGGCGGCCCTTCGCGTCCTCGATGAAGCCCTGGAGGCGCCAGCCGAACTCGTTGATGAGCCCCAGCTCGGGCGTGCCCGGAAACGCGGGCAGCCGGTTGCGCAGCTTCTTCTCCTGCTCCGCCGCATAGAAGGCCATCACCTGGTCTCCCGCGTACTCCTCGTCCTTGCGCGAGTAGCGGACCTCCTTCATGCGCGCCGACAACAACGTGGGCGCATCCGGGTCCACGTACCGCACGGTGTGGAGGAACTCGACGCCGCGCGGATAGAAGTCCCGGCGCACGGCGATTCTCGCGGCGCCTCCCGCGTAGGTCTTCGGCAGGCCGCGCACCTCCTCGACACCGGAGGTCAACACGCCGTCCCCATTCACATCCACGCCCCCCGAGCGCTCGTCCACCGGCTCCACCCGTCGCCGCGCCGCCGCCACCTCCAGCAGCCCGGGGTCCACCGTCATCGCCGCTTCGAGGATGGCGAGGTTGAGCCGGTACACGTCTCGCGAGAGCGTTCCGTCGGCGTCGCGCTGGAACACCTCCGGGAGCCGGATGAAGACGTCGTCCGTGTTTCCATTCGTCGGCCAGAACGTGCCGAGAAACGGCTTGTAGCGGACGGCTCGCCAGCCACTTCCGTCGAGCGCGAAGCCCTCCGCGTCGAAGCCTCGCGAGAGGTTCAGGTCCGGCACCCAGCCCTTGAAGCCACCGGGACGCTGGAGCAACGACTCGCGCAGTGACGCGTAGTTGTCCTCGCGGATGTACTTCAGCACCTCGTCGTCGGAGATGTCCGCGAGCGCGGCGGTGCGGTCGACGAAGAGGTTGCTCCACTGGTTCAGCAGGCCCACGTCGCTGAAGGCGTACTCGGCCTGCAAGGACTCGTCGTCCATGACGTTGAAGCCGACGCCCCCGGTGTGGCACGTCCAACAGGGGTTCGAGACACCTTCCGTCTTCGTGTAACACATGGACGGAATGGGGGCCTCACGGTTGGCCACGGTGCTCCCGCTCGCCAGGGCTTGCGCGAGCGGGTCGAAGGGAGGCTCGGGGATGCGCGTGGAACCACGCTGCCTCCACACCCCCGCGGAGGCGAGCAGGCTTCCCAGCGCGAGGCACAGGACGAGGACGCCTCTGGCGCCTCCCTTCGACATGATGGGCATGGGTGTCGTTCTCCTGGACGGGCGCGCGACTACGGCCAGACGCTGTAGCTGTCCTCGCCCGGATGCTGGACGCTGACGAACAGGGTCTTCATGTCCGCGCTGAACGCGGGGCCGGTGGCCTCCGCGTCGCTCGGCATGGACAGCACGCGGAAGGCCTTGCGGAAGTACGCGCTGTCCCGATGCGCCGGGCTCTGGTTCAGGTAGTAGACGCCGTCGGCCACCTTGTTGACGCCGAAGTTGCCGTCGGTGCCGAACCACACCCCGCCGTCACGGTCGATGGCGAGGTTGTCCGGCTTGGCCGCGGAGAACTCCGGCATGGCGCTCGTCGCCGCCGTCTCGCCCTTCCACACGCGGAAGAAGGTGAACGTCCGCGAGCCGCCCGGTGCCGCCGGGTTGGCCTCGCGCATGCCGAAGATGGAGCCCACCCGGTCCGTCGCCCGGTTGTCCGTGGCGCCGCGCGCCTTCGTCACCCAGGCCCCATCAGGCCCTCGCGTGGCGGTGGCGACACGGCCCTGCTGGTCCAGCGCCGTCGGGTCGCCGTGCTCGGTGAAAGCCACGTACAGCAGCGGCGTGCCGCTGGGGTCCTTCGGGTTCCACTCGAGGTCCTCGGGACGGTTGAGTTCCATGACGCCGACCTTGTTCGCCGCCGTCCACAGCAGCTTGCGCACCTGGTCGTCGTCCGTGAAGCCGCCAATGGCGTTGTAGCTGACGTCGCGCAGCGCGGTGCCCACCGTCATCGTCGGCTGCCCGAGCGCCTCGCCGTTCGGCGCGAGGTCCGCGCTGTCCAGGCTCAGCGCCACCCAGCGCCCCTGTCCAGGCGCCTGCTCGGTGGGGATGACACCGCCCACCAGCGTGTCCCCGGTGCCGTTGTCCAGGCCGGCGAAGTGCGCGGCGTAGAGCGTGCCCTGGTCGAGCAGCGCGCGAATCTCCGCCTTCGTCATGCCCGCCGTGTACGGACGGCTGGAGACGAACTTGAAGATGCGCCCGCCTCGGCGGTCATCGCCGCCGTAGATGACGATGGGCTGGTCGACGAGCAGTTTCCAGTTCGCGTCGACGACGAAGGCCGCGTTCTCCCAGTGGGCGCGGCCCATGACACCGAGCTTGCGGTGGCCCGCGCCGGGCTTCGACGCGTCCTTGCCGTACCAGAGGTCCGCCGGCTGGCCCGGGTCGATTTCGGTGAGGAAGCCGTAGCCGTCCTTCCGGTGCGACGAGCGAGAGTCGGAGCTGATCATGTCGCCCGACGTGGGAGACGAGAAGTCCGGCGCGAGCGGAGCCCCCGTCACCATGCCGGGCGCGTTGGGAATCCAGTCGTTCTTCCCGGTCCACAGGCCACCTTCCGGATCGCCGTAGACGCCCTGCACGTTCTCCTCGCCCGTGAAGATGGTGCCCCACGGCGTCTGTCCGCCGGAGCAGTTGGAGTGCGTGCCGGCGACCACGCCCGAGGCCAGGTCGGCGCCGGAGTCGTCACGGTCCACGCCGGACAGCGTCATGCCGACGACTTTCGCCAGCGTCGTGCTGGAGGCGTCGTAGCGCAGGTTGCCCGCGTTGCGGTCCACGGCCCACTCGCCGGTGGCCGGGTCCTGCACCACGCGAATCCAGGTGCCGCCCACCTGCTTCTTCCATTCCTTGTTGTAGGCGATGAGCGCGTCGTCCTGCCACGTGGTGCCATCCGTCACCGAGTTGGACAACGTCCCGCTGTTGCGCAGGAAGCGCGCGAAGTCCAGGTGCTGGCCGATGGGTGCGGTGCCGACGCGGGGCTTCGTGCCGGAGATGTACTCGTGGTTGATCCACATCCATCCCGCCGAGCCGCTCCCCTTGAACTGGGGCGCGTTGCCCTGGGCGGACCAGCCGTCACCGAAGAACGCGATGTAGTCGACGTTGGCGCCGAAACGAGCACCCGTCTTGCTGAAGGTGATGGGGTCCATCCACTTGATGACCGTGGAGGAGAACAGGCCCGGCACCGTGCGCACCGAGTCGGTCGACGCGGGAGGCAAGGGGAAGACGAGCGGTGTCGGCAGCGAGCCGGCGACGAACTGGTCCACGCGAGCCTTCACGTACTCCGCGAGGTTCGTCGCGCCGGTGCCCAGGTCTCCACGGAACGTGAGCGCGATGACGGAAGACAGTGGGGTGCCGGCCTCCACACCGGGGGCGCGCGTCACGGCACCGGGGCCAGGCTGTCCCTGGGAACCGGGGCCCGCGGGGCCGGGCCCACCGTTCTCGCCGGGGTCGCCATCGTCACCCGGGGTGCCGGGCTGTCCATCCGCGCCATCCTGTCCGTTGGAGCCAGCGGGACCGGCGGGGCCCGTGTCACCTTCGCAAGCGGTGATGGACAGGGTGCTACCCAGAAGCATCGCGCCGGTCGCGAGCCGCAGCAGTCGTGAAGACATGAAGCACTTCCTCCAGGGGTTTCGCGCCCGACACGAGCGTGTCCGGGCGCGAGCGCATCCTGAGGAGGCCATGTGGCAGCGGCTTGTTCAGTGCGTCACTTCTTCATCACGTCACGCGCGCGCAACGTCACGCACGGGCAACGAGCACCGAAGTCAGGGGGCGATGCTAATGGTCGACACGCCCTCGAACTCCACCTGCGCGCCCTTGCGCACGCCCTTCTTCTCCGCCCAGCCCGCGGGCACCTCCAGCACGTACTGACTGGGCGCGCCCACCGAACGCGAGTCGAGCGTCTTCGGCACCGCGCGCGACACCACCCCCGCGATGTGCAGGTCCGAGGTGATGAAGATGATGTCCAGGGAGATGAGCGTGTTGCGCATCCAGAAGCCCTGCATCTCCTGCGACGGGAAGAGGAACAACATGCCCTTCCCCTCCGCCAGCTCCGTGCGCCACATCAACCCGCGCTGACGGGAATCCGGCGTGGCGGCGACCTCCACCTCCACCCGATGCACCCCGCCAAAGGCGTCCTTGAGCCGCACATGCGCACGCGGCAACGGCGGGCTCACATAGTCCTTCGAGGTGACGTCGGTGACAGGCGGTCGCACGGGGGCCGGAGGCGTGGAAGGCTGTTGGCCCTGCGCTTCCTGCTGGCAGGCGCCCAGCAGCAGCGGAAGGAGCAGGGGCGCGAGCCAACGAGGCGTCTTCATGGGTGCTGGGGATGCAGCGGCTTGTTGAGCAACTTCTCGGTGAGCTCCGGCCCGAGACTGTCGGACATCAGCCGCTCCACCACCGTCTCGAACTCCACCCGCTGCGAATCACTGCTGTAGATGAAGCGGATGCCCATGCCCGGCTCGTCGCCGTCCGCCTTGGACCACACCACCTCGCCCAACAACTCGAAGGGCGCCTCCCGGTGCGGCACCGTCAGCTTGAAGAGGAAGCGCGTGCCGATGGGCAGCGGCTTCTTCGTCTTGATGAACGTGCCACCCTTGCTGATGTTCTTCGTGTAGTCCGCGAAGAACGAGTTGAGCTTCTTGTAGTCGACCTTCAGCTCGATGGGCGCGCGCCCGTGCTGGCGGTGCTCGGGACCTGTCTTCTGTTCGGACATGCGGCTGGGGAGTATAGGTGAGGCCATGGAGCAAGTCCTCACCCGTGCCCGCGCTCTGTCGCGCCGCCCGGCCGTCCTGGCCCCCCTGCTCCTGCTGGCGGGCGGCGGCTCGGCCCTCGTCCTCCTCCCCCTCTTCGGGGTCCCCGGCTTCGAATTGAGCCTCGCCCTGGCCATCGCCGTGGGCCTGCTCGGCGGGGGTCCAGGCGTCGCCGCCGCCTTCCAGGAGCGCCGCATCATTCTGGGCCAGGACCCCAGGCCCCCGGCC
>NZ_VIFM01000026.1 GCF_006636215.1 Myxococcus llanfairpwllgwyngyllgogerychwyrndrobwllllantysiliogogogochensis | reverse complement strand
CCCCGCCTCCTCGATGCCCGTCGACGCCCCGGGGCCGTGCCGACACCACGGCCTTCCCCGCCCTTCGCCCACACCCCGCGTGAATGGGCCCGTCCACTCCCCTGTCCTCGAACCCGGGAGCCTGGCCCCGTGACGACCTCGTCCCAATCCGCGAGCGCGCTGAGCGACGCTTCCAGCCCCGCGAAGTACACCTCCACGAAGTGGGCCCGCTGGCTCTGGTGGTTGGTGCTCGCGGTGCTGCTCGTCGCCGCCGTCGCCGTGGGTCAGCACCCTCGCCGTGGCGTGGACTTCCGCGTGTATCTCACCGCAGCCGAGCGTTTCATCGAGGGCACGGACCTCTACCGCGTCTCCGACGGCACCATGCCGTTCAAGTACGCGCCCGTCACCACGCCCCTCTTCATCCCCTTCAGCTTCCTTCCCCCGCGCATGGCCGTCGCGCTGTGGAACGTCGGCTCCATCCTCGCGCTCGTGGCCGTGGCCCGCCTCACCCGCCGCTCGCCGCACGGCCCTGGTGAGGCCGCGCCGTGGGCCTGGGCCCCCGCGCTCACCACCATCGCCCTGCTGCCCGCCTTCACCTTCGAGCTGTTCTATGGCCAGGTCGACGTCGTCATGCTGCTGCTCGTCGTCGTCTCGGCGCTCGGCGCCGAGCGCGGCCAGGTGTGGCGACCGGGCGCGGCCTTCGCGGTGGCCTTCCTCCTCAAGCCCCCCGCCGCGCTCATCGGTCTGTTCTTTCTCTGGCGCCGCCACTGGCGCGTCATCGGCGCCACCGCCGTCTTCGGCGTCGTGCTCTCGCTGCCCACCCTGGCGCGCTATGGCTGGGACGGCACCCTCACCCAGTTCCAGATGTGGAGCGAGACGCTCGCCCGCACCACGCCCCCCTGGGTGCTCAGCACCAATGCGCAGGGCCTGCCCACGCTGCTCATCACCCTGTTCCACCCGGGCTCCGTCGCCACGCCGCCCTCGTTCGCCATCACCCTGGCCCAGTTCGTCGCCATCGCCCTGTTCCTCGCGGGCGTGCTGTGGGCGCGGCCGGGCCCCGCGGACCTGCTGGCCCTGTGCTGCCTGGGCGTGACGCTCCTGTCACCGTTGGGCTGGCGCGCCAACTACGTGCTCGCCTGGCCGCTGGTGCGCGCCGCCACCGAGGGCCGCTTCCGCTCCAACCTCACCCTCGTCGGAGTCATTGCCGTCATCGGCACCATGTTCTCCGACAAGGGATTGGGGTTCGACTGGTCTCGCGACGTGCTGCTGATGCGCCCTTTCGCGCTCGTGTACTCCGCGTTGCTGATCGCCATGTTGTGGCAGATCCGCCAACAAGGTGCGCCTCGCGCGATGACGCTCGGTGACACTCTCGCCCGTTTGCCTCGCACCCTGCGTGGCATGCGGGCGCCGTGACGCATCCGTCATCTTCCTGGCCTGAAAGTGTCACGGGGTCCGGACACCCCTGAAACATGGCGTCGCTATATGCGCGTCAGCCATGTTCGAAACGTTCGACAGCGCCTCCGATGTTGCCTCGGCGCGAAGGTTCGCGCTCTCCACCACGGCGTCCGTCGCGGTCTTCGTGCTCATCGGAGTCGCCGTCGTCTCCTTCGCCGGCAAGGTGCGCGAGGTCATCCAGGAGAAGAAGGGCACGGACGTCGTCTTCCGTCCGCCACGGAGACGGTGGCCGCCGCGCCCATCGCCGTGGGCGGCACCGGCGCGCTCGTGCCGGGCGGCCGGGTGGGCGGCACCGGTAGCGGCGAGGGCCTTTCGGCCGGAGGTGGTCGCGCGGCGCCCATCAACCTGCCGGAGTCGGCCACCGCGCCGGAGCCGCTCGAGTCCAATCTCATTCCCGAATACCCCTCCGAGGCCCGCTCCAAGGGTCAGGAGGGCATGGTCATCCTCAAGGGCGTCGTCGAGGTGGATGGCCGCGTCACCCAGCTCAAGGTCATGCGTGGTGATGAGCCCTTCGCCAGCGCGGCGCTCTCCGCCGTGCGCACGTGGCGCTTCAAGCCCGCCGTCGTCGAGGGCCGCCCCACCGCCGTCTTCCGCATCTTCAAGGTTCCGTTCCGTCTCAAGTCGTAGGCCGTCTGACTCACCCGCACCTGCCCCCCAGGAGCACATCGCCATGAACTTCAATCTTCGCGACATCTACAACCACATGGGCGTGTTCGCCCTGGGCATCGCCTGGACGCTGATGCTCTTCGCCGTCGCGTCCCTCGCCGTCTTCTTCGAGCGGCTGTTCGTCTTCTTCCGCTCCCGCGCCACCTCGCGTGCCTTCGCGGCTCGCGCCGGTCAGCTCCTCATGCAGCACCAGCACGAAGCGCTGGTGAAGGAGGCCGAGGGCACCAAGGGCAGCCACCTGGCCGTGCTGCTCGGCGGCGGCATGAAGGCGTTCCTCGCGAAGTCGAAGCAGCCCGCGGGCAAGCTGGGCCCGGTGGAGCTCACCCGCCGCGAGCTGGTGCGCATCAATGACCGCGTCAGCGCGGACGTGCGGCGCGGCATGTCGCTGCTCGCCACGGTGGGCTCGGTGGCGCCGTTCGTCGGACTGCTCGGCACCGTGGTCGGCATCATCGAGGCCTTCGCCGGCATCGCCAAGGAGGGCTCCGGCGGCCTGGGCGCGGTGTCCGCCGGCATCGCCGAGGCGCTCGTCGTCACCGCGCTGGGCCTGCTCGTCGCCATCCCCGCGGTGCTGATGTTCAACTTCCTCTCCACTCGCGCGGACGCGCTCCAGCTCTCGCTGGATGCCGCGCGCAGCGAGCTGATGGACCACCTGGAGGACATGCCGGCCGACAAGCGCGGCGGCGTGAACAACGGCGCGGTGGCCACCGGTCCGGAGACCGTGGCGCGCCGGGAGGGGCTCGATGTCCGCCCGGCGTAGCAGCATCACCCCGGAGATGAACGTCACGCCGCTGGTCGACGTGGTGCTCGTCCTCCTCATCATCTTCATGGTCGTCACGCCCCAAATCGAGTCGGGCGCGTCCGTGGAGCTGCCCGCCGCGACGAACCCGGACAAGGAGAACAAGGAGCTGGAGCCGACCACGGTGAGCCTGGCCGCCAACGGCGCCATCTTCATGGACCGCAAGGAGCTCAAGAGGGACGCGCTGCTCGTGGAGCTGAAGGCCCTGCGCGAGAAGAAGCCGGACTCGCCGGTGGTGCTGAAGGCGGACCGGGGCGTGCGCTACTCCGAGGTGCGGGGCGTCTTCAAGAGCATGCAGGACCTGGGCTTCCCGGGCATCAACCTGCAGGTCATCGACAGGAAGAAGTAGGAGCGCGCCATGGCATTCGACCTCGGAGGCGGCAAAGCGGGCGGCCTTCGCCCGACGATGAACGTGACGCCACTGGTGGACGTGGTGCTCGTGCTGCTCATCATCTTCATGGTCGTCACCCCGCTGCTCACCAAGCAGATGTGGATGACGGTGCCCGCGAAGAGCGACAAGCAGGACGAGCCACCTCCCCCTCCGCCCGACGCATTGCCACCGGTGGTGCTCACGGTGGACCGCTCAGGCGTGCTGCGCATCAACCGGGAGGAAGTCCCGCGCGAGCAGGTCGTCGCGCGACTGCAGCGCATGCTCAACGCGCGCCCGGACAAGATCGTGTTCTTCGACGCGGGCGACGACGTGCCCTACGGCGCCGCCATGGAAGTGCTGGACCTCGCCCGGGGAGGAAATCTCACCGTGGGCGTGCTGCCGGACAAGCTCGCGGACTGAAGTGTCCGCCTGGCGGCGGGTCGTGACCTCGAGTTTTCGATCCGCCGCCTGAATCGTCACAAGCCATCCATTCCAATGCCATGCGACTCGCGTTGTTTACAGCGCGACCGTTGGCAAGGAGAGCCGTGTTGTCTCGCGCAAGCCTTCAGCGCGCCCTCGTGGCAGCGCTCATACTCATCACCTCGCCCGGGCTCGCCCTCGGTCAAACCCCTTCCCTTCCTGGCTCGGAGAGCACTCCGTCGGGCACGGAGACGCAGGTCGTCCCGCCCGTGACGGACAACCAGGCGCCGCCGTCCGAGGAGCTGCGTCCCGCCGCTCCCGGCATGGCCCCGGCCGCCGACGGAGCCAAGCAATCACAGCCACCTCCTCCTTCCCCCACGCCGACCTCTCCCCAGCAGCCGGGCACCACGCAGCCGAATGGCTCGCAGACGCCGGGCGCCGTGCAGGCTCCCACCACCGCGCAGCCGAACGGCACGCAGACGCCGGGCGCCGTGCAGGCTCCCGCGACGGTGCAGACGCCGGGCGCCACGCAGGCTCCCGCCACCACGCAGTCGAACGGATCGCAGAGTCCGGGCGCCACGCAGGCTCCCGCCACCACGCAGTCGAACGGATCGCAGAGTCCGGGCGCCGAGCAGGCTCCCGCCATCGCTCAGCCGCACGGCGCCGTGCAGGCTCCCGCGACGGTGCAGTCGCCGGACGCGCAGCCTGTCGACGGGGCTCCCGCGACGGTGCAGTCGCCGGACGCGCAGCCTGTTGAAGGTGAGCCCGCCACCGCGCAGCCCGCCGACGCCTCGGCCACCGATGACGAGGCCATGCTGGCCGAGTCCTCCGCGCCGCCCCCGGGCTTCACGGGCATCCACGGCAAGGTCGTCGACGAGGCCAACCAGGAGGGCCTCATCGAGGCCACCGTGAAGGTCGTCACGGGCGCGCAGAAGCAGACGCTCACCGACCTGGACGGCAACTACCGACTCGCGCTGCCGCCCGGCAAGTACGACCTGCGCGTCTTCTACGACGTGTACCAGGGCCGCCGCATCACCGGCGTCATCGTCACGGAGGGCAAGGCCACCAAGCTCGACGTCGCGCTCGGCGCGGACGTAGGCGCCGTGCAGGAGGTCGTTGTCGAGGCCCGCGCCGACCGTCGCGCGGAAGGCGCCCTCCTCCAGGAACGCAAGAAGGCCGCCGCCGTCTCCGACGCCATCAGCGCCCAGGAAATCGCCCGCACACCCGACTCCAGCGCCTCCGATGCCGTCAAGCGCGTCGTCAGCGCCACCGTCGTCGACGGCCGCTACGTCTACCTGCGCGGCCTGGGCGGGCGCTACATCACCACCCTGCTCAATGGCGCGCTGCTGCCCAGCCCCGAGCCCGATGAGCCCAGCGTCCCGCTGGACCTCTTCCCCACCTCGCTGCTCGCCAACCTCAACGTGGTGAAGAGCTACACCGCCGACCTGCCCGGCTCCTTCGGCGGCGGCGCGCTCCTCATCGAGACCAACACCTATCCCAGCCAGTTCGAGTTCAAGCCGCGCCTCACCTTCGGCGGCGACACCGAAACCACGGGCCAGGCACGCAACACCCAGACCGGCGGTGGCGGCATGGAGTTCCTCGGCTTCCCCGGCGGCAGCCGCCGGCTGCCCAGCGCCATCCCCACGGACCACGCGCTCGGCAACGGCAACGAGTCGCTCGCCGAACAAGAACGCCAGTGGGAGAGCTTCAACAACGTGTGGAACGCGCGCAGCAAGACGGCGCTGCCCAACATCGGCCTGAGCGCGTCGCTCGGCGACACACTGCGCTTCGACAACCAGCGCCTGGGCTACCTGGCCACCGTCAACTACGGCCACCGCGAGAACACCCAGTTCACGCAGTACAGCAAGGCCTCCTACGACCTGGAGGGCAACTTCGTCAGCTACGACGACGCCCAGACACAACTGGGCACCGAAGTCGCCAACCTGAGCGGCCTCGCCAGCGTCGGCTACCAGTTGGACCGCGACAACGAGCTGACCCTCTTCAGCCTCTTCACCCGAGGCACCGAGACGCGCACCACCACCAGCGTCGGCGTGGACACGCTCAAGGGTGACCGGTACGAGGGCAGCCGCCTCCAGTTCGTCGTCCGGCAGCTCTCCTTCAACCAGCTCCGCGGCTTCCACCGCATCGGCCTCTTCGGCGACTCGGAGGTGGACTGGCAGGCCAACCTGTCCCGCGTGGACCGCGACGAGCCGGACACGCGCGACTCGCTCTACAGCGACAACCTGGGCAACCCGTCCGGCGGCATGTCGTTCCCCAACCAGGCCAACAGCGGCGAGCGTTTCTTCGCCGACCTGGGCGAGACGTCCTTCGGTGGCAGCGTCAACATCACCGTGCCCCTCGCGGACGTGCGCCTGAAGGTGGGCGTCCTGACGCAGTTGTCCTTCCGCGACTTCCGCGCCCGCCGCTTCCGCTACGGCATCTCCCCCAACTCGGACGTGGACCGCTTCCTGCCGCCCGAGACGCTCTTCGGCGCGGAGTACCTGGGCAACGGGATGCGCATCCAGGAGAGCACCCGTCCGGACTCGGACGCGTATGACGCGTCACTTGGCGTCTTCGCCGGCTACGTCACCGCCGACGTCAAGGCCACCGAGGCCCTGCGCCTCGTCGGTGGCGTGCGACTGGAGAGTTCCCAGCAGAAGCTGACGGCGCTCAATCAGTTCACCGGCGTGGAGGCGTCCCGGAACGACGTCGACTACCTGGACTGGCTGCCCACGCTCAATGCCATCTACGCGCTCACCCCCACGGTGAACCTGCGCGCGGGCTACAGCTACACGTTGGCGCGGCCCACCTTCCGCGAGCTGGCGCCCTTCTCGTTCTACGACTTCGTGCGCCGCCGCAACATCTCCGGCAACCCGGAGCTGGTGCAGACGCGCATCCACAACGTGGACGCCCGCGTCGAGTGGTTCACCGGCGACAACGAGGTGCTCGCCGCGAGCGTCTTCTACAAGCGCTTCCTGAATCCCATCGAGCGCGTCATCAACTCCGTGGGCTCCGGCGACATGAACTTCGAGAACACGCCGGCCGCGAACACCTACGGCCTGGAGCTGGAGGCGCGCACCTCGCTGGGCCGCATCACCCCGGCGCTCCAGCCGTTCAAGCTGGGCGCGAACCTCACGCTCATCCAGTCGCAAATCGACCTGGGCTCGCTGCAGGGCCTGCAGACCAACGCCAAGCGTCCGCAGCAGGGCCAGTCGCCCTACGTCGTCAACGTCAACCTCGGCTACGAGCGGCCCCAGAGCGGCACGGAAGTGGCGCTGCTCTACAACGTCTACGGCCGCCGCATCAGCGAAGTGGGCACCGACAACCTGCCCGACGTCTACGAGCAGCCGTTCCACCGCATGGACCTGGCCGTCACCCAGAAGCTCACCGAGGCCATGCAGCTCAAGCTGACCGCGTCCAACCTCCTCAACTCCCGAATCACCCTCCAGCAGGGCGACATCGCCCTCGTCCAGTACCGCCCGGGCCTCGCGTTCTCCGCGTCGCTCGGCCTCTCCCTGTAGTTTCCCTCCCGAAAGGAAGTCTCGCCATGAAGCGCTTGTTTGCCTCCCTCTTCATCCTGTCCAGCCTTGTCATTGGCCCTGGCTGCGGCGACGACGACAAGACCCCGGTGGACCCGCCCATCGAGGAGCCCGACGCCGAGACGGTGGAAGTGGCGCAGGACCTCACCGCGGACACGACGTGGAAGACGGGCAACACCTACGTCCTGAAGAAGTATGTCTTTGTCACCAGCGGCACGCTGACCATCGAGGCGGGCGCCATCATCAAGGGTGACCAGAGCAGCGCGCTCATCATCACCCGCAACGGGCGCATCAACGCGGTGGGCACCGCGGCGAAGCCCATCGTCTTCACGTCCTCCAAGGAGCCCGGGCAGCGCGAGCCGGGCAACTGGGGCGGCGTGGTGCTGCTCGGTCGCGCGAAGCTGAACGTGTCCGGCGGCGAGACGACCATCGAGGGGTTCTTCGCCTCCAGCGGCAATGACAACACGAAGTACGGCGGCCAGGACGACGCGCACAACTGCGGCACGCTCAAGTACGCGCGCATCGAGTTCGCCGGCTTCGAGCTCGCGCCCAACAACGAGCTCAACGGCCTCACCGTGGGCGGCTGCGGCACGGGGACGGACATCGACTACGTGCAGGTCCACAAGGGCCTGGATGACGGCATCGAGATGTTCGGCGGCACCGCGCCGCTCAAGCACATCGTCATCACCCAGGCGGATGATGACGCGCTGGACTACGACCTGGGCTACACCGGCAAGGTCCAGTTCCTCGTCGTGCAGCAGAGCCCCCGCGTGGGCGACCGCGCCATCGAGGCCTCCAGCCACAAGACGACGGCCACGCAGGAGCCCATCTCCATCCCCGAAATCTGGAACGCCAGCTTCATCGGCTCCAACGCGGACCCGGGTGGCAACCCCTCGCAGGAGGGCCTGGTGTTCAACACCGGCGCGGGCATCCGGCTGCGCAACGCCGTCGTCGCCTACTTCAAGGACCAGGCCGTGGACGTGGACGGCACCGCCTCCGCGGCGCTCTTCACCGAGGAGTCGGCCGACCCTCGGCTGTCCATCCGCAACACCTTCTTCTTCGACAACGCCAACCTGAACGACACCATCCCCTTCGCGCCGAACCCGAAGGTGGAGGGTGGCGTGACGGTGGACGCGGACGTCAGCCGCTTCAACGAGGCGGAGAAGATTCTCGTCGCGGCCAACGGCGTGAAGACGCAGGACCCGCAGCTCACCGACGCGACGAACCTGACGGCGCCGAACTTCGCGCCGCGCACGGGCTCGCCGCTGCTGAACCCGGACAACGCGGCCACGCCGGGCGCGGGCTTCGACACCAGCGCGCGCTTCGTCGGCGCGGTGGGCACCACCAACTGGCTGGCGGGCTGGACGGCGTTCCCGGAGAACTGAGTCACCTCGCTTGAAACCGGTCCGCTCCGTGGCTGCCCTCGGAGCGGACCGGCACCGTGGCCCGGCCGCGGGTCTCTACCGGAGGGGGGCTCCGGGGAGGCTTCGCGTCCGGGCCTCGGCTTTTTCAGGAGGCCCTCCCCACAGGCGCATCACGCCGTGGGCAGCACGCCGTTGCCTTCGTGCGCGACGGCCAGGGCTTCCGCCGTGGCGCCTTCCGCGAACAGGGACGCACCCGCGGACGGACGCACCTTGGGCGGACGACCCCGGCGCTTCGGCGCGTTCTCCTCGTTGCCGTGCTGCGCGGCCACCGGCTCCGCCGCGACCCCCTCCACCTTCGCGCCCTTGCGCACCGGACGCGGCAGGTGGATGGAGTCCAGCTTCGTGTTCAGCTCAGGGTTCTCCTCGGAGAACACCCGCGCGTACGCCAGCGCGCGCTGGCCCTTCTGGAGCAACGCGTCCTGGCTCTCGTGGAGCGACTGCCGCGCGGCCTCCAGCGCCGCCTGCGCCTTCGCCACCGCCTCCGCCTTCACCCTCACCTGCGCCGCCGCGTCCTCCAGCACCTCCCCGCTCATGTCCGGGAAGCGCACCTCCGCCAGCTCCGTGGTGAACAGCTCCAGCAGCGCACGCAGCGCCGGGGAAATAGGGTCGTTGTCGTTCGAATCGAACATGGCGGGCCTCCTGGCTCCTCGCGATGGGGGAGGCATCTGCTCACGTGTTCAGTGTCAGATCAAGAGGGTACGCTGCCGGGCCGGAAAGTCGGCCCCGTCCGCGTTTTCTCCCACACACCGCCGGCTGACGCTTCGTTCAGTGCCAGCGCTTCGGGCCTCAATCCACGCGGACCAGGGACGCCTCGCGCAGCCCTTCGTTCGCGCCGATGTCCACCGCGAGATAGTGCCGCCCCACTCCGTCGAACGTCTCCGGAATCGCGCCGCCGCCGCCGGAGATGAACGCGGGGATGCCCGCGTTGGTGAAGGAGTAATACGAGTGGATGTGTCCGTAGAGCGTGAGGTCCACGCCCTCGCGCGCGAGCTTGCCCACCAACCCCGCCGACTCGCCCCGGTTCGCGAAGCCGCCGCCCCGCAGGCCCACGGGGTCCTGCGGCGGCACGTGCATCGCCACCACGTGCGTGCCCTGTCGTGACGACGCGAGCCACCCGTCGAGCTGCTCCTCCACGATGGGGTCCAACGTGCCGTTGCTCGAGTCCACCACGGTGAAGCGCACGCCCTGGAACACGAAGCTCTGGCTGCCGCGCCCCACGAGCGTCGTGTACTCCTCCGCGTCCTTCGAGAAGGTCTCGTGGTTGCCCAGCGTCGCGTACAGCGGAATGCGCGAGCCCGCCTCCAGGCGCTCCTGGAACTCCAGCAGTTGCTCGCGCGTGCCGTTCTCCGTCAGGTCTCCCGCGAACAGGATGAAGCGCAGCGAGTCATCCTTCACCAGCCTCGCGTAGATGTCTCCCACGCGAGGCAATGCCTCCTGCACGTCCGCCAGCGCCGCGAAGCGGAAGGGCGCCGTGGAGTCCCACCCCGGAGGCGCGACTCGAAGCCGGGCCACCGCGCCCGGACGCAGTCCCACGCGCCACGCCTTCACCGTGGGAAGCGCCTGCGGCACCGGCTCCACCGCCAGCACCTCGCCGTCCTCCAGCTCCGCGAGCAGCTCCGCGTCCGGCATCGCGTTGCGCACCGTGAGGACCCAGTCCGACGTCGACTCCGCGTCCAGCGTCGCCCGCGCCGTGAAGACCGGGGCATTGCCCCACAGCGTCACCTCACCCGAGCCGACACTCCGCACCGCCGCGAGCCCGTCCGCCACCTCCAGCGACAGTCCGCCACCCTCGGCGCGGCCCACCTTGGAGTCACGCACCGCGCGGTTCTCCGCGGGCCGCAGGCACCCCGTCATCAGCAGCGCCGACAGCACGCCCATGGCACCGATGCGACTCATGACTCACCTCCCAGCGCATAGATGAGGGACAGCCGCCCCACGAGCGCGCCACCCGCTTGGAACTCCGCGGCGACGCCCCACGTCTCGGTCAGGAGCGCGCGCCCCCGGAGCCCGAAGTTGCCCACCACGCCTCCGCCCAGCGTGCGCAGCCCGCCCGCGAAGCCGTCCTTGCGGTGGTCATAGAAGAGCATCGCCTCGCCCTTGAACGGCCCACCGCCGCGCCCCAGCCACACGCCATAGCCAAAGCTGAAGAGCAGCTGCGAGTGCAGGTTCCCGTCACTCACCGGGCCCGGATAGCTGTAGCCCTGGAGCGCCATGCCGATGCTCGCCTCCGCGAAGGAGCCGGCCAGGGACGGACTCACCCGCGACATGGCGTAGCGGCCTCGGAAACCCATGTCGCCACCGACGACGGTGAAGCCCTCCGTGGGGAAGCGATGGAACAGGCCGAACAGCTCCGCGTCCAGCGACGAGCCATCCGAGCCCGCCCGCCGACGCTCCGGCTCGCCGAGCAGTCGATACGCACCGCCCAGCCGCACCTGTGTGTTGCCTTCATCCGGGGCCAGTCGAGCGATGGCCTCCAGCTTCACCTCCTCGAAGCGCGCCACCGCGCCCAGCGACACGAAGTGGTCGTAGTCGAACGAGGTGTCGCTCACGTACTGGTAGCCCATCTCGAACTCCAGCGGCGGCAACGAGGACGCGGGCACTCCCGGGTCGAACGCCGGTGACGCCACCGAGTAGAGATTGGCGAGCGCGGAGATGCCGAACACGCTGAAGCCCGCCAGCGTCACCGCGTACAAGGGAGCGATGGTGCGCCGCGACGCCCCCGTGAGCGCGATGGGCACTCCGCCCAGCGCGATGAGCCCCAGCCCCGCGCCCTCCATCGCGAAGAGCCGCTTCGCCGTGTGCCCGTCTCCCGCCAGCGCCGGCGCGAGTCCGTGGAACAACAACCCCGGCACCACCGCCACCGCCACGGGCACCACCTGGAACGAGCGGGATGCATCCAGCAGCGCCGTCGTCGACGCGGGCAGCGGGGACAACGGGCTGTCGGGACGGCCTTGCGGCGTCAGCGGCGCGGGCAGTCCCATCGGCACCTCGGACACACTCGCCGCGGCTTCGGCCGAGGCGGGCGCCAGGAGCTCCGACGAGGGGCTCGGCACGGGTGACTCCATGCGCAGCAGCTCCGGCGCGGGAAGCGGTGACTGCCTCCCCAGGTCGGGCATGGGCACCGTGGCGTCGGGCATCCGGGGTCGCCTCGGCGCACCCACCGTGGCGCGACCTGGCAGGTCCCTCGGGATGTCCGTCCCACCCAGTTGGGGGCTCCGGGCAAGCAGATCAAACGCCGTCAGCGGCTCCGCCTCCGCGTCCTGGGCCAGGGCTCGGACGGGAAGGACGAGGAACGCACCCACCACCGCCACGGCAAGGGGCCACGAGCGGGGGGACAGCTCGGACACCATGGGCTTCGCCTCGTTTCTCTGGAGAGAGCCAGGCCGCCCTCATCCAACGGCCTGGGCCGTGCCGGCCTACATAACCGCCCCCCGGCCTTCCGCAGCACGGACCTGCGTGAAGAAATGTGAAGCGAGCTGACAGTCGGAGCGTGAGAGCGCCTCCGTTGAATCACAACTCGTTGGAATCACTGGGGGACTTCGCGACATTCTCCCGGACCCCGGATTATCCATCCCCTCGACGAATCATTCTGAGAACCGACAGCCCTCAGTCCGAGAGCGATGCTGCCTCGTCGAATGGGACGGGATTCGAGCCCTGGGGCGTGGATCACCCGGCAGATCCAACCATCCCACGGAAAACTTCGCGTGCGACGCGAGCCCGTTCCGGGACTTTCAGTAGAACAAGAGTATGCTCAGTGTTTCACAACGTCCTGAACTGGCCTTGTAATCGTGGCGGAACCGACTCCCCAGCAATTCGGCAAATACGTCCTTCTTTCGAAGATTGCCGCGGGAGGCATGGCCGTGACCTACCGCGCCCGGATGACCGGAGCGGCGGGCGTCACGAAGCCCTGCGTCATCAAGCAGATCCTCCCGCACTTCGTGGACGATACGGACTTCGTCGAGATGTTCATCGGCGAGGCGCGGCTGGTGGCCAGCATGAGCCACAGCAACATCGCCCAGGTGTTCGACTTCGGCGAGGTGGACGGCCAGTACTTCATCGCCATGGAGCTGGTGCAGGGCCAGCCGCTCTCCAAGGTCCTGCGTCGAGCGGCGCGCGCGGGAATGACGTGCTTCCCCGAGGCCCTGGCGCTGCACGTGGGGAGCAAGCTGTGCGACGGCCTGGACTACGCGCACCGGCACGTGGGCGAGGACAACGTGGAGATGGGGCTGGTGCACCGGGACGTCTCTCCGGACAACGTCCTCATCTCGTACGAAGGTGAAATCAAGGTCATCGACTTCGGCATCGCCAAGGCCACCAGCGCGGTGGAGGCGAAGACGTCGCCGGGCACGCTCAAGGGCAAGTACCCGTACTTCTCCCCGGAGCAGGCGCAGGGCCGGCAGGATTTGGACGCCCGCACGGACGTGTACGCGGCGGGCGTGGTCCTCTACGAGATGGTGTGCGGCAAGCGTCCCTATGAGGGCGAGTTCGTCACCGTCCTGCCGCGCATCCTAACGGGCGACTGTCTGCCTCCGTCGGCGAACAACCCGTCGGTGAGCCCGGACCTCGAGACGGTCATCTCCCACGCGATGGCCATGGAGCGCGAGTCGCGCTACCAGACGGCGAAGGAGCTGAGCGAGGCGCTGGTGGAGCTGCTCTACCGCGACAACCCGCGCTTCACGCCCGCGCTGCTGTCGCAGCTCATGGCCTACCTCTTCGCCGAGGAGCTGATGGCGGAGGGCCGCAAGGCGGAGGTGTCCACCGCCTTCAAGGAGCAGATTTCGCAGTGGCAGTTGGGCACGGTGGAGCCCTCCGCGGGCCGCGCCCGGCCGCTGTCCTCCGGCAGTGGCCAGGTCGGCAGCAGTCCGCGCGCCTCCAGTCCGGGCCTGCGCTCCAAGCCGGGCAGTGACAGCGGTGCGAAGCCCCCGAGCGACGGCGCTCGTCGGCCCGCCGGCAGCAGTCCGGGGATGCGCAAGGTGACGAGCGCGGGAAGCATCCGCCGCGCGACGAACACCGGAATGCCCCGCGTGGAGAGCACGGGCTCTGGCCGCAGGCCCGTGACGAGCGAGCGCCCTGGACCTCCCGTGCCGGAGTTGCCGGAGGAGCCGGACACGGACTCGAGTGACATCATCAAGACGATGATGCCCACCGTCGTGCCCGCCGCGCTGGCCACGTTGGCCGCGCCGCTGGACACGCCCGTGGAGACGCCCGCCGTCACCGGCCAGTCCATGACGACGCAGCCCGCGGGAGTCTCCAGCGTGGCCCGGACGTACACGGGCACGGGCTACCGCACCTCGGTGGACGAAGCGCGCGAGGCGCTGGCGCGGGAAGAAGCCGAGCGCGTCGCGAAGCAGCAGAAGGCCGTGAAGCAGATGACGCTCTACGTCTTCGGCTCGGCCATCGTCATGCTGTTCATCGCGCTCTTCTACCATTTCGTCATCAAGTCGGATGCGCCCGACACCTCGGCGTCGAACAGCGCCACGCTGTGGGTCACCTCCAAGCCCGCGGGCGCCAAGGTGAAGCTCAACGGCCGCGACGTCGTCGGCAAGACACCTCTCATGGTGGAGGGTGTCCTCGTAGGCGAGGCCAACACCCTGGTGCTCACGCTGCCGGGACATCTCGCCTGGACGCGGCGTTTCACGCCGACGTCGATGATGATGGAGCCGATGAACGCGGAGCTTCAGCTCCTCGCCACGCCCCCGCCCACGGATGCGCCGCCTGTCGTGGCCGCGCCCGTGGAGGCAAAGCCCGTGGACTCGAAGCCCGTGGGCGAGGCCCAGCCCGTCGTGGCGACGGGTCCGGACGACGGCGGCATTCCAGTGAAGGTCGACCCGGCGGTGGTGGCGGCGACGGCGACGGGCACGACGACCGACGACGATGAGGATCCGCAGCCGCTGGTGGACCCCAAGGAGCCGAGCGCGGCGCTGCGGGAGTTGCATGAGGTGGACTACCCCACGCGACTGCTGGTGCTGCGGCCCATGTACAACGCGGCGCCCATTCCCGAGTACGCGACGGCCACCATCGACCTGAATCCGGGCACCTCGTATTCAGTGTGGACGCAGGGCACCGCTTCACTGGCCGAGGGCCGGGGGACCGCATCCGGGACGCTGGTCTACTTCGCCGAGGGCGACGGTCCCGTGGATGGCAGCTTCGGGCTGCTGAGCGCTTCCACGCGCACCATCAAGAACGCTCGGAAGCTGCATGTGTTCGCGGTGGACGACAACGGGCCGGAGGACAACACCGGCAGCATCCGCGTCGTCATCCGCCAGTCCGCCTACGTGCCGCCGCGCTCGCTCACCTTCGAGGCGAAGGAGCACGCGGTGCAGCTCAAGCCCGAGCACCAGGTCGTGCTGCGCGGACTCAACCCGCGCTCCACCTACCTGTTCACCGTGCGGGACGACTTCGCGGAGCTGCGCTCGGGCGCCAACGGTCGCGTGCGACAGGTGCTGTGCATCGAGCGCGGCACTTCGCCGTCCTCCGTCCGCACCTCGCACCGGATGCTCGAGACGGGCAAGCGCTACCAGGTCACCGACACCGAGGACCTGCGCTGCTTCTTCCCTGACTCGAAGCGGAGCGACAACCAGGGCGCGCTCGAAGTGGACATCGTGGATGCGACCACGCTGTCGCGGAAGGAACGGGCCGCGGTGCTTCGCGGTTCGCGACGTTCGGAGCGCTGACGCACGGCGCTTCGCGGCGCGGGCGACGCTCATCCCCGCGCGCATGAACCTCTTCGCCACGTAGAGTTGGCCTGCTACGGCGCGCACGAGTGCGTTGCAGCACATCGCGCCCCTTCCAGTGCACGCGAGAGGCAGTCACTCACATGCATGCCGCACCTCGGCTGTCCCGTACAGGTGCGCGAGCCCCAATCACCCGCATGCCGCGCCTCGACCGCTCCGCTCGGGTGCGCAAGTCCCAGTCACTCACATGCCGCGCATCCGCTACCTAACGCAGGTGCGCAAGCGCCAGTCATTCGCATGCGGCGCATCCACCGCCCCGCGAAGGTGCGCACGCGGCCACCTCTCGCAGTGCCACGCACGGCGCCCCGCTCCGGGACGAAAGTCCCAGTGTCTCGCATGGCGCACTGTGCGTCTTTGCTCTCTAAGAGTAGACGGACAACCAGGCCTTCAGCAGTCCGCTCGTCCCACGAGCCTGCGCGGGAGCCATGCCTGGAGGGCCCGGCCTCGCGCGCCTCGAGGTGCCTAATTTCGGGGTGTCGACCTCTTCATCGGAGGCTTCGCGATGGCGTCAGCACAAGTCGCCAACAAGCCAGGCCCCGAGAAGCAGGGAGCCGTGCGGGAAGTCGCCGCCCGGCGAACGAGGGGGCAACGGGATGACAGCTTCCCGCCGTAAGGGCTAGCGGGGGCCGCGACGTACGCCGGCCCGGCTCGACAAGACGGGAAAGGCACGTGGGCGCGGAGCCGAGGAGGGCACCGGGCCCACGAGTCTATCCAGCGTCCTCACGCGCACGCATCAGCACCGCGAGCTCGGCATCCCCCGCGAAGGGACTGCGCTCCAGCGCCGCGATGACCGCCTTGCGGTCCGCCTCACCCTTGTTCTGGCTGAGCTTGAACTTGCCCTCCAGCCGCGTCACCCGCAGCTCGAATGCCACGATTCCACCCACCAGCCGGTTCACGTACTCCTCCGACTGCTCCAGAGTCCATGGCCGCTCGTTGCCAGACTCGTAGCGCGCCGCCGTCTCGCGGAGGATGCGCAGCACCTCGTCACCCGCGTCGATGACCTTGGGCCGTCCATACGCATGCACCGTGGCGTAGTTCCACGTCGGCACCTGGGGCGTCGTCGCGTACCAGGTGGGCGACACGTAGGCGTGCGGGCCCTGGAAGATGACGAGCGCGTCCCGCTCGGCGGCGAAGGCGCGCCACTGCGGATTGGGCAACGCCATGTGCGCGAGCAGCCGAAGCGCTCCCGCCTCATCCCGTTCCGTGAGGAAGGGCAGGTGCGTGGCGAAAGGCGCTCCGTCCTCTCCCACCGTCACCAACGTGGCGAAGGAGTGTCGCGTCATCAACTCCAGGAGGCGCTGTGCGTCCCGTTCCTCGAAGTGGCGAGGGATGTACATGCACCCTGCGTCCCTCGGGGAGACGGCGCGCGTCAACGGGTGCTTAAGAACTCCTCAAGGTTTGCCCCCTACCTTGAAGGCTGGGCGCAGGGCCGGCCACGCGCCCCGAAGTATCTCTCGGGGAGTACACATCCATGAAGCTCAAGGCAGGTTTGCTGGCGACGGCGCTGTTTGGCGTGGGCTGTGGCGCGGAGAAGGACCCAGGCATCACCGAGCAGCAATCCCAGCTCGCCGTGGCATCGGCCGTGGGAGAGGCGCAGTCCGCGGACGTCCCCCTCGGCTCCCGCTTCCTGGAGGGACTCCCTCTGGAGGTCCGCCGCTGGGAGCACGAGGGCTATCAGTGCGACGCGGAGCCGGAGACGGCGAAGGTGGAGGTCTGCGGCCAGAGCTTCCCCTCGGAGCTGCACCTCTCCTGGGCGGACTGCCAGGCTCGGACCCGGGGCCGTGGGGGCTGCGGATGGGACCGCCCCCAGCCTCCTCCCGACAGTGGGACTCCGACATCGCAGCCGCCGTCCGGAGAGGGCCCGCGCGGGGAAGGCACTGGCATCGTGTCATCCGGCTCGGTCGACGTGGTGACGGCCATCACCTCCGAGGAAGAGTGTGCGGAGAACGCGCCGCTGCGCTTCGAGCAACAGTCCACGCATGACATCACGCATACGGCGACGGACGGCCAGAGCACGAAGATGACGGGCAGCATCGCCTCCGTCTCCGTGCGAGTGCCCGGCGCGCAGACGCTCAGCCGCACCGTCACCTTCGACACGACTCGCACGAACCTGGATGCCCAGGGCACCGTGGTGGACAGCGTCCACCTCACGGGCACGCTGGAGGAGACTTTCGACCCGGACGCCACCGCGCCCACGCGGACCAGCCACGGCACGCTCACCGCGACGCTCGCGGACGGCAGCGTTTCCACCGTCACGCAATCCGGCATCGTGCGCGTGCCGCCCTCCGACTGCGCGTGGCCCATCGCCGGCACGCAGGAGCGCACCCTCGCCGATGGCACCACGCACACGCTGGTCTTCGGCCCTGAGTGCGGACAGGCCACGCTCGACGGCGAGACCCTCGACCTGCCCTCGCGGCCCATGGGCCCTGGCGACGGTGGCTTCGGCGGCAAGCGCCCCGGTGGCCCGCCGCCGCCGCGCGGCCCGGGTGGTGGCGGGCGCTAAAAGTCCCAGGCCTCGTTCTCGGCCCGCTAGCGAGCGCGCTACCCCAGGTCTCGCGCTCGCCCGCTAATGAGCGCGCTGCTCCTGGCCTCGCTCTCGCCCGCTAACGAGCGCACTGCCCAGGCCCGCCTGGCCCCAGCACAAACTCCGAGCCGGGCAGCGCGCTCCATGCGGAGCTGCCCCAGCTCCTGAAACGACACGGGGCGCGGTGCCTGAATCGGCGCCGCGCCCCGTCACTTCGTCGTCCATCAGGCCCGCGAGCCCGACGGACTCAATGGCTCAGATGTCCAGGTTCTGCACATCCAGCGCGTTGCGCTCGATGAACTCGCGGCGCGGCTCCACCGCCTCGCCCATCAGCAGCGAGAAGATTTCGTCGCTCTCCACCGCGTCCTCCACCCGCACCTGCAACAGCGTGCGCGTGAGCGGATTCATCGTCGTGTCCCAGAGCTGCTCCGGGTTCATCTCGCCCAGACCCTTGTAGCGCTGCATCCCCAGGCCCTTCTGCGCGTCCTTGCGCAGCGCCGCGTGGACCTCCTGCACGGAGAACGCCGTCACGTGGCCGGCGTCCACCTTCACCCGGTAGGGCGCGTCACCCAGCGACTTGAAGGAATCCCGCAGCGACACCAGCTCCTGGTACTCCGGAGACGACAGGAAGGTGTGGTCGAACACCGTCGACCGCATCGCGCCATTCACGTCCGTGCGGAACACCAGCCGCTTCGTCTGGTGCTCGGGGTCCGTCTCCACCTCGTACTTCACCCGGCCCAGCACGTCCGGCATGCGCCGCTCGAACTCCGAGTGGGCACCCTTCACCGCCACCGCCAGCGCCTCGTCGTCCGCCAGCATCTCCGCCGTCAGCCGCGCGCCCTGCACCACCGCGTCCACCACCCGCGCGTCGCGCCGCTTCGCCTGCTTCTCCAGCCGCTCCTCGTAGGTAATCACCTTCTCCAGGAGGGCCTTCAGGTCCGCGCCACCCACCTCGCCCGAAGGCGTCAGCACCCGCCCGTGCTCCGTGGCGATGCCCAGCAGGTACTCGTCCAGCGCGCGCTGGTCCTTGACGTACTTGTCCTTCTTGTTGCGCGTGACTTTGTAGAGCGGCGGCTGCGCGATGTAGAGGTAGCCCTTCTGGAGCAGCTCCGGCATCTGCCGGAAGAAGAACGTGAGCAGCAGCGTGCGGATGTGGCTGCCGTCCACGTCGGCGTCCGTCATCAGGATGATGCGGTGGTAGCGCGCCTTCTCCGGGTTGTAGTCCTCCGGACCAATGCCCGTGCCCAGCGCGGTGATGAGCGTGACGATTTCGGCGCTCGTCAGCATCTTCTCGAAGCGCGCCTTCTCCACGTTCAGAATCTTGCCGCGCAAGGGGAGGATGGCCTGGTTGCGCCGGTCCCGTCCCTGCTTCGCGGAGCCACCTGCGGAGTCACCCTCGACGATGTACAGCTCGCTCTCGTGCGGATCGCGGCTCTGGCAGTCCGCGAGCTTGCCCGGAAGCCCACCACCGTCCAGCACGCCCTTGCGGCGCACCGTCTCGCGAGCCTTGCGAGCCGCGAGGCGCGCCCGACAGGCATCGCCAATCTTCGCGACGATCTTCTTGCCGATGAGCGGCGTCTCTTCCAGGAAGGTGCCGAGCATTTCGTTCACCATCTGCTCGACCAGGCCCTTCACCTCGCTGTTGCCCAGCTTCGTCTTCGTCTGGCCCTCGAACTGGGGGTTGGACACCTTGACGGAGATGACGGCGGACAGGCCCTCGCGGGCGTCCTCACCCGTGGGCGTCTCCTTGAGGTCCTTCCAGATGCCACTCTTCTCCGCGTAGCTGTTGAGCGTACGCGTCAGGCCCGCCTTGAAGCCGGACAGGTGGCTGCCACCGTCCTGGGTGTTGATGTTGTTGGCGAAGGTGTAGACGCGCTCGTCGTAGCCGTCGTTCCACTGCATCGCCAGCTCCAGCGCCACGCCATCCTTGTCTCCCGAGAAGGAGATGGGCTTGTCGTGGAGCACCTGCTTCGACTTGTTGAGGTACTCCACGAACGAGGAGATGCCGCCTTCGAACTTGAAGTCGTGCTCCTTGTTCGTGCGCTCGTCGCGGATGACGATGTGCAGCCCCGCGTTGAGGAACGCCAGCTCGCGCAGGCGCTGGCTGAGCGTCTCGAAGTTGAAGTCCACCGTCTCCATCACGGTGGTGTCGGGCTTGAACGCCACCATCGTCCCGCGCTTGTCGGTGGTGCCGACCTCCTGCGGGTGCGAGTTGGGAACGCCTCGGGCGTAGGACTGCTCGTACACCTTGCCGGCGCGCTGGACGCGGACCTTGAACCACTCCGACAGGAAGTTCACGCAGGTGACGCCCACGCCGTGCAAGCCGCCGGAAACCTTGTAGGCCCCGTTGCCGAACTTGCTGCCGGCGTGCAGCTCCGTGAGGACCACTTCCAGCGTGTCCTTGCCCTTGAACTTGGGGTCCGGGTGGGGACCCACGGGGATGCCGCGCCCGTTGTCCTGGACGCTCAGCGAGCCGTCCACGTGGATGATGACCTCGATGTCCGTGCAGTGGCCCGCGAGCGCCTCGTCCACGGCGTTGTCGACGACCTCGTACACGAGCTTGTGGAGCCCGTAGGTCATCGTGTCGCCGATGTACATGCCAGGGCGCTTGCGGACCGCTTCCAGGCCCTCGAGCTTGGTGATGCTATCGGTCCCATACTCCATGGGCAGGGGAGCGACCGAGGCACCGGTAGCGGGGGTCTTTTCCATGTGATGCTGTCCTTGGAAAAAGGAGCCTTGCAACAGGGCTGTGCCTACCATCTCGAGGCACACTGAACAAGAGTAACGAGCCCGCGCAAAGCTGCGTAAATATTCGTGAAAATCGCTTGGCCGCCCCTCGGGGAGGCGGCCTGCGGAAACCGGGGGGTCAGGCGTCGAATCGGGACGGCGGGAGGCGGTCCTCCAGCGCCGAGATCAGCTCTTCGAAAACAGCCTTGCGGGCGAAGAGATGCCGGGTGACGAGCACCCTTCCCTCCTCCTTCAAGAACAAACCGAGCACGTTCCCCCTCCTGCCGAGCCGGCGCACGGAATCAATCTGCCCCCAGTGCAGCTCCAGCTCGCGGGAGCTGAAGGGGCGGGCCACGCGGACGCCTCGCGTGTCCAATGAGATGCCCCAGCCGGCACGGGGTCGCAGGCGGTGGATGGCCACGAGGAAGGCGAACATCAGGCCCGCCGTGACACCCGCGCGGGCCATCTCCTGGATGCCCCCTCCGTCCCGGGCATTGGCCAGGGCCCAGGCGGTCAGCACCGCCAGGACACAGGCGCCCAGGAAGAGGCCGATTCGAGTGGCGCGAGGGTCGAAGGCGTAGAAGCGCGGGCTGCTCATGAGTGCCAGCGCACCCTAGCCGTCCTGGAGGGCTCGCGCGCGGTTTTGAGCAGGCCGTTGTTCGCCGTCCGGCGTGCGCCACCTACGATGGACCCGCGCCATGACCGATGCCGAACTGAACGACCGACTTCTCACCAACGTCATCGCCTTCAAGCACCTCCAGCGGGAGCGCGGACTGCTGCGCCACGGGAGCGCCCCGGGCATGGACGCCTTCGCCCTGCCCGAGTACCCCGCCGAGGCCCACTTCCAGCAGGCGTACTTCCGGACGCCCCAGGCGCTCGTCGAGGGACTCCCCGCCCTGGAGGCCTTCTACCGGGGCCTGGACATCCCCGCCTGGCGCGTGGCGGTGCTGCCCGGGGACGACGAGGGCGCCCGCGTGCTGGGCGCCGCCGGCTACCAGCCCGACTCGCGAATCCCGGCCATGGGACTGGCCCTGGCGGACACGCCGGACCTTCCGCCCTCGTTCCCCCTGGTGGCGCCCGAGACGCAGGACGAGATGGTGGAGCTCAACATCCGCGTCTGGGGGAAGTGGGACGACATCCTCACGGTGTGGAGACAGCCGCCGCGGCTCCCCGTGCACACGCTGGTGGCGCGCGAGGGGGACCGGGCCCTGGCGTGCGGCTTCGCGCTGGACGTGGAGGACACCGCCGGGGTGTACATGGTCGTCACGCTGCCAGAGGCGCGGGGACGCGGGCTGGCCGCGGAGGTGATGCGAGGGCTGCTCACGGGCGCCCGGGAACGCGGCCTTTCGGCCTCCGTGCTCCAGGCCACCGAGCAGGGCCGGAGCGTGTACCGCAAGCTGGGCTACCGCGAGCTGGGGGACTGGGTGAACTGGACGCGGCGCGCCGACTGAGGCCCTCGGGTCAGCGCAGCGCTTCCAATTCCTCCAGCACCGCGAGCACCTGTCCGGGCTGCCGGCACTCGTCGAGCCGCTCCGCCAGCCCACGCGCCGCCAGCCGGGCCACGTGGGCCATGCGCGTCAGCCGCACGCGGCCCCGCTCGCCGTCCACCGCCGCCACCACCAGCCGCAGCGGCCGGCCGTCCGGGGTGTCCACCTTCAACCCCTTCGCCAGCGTCACCAGCGCGGCCACGGGCGCGGCGCCCTGCAGGAAGACGTGGGGCACGGCCACCTCGCCGCCCACCGCGCACGAGGACTCGCTGTCGCGCTGGCGCAGCCCCTCCACCAGTCGCGCCGCGTCCACGCCGGGCAGCGTCGCCGCCAGTCGCCCCGCCACCACGTCCAGCACGTCTTCCCAGCCACCACAGGAGAGCTGGAGCACCACCCGCTCCGGCGCCAGGAGCGGCGCCAGCGCCGGCACCGGCGCGTCCGAGTGGCCCCCTCTCACGGGGAACTCCGCATCCAGGAAGTCTCGCACCCGGGCCAGCTGCGTCCCCGACAGGCGACGCCGCGCCAACTCCAGGAAGAGCGTCCCGGCGCCCGGCACGTCCTCCAGGTACTCGGAGACGTAGGGGCTCATCCGGTTCGCCACGTCCATCAGCAACGCGGGGGGCACGTCCAGCTCGCGGGCAATCGCCGTCAGTCGCTCCGCCGTGGGCGGCGCATCCACGCCGTGCTCCACCCGGCTGAGGTACGCGCTCGACACGCCGATGCGGCGGGCCATGTCCCGCAAGGACAGGCCCGCGTCCACCCGCAGCAACCGCAGCGTCGCCCCCAGGTGCATGTCGCTCAGCTCCTCGAGGCCACCGCGGAGGCGGCGGCCTGGGACGTGGCGACGGCCTCCACCACCGGCTCCGACTCGTGCACCACCAGCAGCGAGCCCGGTGCGTCACGGACGATGCGCTCGCGCTGGAGGCCGAACACCCGGTCCTCCAGGCCCCACGGCGCGCCCACGCCCACCACCACCAGGTCATGGCCACCGTGGCGGGCTTCCTCCAGCGCGGCCTCCTCGGGCGACTCGTGCTGGACCACCTTCAGCCGCACGCCCGAGCCCTCCTCCGCCGGGAACAGCTCGTCCACCTGCGCGCGTGCGCCGTTGCTCTCGCGCGACGTCACGTGCAGCACGGTGATTTCCGCGCCGGACTGCCGCATCAACCGCCGCGCCAGCTTCAGCGCCGCGCGGTCATGCCGGCTGCCGATGAAGGGCACCAGCACGCGCTTCACGTCCGACAGGCCCCGGTCCACCAGCACCGCCACGGTGCCGGACGCGGCCTGCATCACCTCGTGCACCGTGCCGCCCAGCACCGTCTGGCTGAACAGCGGCTTGTGCCAGCCCAGCAGCACCAGGTCCGCGCGCTTCGCCTCCGCCGTGCGGCGGATGTCCTGCGCGGGCTCCGTCGACACGAAGGACAGCGGCCTCACCGCCAGCCCCAGGCTCTTCGCCCGGCCCAGCAGCGGAGCGAGCGCGCCATCCCCCTCCACGTCCTGGTCCGAGGCGCGGGGCTCGGACTCCGCGCCACGCAGCGACACGCGCTCCGGATGGACCAGATGCAGCGCGTGCAACTGCGCGCCCTCTCCACCCGCCAGGGCCTTGGCCAGACTGGCCATCCCGGGGCCCGCCTGCTGATGGGAGACACACATCAACACCGTGTAGGGCGTCGAACCGGGAGTCGCGGGCGGGGCCAGCTCCAGCCTGTCCCGGGCCAGCTCCTCCGTCGGGTAGAACAGTTGCAGGAGCGGCGTGGTCATGAACGTCGTCACCAGCGCCATCAGCACCATCATCGTGAACAGCGTGGGCGAGATGACGCCCAGGTCCAGGCCCAGGTTGAGGACGATGAGCTCCATCAACCCGCGCGTGTTCATCAGGATGCCGATGGCCCCCGCCTCGCGCCACCGCATGCCCGTCATCCGCGCCGCCACCGCGCTGCCGCCGAACTTGCCCACGCAGGCCAGCAGGATGATGGCACCACACGTGAGCCACGCCTCGGGCGTGTTGAGCAGACCAATCTGGGTGCGCAGGCCGCTGAAGGCGAAGAAGACGGGCAACAGCAGCACCACCGCCACGTCCTCCAGCTTCTCCGAGAGAGCCTCCGCCAGCCCGCCCTCCTTGGGGATGACGGCGCCGAAGAGGAAGGCCCCGAAGAGGGCGTGGATGCCGATGAGCTCCGTGGCCCACGCGGACGCCAGGAGCAAGAGCAGCGTGCCGGCGACCACGTTCTGCGTCAGGCCCTCGCGGCTGGCCACCCGGGCGCCCAGCCGCGCGAGGAAGGGCCGGACCGCCAGCAGCATGAACGCGATGTAGCCCATGGCGAACACGGTGGTGAGCCCCGCCTGCGCCAGGTCCGAGGCGCGGACGATGGACACCACGAAGGCCAACAGGCACCACGCCGTGACGTCGTCCACCGCCGCGCACGCAATCGCGATGGCGCCGATGCGCGACTGCAACAGGCCGCGCTCGGTGAGGATGCGCGCGAGCACCGGGAAGGCGGTGATGCTCATCGCCACGCCCATGAAGAGCACGAACGACGAGAAGGGCACGCTCGGGTCCGAAAAGTCCTTGTACAGCCACAGCGCCGCCGCCACCGCGCCCAGCGCGAAGGGCACGATGATGCTGGTGTGGCTGATGGCCACCGACGCGTGGCCGCGTCCCTTCAACAGCTTGGGGTCCAGTTCCAGGCCAATCAGGAACATGAACAACACCAGGCCCACCTGGCTGAGCATCTTCAGGATGGGCAGCGAGTCGGTGGGGAACAGCGTGTTCATCAAATCCGGCGCCAGCCACCCGAGCAACGAGGGGCCCAGGACGATGCCCGCCACCACCTCCGCGATGACCAGCGGCTGGCCCAACCAGCGCGTTCCACGCCCTATCAATCTCGACACGCCGATGATGACGATGAGCTGCATCATGAGCAGCGTGAGCGCGTTGGTGTGCATCCTACCTCCGTCGAAACTTGCGTGTTAAGTGGGCACTTACCAGCACCCCTCGCGAAGCGTCAAACGGGCATTGCGCTCGGCTGCCCTGGGTGAGGCGGCATGTCGGAGAGCGAGCAGACGTCGCGGACGGCTCACGCGGCCTGGTGCTTGCGTACGGCGTCCAGCAGCGTGTCCACGTCCACGGGTTTTCGCAGGTGGCCGCACGCGCCGATTTCCTCGGCGACCTGACGGGCGTTAGCGGACGCGGAGAAGACGAGCACGGGAATGTCGCGCCACTCGGGCACCTGTCGCATGGCTCGCGCGAAGCCGGCGCCATCCAGCACGGGCATCATCATGTCGAGCAGCACCAGGATGGGGAGTTCACGGGTGGCTCCGAGCACATCGAGCGCGTGCTTGCCGTTGCTGGCGCCCATCACCTCGTAGCCCGCGTCGCGCAGGACTTCTTCCAGCGCCTCGCGCAGGTCCGCGTCGTCATCCACCACCAGCAACGGCCCAGTCACTCACTCGCCTCCTTGTCGCGGCCCCGCCACACCCTGGCTCCGCGCGGTGCACCTCCCGCGCGATATCAAGAGCGGAGCCTAGCGCGCGCACCCGACGTGGGCGTCATTCCTCGCTCGTGAAACAGCCGCTCCGTCCCACGTCCGTGCTCCGGTGGCCATGAGGTGTTGAGCATTGGCCAATATGCGGCTCCGCGCCGGATTGCATCTCTGGATTCCAGGGAGCGCCGGGTGGATTGAGACTCGCGAGTTGTCTCGGGCTCGGAGACTTCGAGCGAAGCGACAGAGGGAGCAAGCGCTTCGGACCTCGACGCCCCACATGCCCTGGAGTCATGCCCGCGCACCCGTGACACGACAGTGTCCAGGTGCCACCCCGCCCCACTCCAGCATCCTGGAGCTGACTCCAATCTGTTGACACGGTCCACGGACGAACGAAGCGCCGCCCCGGGGACCTAAGGGCCGCGCGCCGGGTGTCACGCAGGCGCCGCCTTCAGCAATTCCCCCGCGCGCCGGAAAAGCCCCCGCCACACCTTCGGCGTACCGAGCCCGTGCCGGGCTTCAGGGGGCGCCCGGCACCCACCACTTCCGACCGCCTCCTCGGATGGACCCATGACCGAAGAACTCTCTCGCCGTGCCGCGCTCCGAAGCGCCACGGCCGTCGCGAGCCTTGGCCTCGCGACGGGCCTGCTCACCCGCGGCACACCCGCCCAGGCCCTGACGACCCAGGCCGACCTCACCCCCCTCAAGGCGCTGCTCACCGCTGAACGCAACGCCATCAAGACCTATGACGCCGCGGTCAGCGTGCTCGACGCCGCCACCAGCACCGACCCGCTCTTCCCCTTCCAGGGCATCGTCAAGGCCATCGCCCTGCACTTCCGCCAGCAACACACCGAACACGCCGACAAGCTCGCCCGGTACATCGACCGGCAAGGCGGCGTCGACGACGTGGGCGAGGGCACGGCGCAAGTCCCCACCGACTTCGTGCCCGGCATCAAGAACGTCATCGACCTGGCCACCAACGCGGAGAAGGCCGCCGCCATCGGCTACACGAACACCCAGAAGTCCCTCGTGCTCGCCGACAACGCGGAGCTCGCCGCCGCCATCGGCGCGGTGGAGTCCCAGCACTTCGTCGTCCTCAACCTGGCCGCGCGCGGCTTCGTCACGCCCCCCGCGTCCACCGTCAACCAGCCCGCCGACGCCCTCACCGCCGTCGCGTCCCAGTTCGTCCCCAGGGCCTTCGCCATCACCGTCGACGGCGCTCCAGGGCTCGACGACGAGACGGACCTGCCCTTCTACGACGTGACGCAGTGAGGAAGCCCACCACCATGAAGACCCAGAACCCCTCCGACTCCGTCCTCGCGCGCCGCCGAATCCTCCAGGGCCTCGCCACCGTGACAGCCGCCTCGGCGCTCACCGCCTGCGGCCTCAACGAGCGCACCAACTCCCAGAACCAGGTCAACCCCATCGACCGGGCCCGGGAAGCCGGCGCCCTCAACACCCTGGTCGCCGCCGAATACGTGACTGTCGACGCCTACACCCAGGGCGCGGTCATCCTCACCGCCGCGCGCGACGACACCTCGCGCCCCCAGGAGGAACGAGACCTGGCCGCGCTCGCGCTCGCGCTCGCCACCCAGTTCCAGGAAGACCACACGGCGCACGCCGCCCTGCTGTCGGAGACCGTGTCGCGCCTGGGCGCCACCCCCGTCCGCGCGGATGAAGTGTCGTTCACCCCGCCCCCCAACTTCAGGCCCTCCGTCGGCAACGTCCTCAAGCTCGCCGCCAACGAGGAGCGCCGCTCCGCGATGACCTTCAACCGCGTCCTCAAGGGCATCCAGACACCCGACAGCCGCTTCATCCTCGCCTCCATCGAAGGCGTGGACACGCAGCACTTCATGGTGCTCAAGGCCCTCATCGAAGCCCTGGTCGACGTCACCCCGGCCCTCGATGCCGCGCAGGTGGTGCCCCAGCCCTTCGTCGCCTCCACCGTGAGCCTGGGCGGCGGCAACGGACTCGAGGAGCAGCCCGACCTCGCCGTCAACGACCAGGGCTGACGTCCTCCACACCGGGCGCGGCGGGCCTGTCCCCACCGCCGCGTCAGGCCCCTACCGCCAGGACAGCTCGTACTCGCTCTCCAGCAGTGCCACCTGCCGGCCCATCACCCTCACGTCGCGCGCGCCCACCGCCTCCAACGCTCCGCGCAACACACCCTCGTGATACGCCGCCGGCATGAAGTCGCGCCGCATGATGAAACGCGCGCTGCGCTCTCCCGTCCACTGCGGATACCGCTCTCCGTAGCTCACCGCCATGCGGTACGCGTCACCCAGCGACTCCAGCAACAGCCGCGGACTGCCCGCCGCCTCCGCCAGCAGCTCCCGGCCGAACAGCGACGCCAGGAAGTCCACCGTCGCCTGCGAACCCATCCGGTGCAGCACCCCGTCGAAGCCATTGAGCTGCGGGCCGAGCAGCCGCGCCGCCGTGGACACCATCCGCAGGTAACGCGACACCGAGTACAGGTGGAACGGGTTGATTTCCCACACCCCCGCCACGCCCTTGCACCGCGCCACCGCGCCTTCTCCTCCCAGGTTCGCGATGACGCTCAGCGCCCCCTGGAAGAACATGCCCCGCGCCTGGTCCTCGTCCGTCGCGGCCAGACGCCGCTGCTCCAGCTCCCACGCCGCCCCACCCCCACTGCTCGCTTCGGTGCCCACGTACATGGTCGTCTCCCCGAGGGGGCTCGCACTGCCTCGACTCAGGGGACACGTCCGGCGTTTCCAATGGTTTTTCAGGATTCGCCGGCTTCCCCCCACTTCCTAGTTACCAACCATCCCATATTTTTCTACCCCTGTCGAATGGTTCCGGCACGCCCCAGGGTCCATGGAAGGGTTCACCCACCACACGAACCCCTTGGATTTCGGGCACATTTCATTCTTGAGGCCCAGGAGAGCGGGCGGGGCCGGGGTGCGGGTGACCCCGCCCGAGGGCTTCAGCGGGCGGTGAGGGAGGCCTCGGCGGCGGCGAGGCCCGCACCGGGCTCACAGCGGTGGCCGGCGGCCCTCAGCGCGCGCTCCACGGCCCCCACGGTGGTCAGCAAATCCGCGGGGCCCACGCGGTTCATGTGGCCCACGCGGAAGTAGCGCGCCTTGAGGTCCGGGTGGAGTCCACCGGCCACCACCACGCCCTCGGCCTTCACGCGGCCCACCAGCGACGCGTCCACGCCCTCCGGGTAGTAGACGGCGCTCAGCGTGTTCGCCGTCACCGCCTCGGACACCGGCAGCATGCGCAGGCCCAACCCACTCCACGCGGCGCGGAAGGCGCGGGCCAGGCGCTGGTGCCGCGCGAAGCGGGCCTCCAGGCCCTCGGCGAGAATCTGTCCCAGGCTCACGTCCAGCGCGCACACCAGGTTGACGGGCGGCGTGGCGAAGTAGGCCGGCTTGCCCGCCTCGTACGCCTCCATGATGGGCAGCCACTCCGCCCAGTCGGAGTACACGCTGGCCACCGGTACGCGGCGCTTCTTCCACGCCTCCAGCGCGCGCGGCCCCACGGTGAGCAGCGCCAGCCCCGGCGGCACGCCCACGGCCTTCTGGCTCGCGGTGAGGTACACGTCCGCGCCCCACGCGTCCTGGTGGAACGACTCGCCCGCCGTAGCGCACACGCCGTCCACCACCGACAGCACGCCCAACTCGCGCGCCACCCGCGACAGGCCCTCCACGGGCGTGAGCACGCCGGTGGACGTGTCCACGTGCGTGACGGTCATCACCTTGAAGCCGCCGCGCTTCAGGTGCGTCTCCACCTCCTCCACCGTCGGCGCGTCACCAGGAGGGGCGCGCACGTGCGTCACCTTCGCGCCGTGCCGTTCCAGGATTTTCGCCATCCGGTCGCTGAAGTAACCCGTATTCACCACCAGGGCGGCGTCACCGGGCTCGACGAGGTTCGCCACCGCCAGCTCCATGGCCAACGTGCCGGAGCCGGACACCACGAAGGGCTGCGCGCCGGGAGCGAGGCTCACGTCGCGAAGCCGCTTCAACGCCCGGCCGAAGATGGCGATGAAGGCCGGGTCCGTGTGGCCGTAGGAGGGCGCCCCCAGGGCCTGAAGCACCTCCTGCTCGAACTCCACCGGCCCCGGAATCATCAGCAGGTCTCTCACGGCGTCACCGCTCCTCGGCAGCGCTCCGGCCCGACGCGGGCGGAAGCAGGGTCCATGTCTCACTGTATATACACAGGGGCCCCCGCGAGAGCGCGCGGCCCTGCTCCACTCACAGCCGCTCGAGCAGCTCGCGCAGGATGGCGAAGCCCTGGCGGAAGTCCTGGAGGTGTGCCTGCTCGTTGGGCGCGTGGTAGTACTTCATCTCCCCGAAGCCCGTGATTTGCACGTCGCAGCCCTGACGCTGCAGGTCCCTCACCAGCGGCAGCGAGCCGGTGAGCGAGAAGGGCTCCGCGTCCACGCCCCGCACCGTCTTCATCGCGTCCTTCAACGCTTGCAGGCCGGGCGAGTCCAGCCGGCAGGCGATGCCCTCGGTGCCTCCTCCGTCGAAGCGCAGCGACACCGTGCCGCGCCGGCCGTCCGCGGTGCGCGTGCGGGGGAAGCCCGGCGGCACGTCGTCGCGCTCCAGCCGCGCGTCCAGCGCCTTCACGAAGTCCTCGGTGGCCCGCCGCACGTCGGCCAGGTCGTGGAACGGCGTGAGGCGGATGTCGCCGCGCACGGTGACGTCGGCGGGAATCTTCGTCTCCTTGGTGTTGGTGGCCTCCACCACCGTGGCCTTGAGGCTGGAGGTGGCCAGGAAGCCCCAGCGCTTCTCGTCGTCCGAGGGCGGGTAGCGCGCATGGAACCAGCGGGCCAGTTCCAGCGACGCGGCCATGCTCAATTCCAGCGCGTTGACGCAGTTCTGCGGCATGCCCGAGTGGCCGCCCACGCCCGTGGCCTTCAGCGCCCACAGGCTGATGCCCGCGGTGCCCAGCGTGGGGCCGAAGTTCGCGCTGTCCAGCCAGAACACCGGCTGCCCCGCCAGGTCCTTGAGCCGCCCCTGCTCCGCGACGTAGCCCAGGCCCAGGCCCGGCAGGTCCGACGACTCCTCGTTCGCGATGAGCACCACCTTCAACGTGCGGCGCGGACGCACGCCCGACTCCGCCAGCTGCGCGAGCAGGTCCGTCGCCACCGCGACGTGGCCCAGGCAGTCGGTGACGCCTCGCCCGTAGAGCAGCCCGTCCGGACCCTCGTGAAGCTTGAAGGGACTGTGCTCCCAGCCCTCGGCCTGCTCGTCGGCGGGGACCACGTCGAAGTGCGCGCCCACGAAGCCCACCGCGCCCTCGCCCGTGCCCTTCACGGTGAGCACCAGGCTGGGACGGGACTCATTGCCCTTGGAGGCCAGCGACTCCGCATGGATGAAGCCACTGGCGATGTGCGGCGCGAGCACGTCCAGCACCACCTGCGCGGCGAGCCGCTCCTCGGGCACCAGCCCCGCGCTCGGATTGTTCTGCAGCTTCGGAGTCAGGGCGATGAGACGCCGGAGCACATCCAGGAAACGGTCCTCACGGAGGGCGAACGCTTGCATGGGCGCGGATTGGAGCCCGAGTCTCCGGAGGAAGTCACTGAAAACGACGACGCCGGAGCGTGATGAGCGCCCCGGCGTCGCCTTCCGCGTCAACGGCTGTCCAACACCCCGCGTCAGCGGTAGGTGAGGGCCTGCGAGTCCATGCGGGCCGACTGACCCGTGGTGAACGTGTTCATGCAGGAGTCGTCGGAGTAGTCCATGAAGTTGGTGATGGGGTCGTTGCCAGCCGTCGAGCAGGTGTTGCGGCCCGTGGGGCAGCCGTAGGCGGGAGAGGCCTCCGCCGGCGTGTCGCTGACCGAGTCACCCGAGCCGGAGCAGCCGCCCTGGAACGTGTGGTACAGGCCCAGCCAGTGGCCGACCTCGTGCGTGCCCGTGTCACCCAGGTTGTACGGCGACGCGGTGCCGCCCGGGACGCTGGAGAACAGAATCACCACGCCGTCCATCGTCGGGTTGCTGGCGTAGCTGGAAGGGAACGTCGCCCAGCCCAGCAGGCCGCCGCTCAGGTTCGCGCTGTAGATGTTGAGCGCGTTCTTGCCGCCCTTGCGCAGCGCCGTCTTCATGGCGCGCTCGGCGGACGAGCCCGAGGACAGGTTGTACCAGGTGGTGTTCGTGGTGCGGTCCGTCGCCGTCAGCGTGAACTTGAACGGCGTGTTCGCGTACGCGGCGTTCAGCACGTTCATCTGGTTGGTAATCATGGCGGCGGTGATGTCGCCGTTCGCCACGCCCGTGCCCTTGTTGATGACATGGAAGTAGGTGGGGATGGTCACCGAGCCGTTCGGCCGCGCGAAGTCAGACACCGCGCGCTCCATCGCGAAGCGGCCTTCCATCTCCGCCATCTCCTCGGCGGACGGATTCACGCCACAGCCACGGGCGTTGAGCACCTGCTGCGTGGGCTGCTCCTCCGCCGGGGGAGGCGTGGGCTCGGCCTGCCCCTCCGGGGGAGGAGTGGAACAACCGGCGAGCGCGGCGAGGGTGCCAACAAGAACCGCGAAACGGCCGCTGCGACGAACGATGATACGGGACATTCCCGACTCCTCGGAAAATGCGGGGGAACCAGAATATTCATGAATGGTTTCCCTTACGTCAAACGGGTCACCCGGGCCCCTCCTCTCCGGGCGGTGCGTGTCTGGGGTTGAAGTGGCGCCTTGCCGCGGGCGGACACACTCTTCGACGCAGGAGGTCGCATGAAGACGAATGAAACATCCCCGCGCGGGCCGAAAGCTTCACGCGGGCTGTTCGTGAAAGGGCTCGTGCCCGAGGAGAAGGCCCAGGCACCGGGGCCCCGACAGGTGACCACGATGATGGTGGGTGAGGAGACGAAGGACGGGGACCCGGGCTCGCGCGCATGACGCGGTGCACGGCGCTGGATGCGCACCCGCGCATCTGTTTCGCTGCCGGACCATGACGCAAGAAGCGACGCGGACAGGCGTGGTGGCGCTGGTGGGTTCTCGCGAGGACGTCCACATCCAGGACGTGGCGCGACGGCTGGGTGCGGAGGGTGTGGACAGCGTCATCGTGGACACGCTGACCTTCCCGGACGAGACGCGGATGTCGCTCACGGAGGGACTGGACGGAATCCTCGTGGACGGGCGCGCGGTGGGCCGCCCCGCCGCCGCGTATCTGCGCGGGCTGCACTCACACCCGCTGGCCTTCATGGTGGACGCCGAGGAGGCCATGGCGGAGGACTGGCGCACCACGCTCACCGCGTTCCGCGAGAAGGGCACGCTGCTGTTGGGGCTCATCGGCCGGTGGGAGCAGCTCGGCGTGCCGCTGTACAACCCGCCCTCGGCGGACTGGCTGTTGCACAAGCCCGTGCAGCTCAGCGCCTTGAAGGCCGCGGGTCTGCCGGTGCCCCGGACGCTGTGGACGAATGACGCGGAGGCGGTGCGCCGCTTCGCCGCGAGCGGGCGCGTGGCCTACAAGCCCGTCATGGGGGGCGCCGCCACGCGGGAGCTGCTGCCGGAGGACCTCACCGACGAGCGGCTCGCCGCGCTGGCCGCCGCGCCCGTCACCTTCCAGGAGCTGCTGCCGGGCGAGGACCTCCGCGTGTACGTGCTGGATGGCGAAATCATCGCCTCCCTGCGCATCGTCACCTCCGCGTTGGACTTCCGGCAGAACGAGGAGCGGATTGAGCAGATGGTGCTGCCGGACGAGGTGGCTCGGCAGTGCGTGAAGGCGTGCGAGGTGCTCGGCCTGCGCTGGACGGGGCTGGACCTCAAGCGCGGCCTGGATGGGGAGCTGAAGTTCCTGGAGCTGAACGGCTCACCCATGTTCCTCGGCTTCGACGCGGCCGCGGGCACGGACGTGGCGGGGCACTTCGCGCGGGCCCTGGTCCGTCATGCGCGGCGCGGGTAGCAGGGACAGGGCCGGCGCTCGAAGCGGCTGGACGACACGGGCATCATCCGAGCACGGAGTGGGGCGCCGCTCGCCTCATCGCCACAGCGAGGCGAGCACCGTGCGGGATGCGAGCCACGCCACCGCGCCAAGCACCACCACGAGCACCGCGGTGAACAGCAGGGCGCGGTGGGGACGCGGATGCATCACCGCGCGCAGCTCCTCCGTCATCGCGGGGTCCGCGTCCACGTCGTCCTCGTCAGGCCGTTGCGCGGGCTTCATCGCTGCTCCATCTGGTTCTCGACGAGGGCGCGATAGCGGCCTTGGGGCAGGGCCACCAGCTCGTCATGGGTGCCTTCCTCGACGACACGGCCCTTGTCGAGCACGACAATCTTGTCCGCGCGACGCACGGTGGACAGCCGGTGGGCCACGACGACGAGCGTGCGTCCGGCGGCCTCGCGCTGGAGGGCCTCGGTAATCGCGCGCTCCAGCGCCGCGTCCAGGTGGCTGGTGGCCTCGTCGAGGAACAGCACGCGCGGGTCCCGATAGATGGCGCGCGCGAGCTGGAGCCGCTGTTCCTCGCCTCCGGACAGGCGCACGCCCGCCTCGCCAATCCGGGTCTTCAGGCCGTTGGGCAGCGCGAGCAGTTCGTCCAGGCACGCGGTGCGCGCGGCGTGCAGCAGTCGCTCCGGGTCCGGCGCGTCGTCGCCCAGGGCGATGTTGTCCGCCAACGTACCGTCAAAGATGTCCGTCTTTTGGAAGACGAAGGCCACCGAGCGACGCAGCGCGACGGGGTCGAACGTCTCCAGGGGCTGGCCGTCGTAGAGGACGCGGCCCTGCTCGGGGCGATACAGGCCATAGAGCACCTGGGTGAGCGTCGTCTTGCCCGCGCCCGAGCGGCCGACAATCGCCGTCATCTTTCCCGCGGGCAGGGTGAAGCTCACGCCATCCAACACGGGCGGCTCGTTGGGAGAGCCGTAGCGGAAGGTGACGCCATCCAGTCGGAGCTCCGGGGCCTGGGTGAGCGCGCGGGTGACGGGCCCGGAGTCATCGCGCAGCTCGGGCTGGGACTCGTAGACGATGTCCACGCGGCGCAGGGAGATGACGACGTCCTGGAGCTGGTGGATGAACATCACCAGGTTCTGCATCGGGGCCAGCGCGAGGCCGAGGATGGCGAGCGTGGCCACCATCTGCCCCAGCGTGAGCTGGCCCTCCAGCACGAGGTGGGCCTCGTAGACGAGGATGCCCACGTACATCGCTTGATTGACGAGCTGCGCGCCGGAGGTGTGCACGGTGTCGTGCAGCCAGATGCGGCGGGCGGCCTCGGCCTCGCGCGCCTGGAGCTTCTCCCAGCGGGTGCGCGCCTGACGCTCGGCACCACACGCCTTGAGCGTCTGGATGCCGCTGAGCATCTGCAATTCCAGGCGACTGGCCTCGGCGGCGACGCGGAAGCGCTGGTGGTCCAGCACGGTGCGCCGGGGCATGAGCACCAGCGTCCACAGTGAGTACAGCGCGGCGCAGGCGGCGAAGATGCCGAAGACGGTGGCGTCGTAGAGGAAGAGCACCACGCCGTAGCCCACGAGCATCACCAGGTCGAGCAGCACGGACACCGAGGCACCCTGGAGGATGCGACGGATGCGCTGATGGTCCTCGATGCGCTTGAGCAGGTCGCCCCGGTGGCGCCGGGCGAAGAACGTCACGGGCAAGGACAGCAGGCGCTTCCAGAACTGCGCGAGCAGCAGGGCGGAGAAGCCTCGGGACAGGAGGAAGAGCCCTGTGCCCCGGGCAATGGCGACGGCGACCTGGGCGACGAGCAGCACGCCCAGGCCCACGCCGACGGCGGTGAGCAGGGACACATTCCTTCCGCCCACGGCCTTGTCGACGAGCCCCTGGATGAGCAGGGGCTGCGCGAGCGCCAGGGCCTGGAGGAGCACGGTGGTGACGAACACCTGGAACAGCAGCAGTCGGTAGCGCAGCAGTCCCCGGCCAAAGCGTCGCAGCGCGCCGAGTCGACGCGAGGGGGTGGGGGTGACGGGGAGCGCGACAGGACGGAAGAGGGCCTCGGTGGGCTCCAGGGAGAGGAGGATTCCGTCCCAGTGCTCAGCGAGCTTCGCGCGAGGGATGCGCCGGAGGCCCTGCGCGGGGTCTCCGATGACGGCCTCCTTGGCGGTGACGGCGTAGAGGACGACGAAGTGGTTGTCCTCCCAATGGGCGATGCCGGGGAGGAGCGCCTGGCCTTCTTCGTCCTCCAGTTCGGAGGGGTCCTCGACATGGAAGGCGCGGACCTTGAAGCCCACCTTCTCGGCGGCGCTGGCGAGGTCCGGCAGGGAGGTGCCCACGACCTGGACGTGCGCGAGTTCCTTCAGCGCGGCCAGCGAGTGCGCGGCGCCGTGATACGCCGAAACCATCTCCAGGCACGCGGGGCCACAGTCAGCCTCCTCGAGCTGGTGGCGCAGGGGATACGGTTCCAGGGCAACGGCGAGCCGGGAGCGTGGCACGGTCAAATCGCTATCACGGAGTCGAGGTGGCAACCAGCCACCGCCCGGCACGACGCAGGCAGACCTGCCAGGGACTCGGGGCCCGGCTCAGCGGACCCGACCTCACTCCGCCGCGGGCACAGTGGGGGGCGCCGCATCCACGGGCGGAGGCGCCGCCACGGGCTGCGGGGGCTCGGCCGGCTTCGGCGCCTCGGCCTTGGGCTCCACGCGCTGCACCTTGCCCATCTGCTCCAGGTCCTTCCTGTTATCCAACGAGAAGCGCACCAGCGCCCGCAGGATGCGGTTGCGCTTCACGTTGCCCAGCACCTCGCGCAGGTCCTCGTAGACCGTGGGGTCGCTGATGAGCCCACCCAACGTGCCCTCCCCCTTCGCCACCGTCGCCGTGATTTTCTTCAGGTCCTCCGCCGCGCTGCCCAGGTCCGCGAACATCCCGCTCGCATCGCCATACACCAGCTGATGCACCGCCCCGTTCGGGCTCTTCTTCGCGTCCTCAATCAGCCCCGCCAACTGCCCCGCCGCCTCACCCAGCTCCCGCAGCGCAATCGCGCCCTCGTCCCCGTAGATGAGCGCGTGCGCCGTGCCGTCACCCGTGCGCACCTCGCGCAACAGCACCTCCACGTGCCCCACCGCGCCATCCACCCGCTGCGCCGCGCTCGACGCGCTCGCCATCAGCCTGCGCACCTCGCGCCCGCCATCCTTGTCGTAGATGAGCGCGTGCAACATCCCGTCCCCGTTCTGCACCTGCTCCAGCACCCCCCGCAGGGACGCCATGCTCCGCTGCACGTCCCTGGCGAGCTGGGGATCTCCATACGCATCCACCGTCTTGAGCAACGACTTGCTGATGGCCACCGAGTTGTCCATCACCTCGCTGGCGCTCTTGAGCAGGTTGGTCAGGTCTCCACTCGTGGACGACGCGAGCACCCCACCCGGCTCCACCGGCGGCGACGCGGGACTGCCCAGCGAGATGTCCACCGCCTTGTCCCCCAGCACGCCCATGCTCGTCAGCTGCGCCAGCGAGTCCTGCTTCACGCGGTCCCCGTACTTCGACGCCACCTGCAGCCGGACCTCCAGCTTGGGGTCGTTCGGGTCCTCGGAGAAGTAGATGCCCGTCACCTTCCCCACCTCCAGGCCCCCCAGCCACACCGGGGACTGGTCACTCAACCCCTGCACGTTGGCGAAGTACGTCCGGTACGTGTGCTGCCGCTGGAACAGCCGCGACTCCTGGCCGATGAAGAACACCACCACGCCCGCCACCGCCAGGCCGATGGCCACGAACAGCCCCGCGCGCAACGCCAGCCGTTTCTCGCCCGCCGCGGACGTGAACAGGCTCATGACACGCCTCCGGGCTCCAGCTCGACACGCCGCGCGTCCAGGAACGCCCGCACCTCCGGCACCGTGGAGCGACGGAACTCGTCTCGCGTCCCCACCTGGACGATGCGCCGGTTGGCCAGCATCGCCATCCGGTCACCCACCGCGAACGCACTCACCAGGTCATGCGTCACGACGATGGACGTGCTGCCGAGCTTGGTCTTCATCGAGTTGATCATCGAGTTGATGGACTGCGTCGTGACGGGGTCCAGCCCCGTCGTGGGCTCGTCCCAGAGGATGACCTCCGGGTCCGTGGCGATGGCTCGCGCCAACCCCACGCGCTTCTTCATGCCGCCCGACAGGTCCGACGGCATCAGCCGCTCCGTCCCCGGCAGGTTCACCAGCGCCAGCTTCTCCGCCACCCGCTGCCGCACCTCGTCCAGCGGCATCTCCGGGAAGTGCTCCCGCAGCGGATACGCCACGTTCTCCCCCACGCTCAGCGAGTCGAAGAGCGCCGCGCCCTGGAACACCATCGCCACGTGCCGCCGCACCGGGATGAACTCCTCCTCGGAGAAGCCCGTCACCTCGCGCCCCTGGAAGAGGATGCGCCCCGCGTCCGGCCGCTGCAGCCCGATGAGGCACTTGAGCAGCACGCTCTTGCCCGTGCCCGAGCCCCCCAGCACCACCAGCGTCTCCCCCGCCCGCACGTCCAGCTCCAGGTCGTCATAGACGCGCTTGGCGCCGAAGGACTTCTGGAGGTGCTCGAAGTGGATGAGCTGCTCACCCGGCGTGGGCCGGTGGAACTCGAACGTGGGCGCTTCCTTGCGGTGGGCGAAGGGCATGTCGCGTCACAGGTACAACGTCACCTTGGTGATGAAGAAGTCCGCCAGACACACCGCCACGGAGGTAATCGCCACCGTCTGCGTCGTCGCGCGCCCCACGCCCTCCGTGCCGCCTTCCACCGTCAGGCCCTTGAAGCACCCCACCAGCCCGATGATGAAGCCGAACACCGCGCCTTTGAACACGCCGGACAGGAAGTCCATCATGAACACCGCGTCCAGCGCGCCCTGGAAGAACAGGTCCAACGAGATGGCGTACTGCGCGTTCACCACCAGCGCGCCCGCCACCAGGCCCACCACGTCCGCGAACACCGTGAGCACCGGCATCACCAGCAGGCACGCGAGCACGCGCGGCACCACCAGCTTGCGCAGCGGGTCCGCCCCCAGCGCGCGGATGGCGTCCACCTGCTCCGTCACCGTCATCGCCCCCAGCTCCGCCGCCATGCCGCTGCCCAGGCGCGCGCCCACCGTGAGCGCCGTCAACACCGGCGCCAGTTCGCGGAACAACGTGAGGACGACCACGCGCCCCACCGTGTACTGCACCCCGAAGCGCGCCAGGAAGTAACCAAACTGCAACGAGATGACGAGCCCGGCGAACGTCGCCGTGAGCAGCGCGATGGGCAGCGAGCGCACCCCCAGCGTCTCCACCTGGAAGATGAACGAGGCGCCGTCGAAGGGCGGCCGCACCGCGCGGCTGAGCACCTGCCCCGTCATCTGGGTCATCGCGCCCAGCGACTCCAGCCGCTGCTTCGTGCGCTCCACCACCCCGGGGCGCTCCGGCACCGGCGCCGCCGGCACCTCCGCTTCCGCCGAGGGGCTCATCCGAAGTGCTCCGACTTGAAGCCCGCGAGCAGCGCGTCGAAGTCCGCCATCCGCTCCGCGGCCAGCCCGGGCGGCGCGACGTAGGAGAAGTCGAAGACGCAGTTGTCCTTCTTCAACACCACCAGCTCCAGCTCCACCGGCACGCCATCCATCTTCGCCAGGAAGCGGCTGCGCAGCGCCTCCCGCCCGTCCATGGCGATGAGGTGCTGGGACACCTCCTGGCGCTCGGTGAAGCCCATCAACAAATGCCGCGTGAGGACCGGGAGCGGCGGGTCGTCGTGCCCCTTGCACGTCGCGTTGACGGAGAGCGCGCGGCCCGTGCCCGTCTCGGCGAAGGCCAGGTCGTTGTCCTCCAACCAGACACGGCGCCAGTGCTTGGGCAGCTCGCCCACGCGGTAGCGCACCTCTGGCTTGGACAGCACGGAGTCCTCGAAGCTCACGCGGCGGCAGCCCCCGAGGGATGCGAGCAACACGAGCAGCAGCGTCATCCTCGGCATGGCACCGTTCTTCGCGGTCAGCACTTCCGGCCCTGCGGGCGAGTCATGCGACACCGGGGGCGGCGCCGCAAGAAATTCCGCGCGATAAAACGTCCACTACCCAGCCCTACCTCCACCCCTGGACGGTGGATGCTCGCCACTGAACCTTCCAGGTCACATGCTCGACACACCCCGTTTCGCGCGTCCGGCGTCGCATTCCCGGCGTGGAAAGGGGCAGGCCGTCCGCCCCGCCCACAATCAATCTCACCCGGCGCGCGCACGCGGGGAGTCCCCGTGCGCCCCCTCGGTTCGCATGTTCCTTCCAGCACCCCACTGGGACACGGAAGCCATGCGAGGCATCCGCCCGTCCCCCTCCTCCCTCTTCAGGGAGAGGACACGGCGCGAGGAGGAGACACATGGACGGCGGACTCGCGGTGTTCGGCTTCGGTCTCTTCCTGCTGTCGATTGCGAGCCTGTATGCACGCACGGCCTACGGCGTGGCCGTGGCCCTGCTGGCGATGTCGCTCGTGTCCATGGGCATGGCCTTCAGCGAGTCGAAGAAGCTGAGGGAAATCTCCCTGGGCCTGAGCCTCGGACTCCTGGCGGTGGCCACCATCGCCCTGGCCACGGGCACCGTGTGGTGGCTCACCCTGGGGACCTTCCTGTTCGCGGTGGCCTTCGCCGTACTCTGGGCCGAGTACCGCTTCGCCTTCTTCGAGCACGTCCGCCAGGAGGACCTGCCGCCACGGCATCAACACCACGCCCGGCGGATGAACGTGCACTGGCCCTGGCACCGGCGTCGCCCGGTGCCGTGAGTCAGCTCGCGACGGGGGGCGTCTCCGCGTCCCGCGTCGTCACCTGTCCCGCGTGCACGGAGAGCCACAGCGTGTCCGCCGCCGCCGCCCCGCGCACCAGCGAGCCGTCCGTGGTGGAGAGGAACACCTGCGCGCCGCTCCTCGCCAGGTAGTCCATCAGGTAGGCGTTGCGCTCCGGGTCCAGCTCGCTCGACACGTCGTCCAGCATGAGCAGCGGCAGGAACCCCATGCTCGTTTCCAGGTTCTCGATTTCGGCGATCTTCCAGCCGAGCACCAGCGCCCGCTGCTGTCCCTGACTCGCGTAGGCCCGCGCGCTGCGCCCTCCCAGCGTCACCGTCACGTCGTCCGAGTGGGGCCCCACCGACGTGAAGCCCCGGTCCAAATCGCGGCGCAGGCGCTCGCCCAGGGACTCCCGCAGCGCCAGGGCCAGCGCGGCCTCATCCGCCGTGGCGAAGTCTCCGCCCAGGTGCGCCGGGTGATAGCCGTACGAGGCCGGCTCCACCGTGCGGCCAATCGAGGCGAAGGTCGCCTGCGCGCGAGGCGACAGCTCCGCCATCAGCGCCCGGCGCCGCGCGTAGATGCGGGCCCCCGCCTTCGCCAGCGTCTCGTCGTAGGCGTCCAGGTAGGCCGGGTCCACCGCGCCGCCCTCGCGCAGGAGCCGGTTGCGGTTCTTCAGCGCGCGCGCGTACTCGCGGCTCTCCCGCAGGTAGGCGGGGAAGCGGTTGAACACCGCCCGGTCCAGGAAGCCACGCCGTGAGTCCGGCCCGCCCTTCACCACCTCCAGGTCATCCGGGGTGAAGGCCACGACGGAGACGCCGCCGAAGTACTCCTCCAGGCTGGCCGCCTTCTTTCCGTCCACGAAGGCCTGCCGGGTGCCGCCTCCCACCTCCACGGCGATTTCGCGCTCGGCCCCCTTGAGGAGGAAGCGGCCGGACACGCGCGCCGTCTGAGTGCCCCAGCGCACCAGCTCCGACAGCCGCCCGGCGCGCAGCGGCTTGAGCGTGGCGAGGAAGTAGAGCCCCTCCAACAGGTTCGTCTTGCCCTGCCCGTTCTGCCCCACGGCGATGGTGGCATGGGCGCTGGGCGTGAGCGTCACCTGCGCGAGATTGCGGAAGTCTTGGACGTGGAGTGCGAGGAGGCGCACGGCCCCCACCGTATACCCGCGTCCGTGGCGTCGCGGGGAGGTTATCTAGAGCGGGAGTCCGTCAGGACGCCAGGCTCTTGGCGGCGACGGCGACGGCGGGCTCGGAGGGACGCAGCGGCAGCTCCATGGTGAAGGTGGCCCCTTCGCCCGGCTGGCTGTCCACGCGGATGACGCCCTCCATCGCCTCCACGAGCGTGCGCGCGACATACAGGCCCAGCCCCAGGCCGCCGTAGTTGCGCTCGGACACGGCGCGCTCGAACTTGTGGAAGATGCGCGCCTGGGCCTCCGCGCTGATGCCGATGCCCTCGTCGCGCACCACCAGCCGGGCCCGCGTTTCATCCCGCTCCACGAGCACCCGCACGGGCCGGCCCGCGCCGTACTTGAGCGCGTTGGACACCAGGTTGGTGACCACCTGCTCCAACCGCATCCGGTCCCACAGCCCCGTCGCGGACTCCACGCCGGAGACCTCCACTTCGCACTCCGCCCGCTCCGCTTCCGGCTGGAAGCGCGCCACCACCTCCTGCACCAGCGCGAGCAGGTCCACCTGCTCGTACTCCAACCGCAGTCGCCCCGTGCCGATGCGCGACACGTCCAGCAGCCCGTTCACCAGGTCCGCCAGCCGCATCACCTGCCGCAACATGCCCTGCACCTCGCGGCCGTGGCGCAGCGCCCACGCGGAGCCCGGGTCCGCCAGCGCCGCGCGCGCGAAGGCCTGCAGCCTCAGGCCCAGCACCGTCAGCGGCGTCTTCAGCTCATGGCTCGCCACCGACAGGAACTCGTCGCGCACGCGGATGGCGTCCTGGAGCCGCTGCTCCACCGTCTTCAGGCGGGTGATGTCCAGGAAGGGCAGCACCGTCACCGCCGGGTGCCCGTGCATCGCGGGCAACATCTCCGAGGAGATGCTGAGCACGAACTCCCCGCCGTGCGTGTGCCAGACGACCTCCAGGCCCTCCAGCTTCTCGCCCCGCGCCGCGCGAGCGGAGGGGAGCTCCTCCGCCCTCAGTCGCTGGCCCGCCAGGTCCGTGATGTGGAACAGCTCGCCGTAGTCGGATGCCGGCACCCGCGTGGGGATGCTCACACCATGCAGCCGGTCCGCCGCCGCGTTGGAGAAGGTGAGGTCTCCGGTGCCGGGGTCCGCCATCACCACCGGCATGGGCATCAAGTCCAGCACCGCCTCCAGCCACCGATGCTGGCTCTCCACCGCCTGACGCGCGAGCACCTGCTCCGTCACCTCGAAGGCGAACGTCACCAGCCCGTCCACGCGGCCCCGCTCGTCGCGCAGCGGCTCATAGAGGAGGTTCCAGTACCGCGTCTCCACCTGGCCCCGCCCCGCGTAGTCGAGCACCATCGGGTACTCGTGGGCCACCACCCGCTCCCCCGTCTCCAGCACGCCCCGGTACAGGCTCACCAGCTCCGGAGCGATGTCCGGAATCGCCTCCAGCAACGTGCGCCCCACCAGCTCCCGGCCGCCCATCAACGTCTGGAGCAGCGGGTTGGCGAACTCGAAGCGCAAATCCGGGCCACGCAAGAGGTTGATGGCCACCGGCGCCTGCGTGAGCAGTTGATAGAGCCGCCGTCGCTCCAGTTGCTCCGCCTCGCGCGCGGCCAGCTCCGCCGTCACGTCCTTGTAGGCCAGGGCGATGTGGCTCACCTCGCCCCCGGAGGACGCGAGCGGGAAGCAGGTGCAGGCGATGGCGATGCGGTGCGCCTCTTTCACGTCGACGTGCCGCAGCTCCTTCACGTCGTACCAGATGACCGGCGTCTGGACCGTCTCGCCCGCGAAGGCCCGGCGCAGCAGCACGTCGAGCCCCAGCTTCGCGACCAGCTCGTCGCGGAAGAGGCTGTACTCGGGCGGTGGCACCGAGCCGAACATCGCCGCATAGGCCGGGTTGTGCAGCCGGCAGTGGCCTTGCGCGTCGAAGATGGCGTACGGCACCGGCGAGTGGAGGAACAACCCCTCCAGCAACACCAACGGGTCCGTCACCGAGGCCAGCTGCTCGCGCAACGCGAGCGCTTCCGGCGACGCGCGCACGCTCCGAGCCGCGCCGGAACCCTGGCTTCCTTTCGCGCTTGGTTTCCCGCCCCGAGGGCCCTGGCCCTTGCGTGTCGCCACAACCCGCACGACTAGCAGAAGACAGGCATTACTGGCAGCGCGGAAAGGTAGGACATGCCTTGTGGGCCCCCTCGCGACAGGCTTTGGTCCGGCCCCATGGCGGAGCCCCTCAAGACCTTCTTCGATGCCCGGCTGGTGGAGCGACTGGGCACCACGCTGCACCGCGCGCAGCCGTCCTTCCCGCTCGACACCTTCCTTCGCGAGGCCCGCCTGGGTCTGGACGGACACGAGCTCATTGGCCGCGCGCGGCACATCTCCCAGGCCATGCACCGCGCGCTCCCTCGCGACTACGCGAAGGCGGTGGAGGTGGTGGTGCGCTCGCTCGGCCCGCTCCGGGAGACGGACCGGGTGGGGGGCATGGAGGTCTTCTTCTACCTCCCCCACACGATGTTCGTGTCCGAGCACGGCCTGGAACACTTCGAGGAGTCCATGCGGGCGCAGCACGCGCTCACCCAGCGCTTCACGGCGGAGTTCTCCATCCGCCCCTTCCTGGAGCGGCATCCGGAGAAGACGCTGAAGCGGCTGCGCGAGTGGACGAAGGACGAGAGCGTCCATGTGCGAAGGCTCGTCTCGGAGGGCACGCGTCCGCGCCTGCCGTGGGCCTCCCGCCTGCGCGCCTTCCAGCAGGACCCGCGTCCGGTGCTGGAGCTGTTGGAGCTGCTCAAGGACGACGTGGACCTGTACGTGCGCCGCTCGGTGGCCAACAACCTCAACGACATCGGCAAGGACCACCCCGACGTGCTGGTGAAGGTGGCGAAGGCGTGGCTGAAGGACGCCTCACCGGAGCGGGAGTGGCTGGTGCGTCACGCGCTGCGCTCCGCCGTCAAACGGGGAGAGCCCGCCGCCCTGGAAGTGCTGGGCGCCGGCAAGCCCACCGGAATCGAAGCCCGCTCCACGGAGCTGCCCCGCCGCGCGAAGCTGGGCGGCGCGGTGGACGTGCGCTTCGTGGTGGCCAATCGCTCCAAGCGCACCCAGTCGCTCGTGGTGGACCTGGCGGTGCACTTCTTCAAGGCGCGCGGCGAGGCGCCCAAGCCCAAGGTCTTCAAGGTGCGCGCGCTGACGCTTTCGCCCGGACAGGAGGAGACGCTGGGCAAGCGCGTGTCCCTGGCGCAGCTCACCACGCGCCGCCACTACCCGGGCCCGCACCGCTTCGAGGCGCGGGTGAATGGCGTGGACCTGCCGCTGGGCGAGGTGGAAGTGGTGGAGTGACTCAAGCGGCGCGTCCTTCCTTCAGCGAGGCCCGAGCAGCTTCACCAGCTTGTTGTAGACGCCCATCACCAGGAGCGGCGACACCCACGAGCCGATGAAGCGGGCGGGCTGGGTGCGGCCCATCAGCTCCAGGCTCAGCGACACGCCCATCGAGCACAGGCTGGCGAAGAGGAACATGTGAGAGGGAATCTTGGCCGCCTGCTGCTCCAGCAAGCGGGTGAACGAGCTGTCCGCGTGCTCCGCCCGTAACACGGGGGGCAGCTCGTACTCGCGCTTCGACTCGGCGCTCGCGGGGTTGACGTCCAGGCTCATCGCGCTTGCTCCCCGAGCGGCCGGACAGGTCGGCCGGACGCCCTCCCGCACTCACGGGAAAGCCCCATGCCTCCCGGCGTCGCGGTCCCCATCATGGTGGGACCGGACCACGCGAAGGGCGAGAGGGTGAACCACCACACGACACCGGACACGGCGGGCGGCGAAGCGGGAGGACTCCAGCTCCCCGAGGCGGGTGCGGGCCCTCTGTTGCAACGCGATTACTGGGCCCTCATCCGGCACTGTCGCCACCGGCCCGCCGACCTCCTGGACTGGGTGGCGCGGAGGTTCTCCGAGTTCGCGCCGGAGGAGTTGTGTGTGTTCGAGCGCGAGTCCCCGTCCCGCGAGGACCAGCCGCTGGCGATGGGCGAGATGCTCACGGTGCGCATCCACGGCGCGGGGACGTTCGGCGTGCGCGTCATCCACAAGGACCGTCAGAGCCTGACGCTCGCCACGCTGCCGGGCCACCCGGAGGCGGGGCGCATCACCTTCGGCGCGTACCGCAACGAGTACGGGGACGTGCTCTTCCACATCCGCAGCCGCGCGCGCTCCGGCTCGCACATGCACCACTGGGGCTTCGTCACCGCGGGCGAGGCGATGCAGACCAACACCTGGACGGAGTTCGTCCTGCGTGTGGCCCTCTCCGCGGGCGAGGGCGTGGTGGGTGGCATCCACGCGGACACCCGGGAGCTGGGCGAGGAGCCGGAGGGTGGCGATGTGATGTCGGGGCCCACGTTCCTCGCGCGAGGAGACGACGCCGATGATTGAGTGGCGCTGGTTCTCCGGCTGGACGGACGACGAGCTGGCCCCCCTTCTGGAGCAGGCGCGAGCGCTGGCGCGCAACTTCACGGCCGCGTCGGGGGAGATGACGCTGGAGGCGGGCTGGAACCAGGTGCACTCGGTGTCCGCGCTGGGCCGTGAGCAGCCGGGCCCGCCGTCTCCCACGGGGCTGTTCGAGCGCGCCCGGGGCGTGCTGGAGACCTTCGACTTCTCCGACCCTCGCATCGTCCGCTGGCACTTCTCCTCCGACACGCCGCTGCATGGGCGCACGGTGCTGTTGGAGCTGAAGTCCCTGGCCGAGCGGCTGCGCTTCCTGTGCGCGGTGCGCGTGGGCGACACGCGGCTGGAGATTGGCGAGACGTGCAGCGTGTATGGCTTCAGCTTCGAAACGCTGGAGGGCCACATCGAGGAGGGGCGCGAGTGGTTCCTCTTGCGCAAGCACCACGACACCGGCGAGGTGCGCTTCGAAATCGAGGCGAGCTGGCGGCCCGGGAAGTTCCCCAACGCGTGGAGCCGCCTGGGCTTCGCGCTCGTGGGCAAACGTTATCAACGCGCCTGGCATCGGCTGACACATGCGCGCCTGCGCGAGCTGACGTGGAACCACCCGGAGTTCGCGGGCCTGCCGGAGCACCAGGGCACGATGGCCCATTCGGGACATGCGCTGGAAGAGCTGGGCCCGGTGCGCATCTTCGCGCAGCGCGCGCCAGGACGACTGAAGTCACACGTGGAGGAGGAGGTGGAAGCCGTGGAACGAGGACATTGGTTGACCCCCGTGGGGCTGGGAGTGCTCGCGGGCATGCGAAGTCTGAGTGCGCCCACGCTGGTGAGTCGCCGGCTGGCCCAGTCTCCAGACGCGAGGACGGACCCGCTGTCCGTCGCCCTGTCGAAGCCGTGGGTGCCCCGGGTGCTGGAGGTGCTCGCGCTGGGCGAGCTGGTGGCGGACAAGCTGCCGAAGACGCCCGCGCGCGTGAAGTGGGTGCCCATGACGGGCCGCATCTTCATGGGCACCGTGGCGGCGGCGTCGTCGGTGTCGGGGCAGACGCGGCGGCGCGTCGTGCTCGCGGCGGCGCTGGGCGGCCTCGCGGCGATGGCCTCCACCTGGGCCTTCTACTCACTGAGGAAACTGGCCACGGGGAAGCTCCACGTGCCCGCCCTGGCGGCGGCCTTCGCGGAGGATGCCCTGTTGGCGGCGCTCGCCTCGCGGTTGATGCCACTCGTGGACGACACGCCCGCGACGGGCTGAAGAGAAACGTCCCTCGCCTCCCGCTCAACCCGGGCGGGAGGCCGCGTTCCTCGCGGCCTGCACCAGCGCGGGCAGGTCCTTGACGTGCGTCATGTCCGGCCCCCCGTCCTCGGACGCACGCGGCTGGGCGCGCGAGGGAGAGAACAGCCGGGCCGGCGTCTGGGCCTTGCCGTGCAGGATGATGAACAGGCGCAGGGCGTCGCGCAGGCGCTCCACGTCGGTGCCGCCCTCGTCGCGGGCCCGCTGCGCCGCGCTCCACAACCGGGCCCACGCGGACTCCTCGCTCCAGGCCCCGGTGGGACGCTCGCGCGACAGGGAGGCCAGCTCCGCTGCCAGCTCGAACAGGCCCGCGCGTCCTTCATCGAAGACCTCGCCCGCGGCGAGCCTTGAATCACCCCGTCCGCTCGTCGCGGCCCCTTCTCGCGCGGCCAGCCACGGCAACAGCTCCGGGACCTCCTGCTCCAGCGGCATGACGGGGGCCAGCCGGTCGTCCAGCAGCGCGCGCAACCGCGCCCGCGCCACGCCGTGCCAGAAGGCCGCGTGCAGCACCAGCTCCGGTCCACTTCGAGGCACGTGCAGTGGCACGCGAGAAGCCCGGCGCGCCAGGAAGTCCTTCACCCGCCCGCTGGTGTCGAAATGCTCCAGGCGCTGCCACAGCGCGGCCAGCGCCGAATCGGCGAGCGGCAGGGCGCGGCGCAGCTCATCGGCCTCCGCCTCGTTGAAGGGCAGCACCCCCTGGGGCGCGGGGCGCTTGAAGACGCGCTCACACACCTCGGCGGCGGCGCACGCGGCGCGCAGCTCCGGGAGGTTGCGGGGCAACAGCTCCACGGCGCGGGCCCAGGTGCGCCTGCCCAAGAGCGGCCCCGCCTCCAGCACGACCTCCTCCAGCCGCAGCAGCGCCTCGCCCAGCGGTACCGAGCGCTCCGACTCCGGCAGCCTGCGCAGGGCCGCGTGCTGGACGGCCGCCCGCAGGCGCTCCACCTCCGCCATCAGCTTCATGGGCGCGGCGTCGAGGGGCCACGCCTCGGCGGCGGCGCGACGCTTCAGCGCGGCGAGCGTGGCATCCACCTCCGGCTGCACCTGCGCCACCTCGCGCAACAGCTCGAAGTGGGCGCGGACGCGGTCCTTCCAGAAGAAGGCCTCCAGCATCCCCCGCAGGGCCTGGTAGCGCAGGCGCGTGGCCTCCAGGAGGTCCGCGCGGTCCTCGAGTCGTGCGCGCAGGTTGTCCGGGTGCGTGGCCACGGCCTCACTATAAAAGCGGCCCCGGCTTCCGGCAGGCCCCCGAGCCCACGCCCCCTCGCGAGAGTGAACGATGGGTCGCCCATGACTGTTCCACCCAACAGGCGCCCCGCTCCGACGTCACCCTTCCCGTCCAGAAGGCGGCATCCCGCTGGCGCCAGCCCGTCCCGCGACCCCACGGCACGCGCGCTCGACGGCGCCTGTGCCGCCCGGCAACAAAAAGCCCATGCGACCCGGCCAGGACTCGGCGCGGACTCGCATGGGCGCGGGACGACTTGGGGAGCGCGGGGCTCCCGGCCGTGAAGCGACTCAGACGCGCATGGGCATGACGACCGCGGTGAACGTGCGGTCACCGGGCGCGTGCAGCACGCCGGGGCTGTGCTCGTCACCCAGCTCGAAGCTCACCTCGTCCGTGTCCGTGACGGCGAGCACGTCCGTGAGGTAGCGCGCGTTGAAGCCCACGGTGATGTCATTGCCCCGGTACGCCAGCTCCACCACGTCGCGCGCTTCACCCAGGTCCGGGTTGCTCGCGGTGATGACCAGCTTGTTCTCCTCCAGGCCAATGCGCACCGCGTTGCTCTTGTCCGCGGACAACAGCGCGATGCGCTTGAGCCCCTCCAGGAAGCGAACCTTGGGGACGAGGACGACCTTCTCGCCCTCCTTGGGGATGACGCGCTGGTACTCGGGGAACTGCCCGTCGATGAGCCGCATCACCATGGTGAGGCCGGGCTTCTTGAACAGGGCGGAGTTCTCCGCGAAGCCCAGGTGGCACTCCGCATCCGGGGCCTCGTCCAACAGGCGCTTGAGCTCCATCAGGCCCTTGCGCGGGATGATGACGCCGCTCTTGAGCTTGAAGTCACCCGTCAGCTCGCGCTCGATGAGCGACAGCCGGTGGCCGTCCGTGGCCACCATGCGGACCTTGCCGGAGGGCTGCGGCTCGAAGAAGACGCCGTTCAGGATGTAGCGCGTCTCGTCGCTGGAGATGGCGAACTGGGTCTTCTTGATCATCTCCAGCAGGGTGTTGCCACCCACCTGCACCAGCGGAGCGCTCTCCTCCTTGGGCAGCTTCGGGTACTCCTCGGCGGCCATGCCGACAATCTTGAAGTGGGCCGAGCCGCTGGAGATGTCCACGTAGTTGTTGGCCAGCTTCTTCAACGTCACCTGCGCGTCGGGCAGGTTCTGGACGATGTCGAAGACGTACTTGGCGCTGAGCGTGACGGCGCCCGGCTTGATGACCTCGGCGGGGTGCTCGGAGACGATGCCGATGTCCAGGTCGAAGGCGGTGACGGTGATGCCCCCCTTCGTCGCGTTGACGAGCACGTTCGCGAGGATGGGCATCGTCGTCTTGCGCTCCACGATGCCCTGAGCGCGGTAGAGGGCCTTCTTCAGCTCGTCGGCGGCGATGCGGAATTCCATCGGAGGGCGTCCTTAAAGGTCTCGGCCCCGAGGGGCCGATCAGGGGGCCGATGTAGCCCGTGGCATAGGGAGCGTCAACGACGCGCGAGCCCCCGTCTTCGCGCCCGACAGGTCCTCGACGCCTCTCATGAGACTCCCAGTCGCGCTGCACGGGCATTCAGTCACCCCCAGTTCAACTGACTGGTGGTCAGCTGGCCAGACAGGGGACTGGCCCTTGCCGCGTGGGCGATGGACACTCCCTGTCTACTCGCCTTCCGGAGCTTCCCATGAACGTCCGCCCGCTGTTGCTCGCCGCCCTCGCGCTGGGCTTCGCCGCCGGCTGTAGCAAGCCGTCCGCCTCCTCTTCGACGCCCTCGAACGAGCCCGGCACGCCCAGCGGCGACTCCCGGCAGCCCTCCGCGGAGACGGCCGCCGCCCCCAGTGGAGACCAGAGCGGCACCCCCGTCGCGCCTCCGCCCACCCCGGGCAACGGCGGCGAGGCCAAGGCGGGTGAGAGCGCCGTCTACATCGTCAAGGACAGCGGCGTGCGCTGCTTCGCCCCGCCCTGCCCCACCTACAACGCCGTGCTGGCGGACAAGCCGGACATGGACGCGATTCCCATCCACGAGCTGGACCTGTCGGCGGTGACGGGGGGCAACGAGCAGCAGATGGAGTCGCTGATGCAGCGCACGACGGCGGGCGGCCTCAAGCTCCGCGGCTCGCTGGAGACGCGGCCCAAGGCGGGCCCCGCGGGCGACGCCACCGTGCTGCGCGCCAGCAAGCTGGAGTAGGCGCCGCTTAGAAGTGCAGGCCGAGCTGGAGTCCGGGCCAGTGCTGGAGGCGCTGGTCCGCCTTCGGCTGGCTCTGGCTCACGGACATGCGCGTCACCGACGCGAAGTCCGGCTGTCCCCACACGAACCACAGGTTGTAGGTGGGGCCGACGAACACGGCCAGGCGAGGCAGCACCTGGACCCCCAGCATCACCCGGGCCTGGCCCAGCACGTTGCCGCCGTCGCCCTCCAGCGGCTTCTGAACCGGCTGCACCGCGCCGCCCGTCACGTCCAGGTCCAGCCAGAAGCGGTGCGACATCACCACGTGGCCGCCCACACCCAGGCCGAAGCTGAAGCGGGCCTCGTTGCGGCTGCCCGGCTCGATGCCGGCGAGCAGCGTCAGGTAGACGGGCCCTCCGCCCACCTTCACCGCGAGGTTGGCGAGCTGGATGTCGCTGGCCCACAGCTCCATGTGGACGTTGCCCTTGCGCAGCCCCCGGCGGCCCGGCGTCAGCCCCGGCTCCGGCGCGCTCTGCGCGAACACACCTTCACCCTCCACCAGCGCGAGGGGGCGTGCCGCGCCGACTTCCGCGGCCGCCGCCCCCGCCCACAGCCACAGTGCGAGAAGGGCGCAGGGTTTCATCACCCCTTACTTTTGAAGCGTGAAGGACACCTGCGTCAAGCCCTCGGGCAATAAGAGGGACGCGGTGTGCGCGTCGGCAGACGCCGCCAGCGTCCGGGCCGCCTCCAGCACCGGCGCCACGTCGAAGGGCTGGCCCGACGTCACCAGGAAGAAGCGTTCGAAGCGCGGTGCGTCATCCAGCTCGTAGGCCCCGGCGAGCCGCTGGGTGCCGGAGGGCGCGAGCGTCGCGGCCTGGGCCCCGTGCTCCGGCGCGTGCAGCGTCACCGAGCCGCGTCCGTCCACGGAGAGGATGACGCCGTGGGTCTGCCCCGCCGCCACGTACGCCAGCTGCACCACGTCACCCGCGACGGCCACGGCGCCCTCGGCGAGCAGCTCGTCCGCCTGGGCACGCTGGCGGTGGACCTCCAGCCGGGGCGTCAGTCCCTTGGAGCGCGTGGGCTCCGGCTCCAGGCCCGCGAGCGCCCCCGTCGTCGGCTCCCGCGTCGGTGAGCCGGACTCGGGTTGCACGACGACGAAGAGCGCGAGCGCCGCGAGCACCGGCACCAGGCCCATGGCCGACGTCAGCCACGGGGAACGAGCCGGAGCTTCGCGCGCGGGAGCGCCGCGGCGAAAGCGGGTGTCCACCTCGCGGGCCACGCGCTCGGGCGACAGCCGCTCCAGGGTGACGCGCGAGTCGGCCTCCAGCGCGGCGAGCCGCTCCGGGCCCCCGGGCTCCTGCGCGAGCCGGGCGCGCGCGGCGGCGAGCTCCTCGGGCGGCAGCTCGCCCAGCGCGATTCGCTCCAACAGCCAGTCCGGAATGCGTGAGGGGGAATTCATGCGGCCTCCAGCTCCAGCTCGTGCAGCGCCGACGTCAGCGCGCGCAGGCGCTTGCGCACGCCCGACACGGACAGGCCCACCTCGGCGGCCGTCTCCTCCAGCGTCATCCCATCCACCAGGTGCAGCACGGCGATGTCCCGGCTGGACGCCGGCACGCGGCCGAAGAGTTTGTCCAACATCCCTCGGGCACTGGCGCGCGACTCGGTGTCGTCCGCCGAGGCGATCTGCAACACCAGCTCATCCTCCCGGTCCTCGGGCCTGCGCTTCGCCCCTCGCAGCCGGTTGAGGCACACGGTGGTGGAGATGCGGTGCAGCAGGCTGGACGGAGCGGCGTCCTTCAACGCCCCCTGGTAGCGCAGCAGCTGCACGAACACATCGTGCATGGCGTCCACGGCCTTCTCCTCGTCACGCAGGAGGAAGCGGCAGCGCCGGAGCACCTGGGGGCCGTAGCGGCGGTAATAGGCCTCCACATCGATTGACACCGGAGTCGCGCCTCCCTCGTTTCGGTGAAGGGAACACCGGTGCCTCACGAAACTGTCACCGGCCTCCTCCCGAATTCGTCCCTACCCCGATTCACCCAGGAGGCAAAACCCATCCGCCGGCGCCGTCTGCAAAATCTACAGGGCCGCCGGGGCGGCAACCGCACGGCCGCGCCCCCTTCGAGTGTCGGGTTGTCGATGAAAACACCCGGGCTCCGCTGTACTCGACTGTAACGAAACGCGACCCCGTCACTACTTTCCGGTACTCGACCTCCCTGCCGAGCTCGTGACATCCGTGATTGAGACCGAAGACACCCTTTCCCACCTTCGGGCGCGGTATCTGACCGCCCAGCTCGCTGGCAACCGGAGGGAAGCCCTGCGCCTGCTCGTGGATGAGGGGCTGCTCGTGGGCGTCCCGCTCCAGGTGCTGCACCTGGACGTCATCCAGCAGGCCCAGTACGAGATTGGCCGGCTGTGGCAGGAGAACGTCATCTCCGTCGCGCAGGAGCACCTGGCCACCGCCATCTCCCAGCTCGCGCTCGCGCACCTCTACCGCCACCTCCCCAGGGACCCGCCCAACGGCAAGCTCGTCATGATGTCCTGCGTGGAGGGCGAGCTGCACGAGATGGGCGCGCGCATGGCCAGCGACTTCCTGGAGATGGCGGGCTTCGAGGTGCGCTTCCTGGGAGCCAGCGTGCCGCCCGAGCACCTGGCGCGCCTGCTGCGCGAGGTGAGGCCCGACCTGCTCGCGCTCTCCGTGACGATGTCCTACCACCTGCCAGCCCTGCGCCGAGCGGTGGAGCACGCGCGCGAAGCCCTGCCCGACGTGCCCATCGCCGTGGGCGGGCACGCGTTCCGCTGGGCGCCAGGGCTGGAGAAGGAACTGGACGTGAGCTTTCACGGCAAGGACGCGCGTGAGCTGGTCTCCGCCGCCTGCCGCACCCTGGGAGTTTGAGGAACCCACATGGAGACACCGAGCCGCCTGGTCGAAGCGCGCGCCGATGCCCTCGCACACGCCTCCGTCGAGGCGATGTATCAGGACCCCTTCTGGGAGGCGCGCTACGGCGCCGAGCGGGCCCGCCGCTTCGGCGACGAGGATGCCCGCTTCCATGTGCGCTACCTTGTGCAATCCCTCGACGAGCACCGACCCTCCGTCATGGAGGGCTATGCACGGTGGCTTCGCACCTTGCTGGTGTCGAGAGGAATGGCCACCCTCCACCTCGACCTGAATTTCGCCGGGCTGGCCACCGCGTTGGAGGCCGAGGGTTGGGGCCCCGGCACCGAGCCGTACGAGCATGTACGCGCCGCCCGGGAAGCCCTGCGCTATCCGGAAGGGCCCTCGCGTGCGCTGCAAGATGACGCCTCGGAGCTGTCCCGAGCCGCCACTGCACGCCTGGCCCTCTACCTCACGCCGGAGGACCGGCCTCGTTTGGAGGATGAACTGCGACTCCAGCTGTCATACCTCGCGGACGCACTCGACGCCGGCAAGCCCGCGCTGATGGCGGACCACGTGCGCTGGTACCTGGGCTTCTGGCCTCGGCGTGGCTTCGGCCTGCTGGCGTTTCCCTCCGTGCTCGGGATGCTGAAGCTGGTCCTCGGGGGCCGGCATCCCCAGGCCCGGGTGCTGCTCGCCACCGCCGGTGTCTCCTGGGACGAGACGCGCTCATGAGCGGCGCCACGCCCGAGGACCGCCCCGCCTTCGACGACCTGAGCCGCGAGGTCGCCCTGGTGTGTGACGCGCAAGGGACGCTCACCTGGGTGGATGCCCGCGCGCGGGACGTGCTCGACGCGAAGCCCGGCAAGACGCTGCGGGCGCTCGCCGCCCAGGGCACCGAGGACAAGGTCGACAAGCTGCTGGTGCAGGCCCGCGACGAGCGCGTGGACGGCTGGGAGCTCATCCTCTGTCGCGACGACGTGCCTGGCACGTTCGCCTTCCGCGCGCGCCCACACGACGGCGGGGTGCTGCTGGTGGGCAGCCTGGTGCCGGAGGACTACGGCCACGCGCTGGAGCAGGTCAGCTCCTCGATGAGCGAGCTGTCCGCGCTGCACCGCGAGACGGAGGGGCAGCGCCGCGAGCTCAAGCGCCGCGCGGACGAACTGGCGCGGCTCAACCAGGAGCTGAGCGAATCCAACCGGGGCATGCGCAGCCTGCACGCCGCGCTGGACGAGAAGGCGGAGGGGCTGCACCGCGCGGCCGAAATCAAGAACCGCGTCGTCGCCAACGTCAGCCACGAGTTCCGCACGCCGCTGCACTCCATCCTCGGCCTGTCCAAGGTGCTGCTCAATCCCATCAACGGCCCGCTGTCCTCCGAGCAGGAGAAGCAGGTCACCTTCATCCGCAACTCCGCCGAGTCGCTCTTCGAGCTGGTCAACGACCTGTTGGATTTGTCCAAGGTGGAGGCGGGCAAGGCCACGCTGCGCCACAGCCACTTCGTGGTGCGCGACCTGCTCGGCGCGCTGCGCGGAATGATGCGTCCGCTGGTGCCCGCCGACGCCCCCGTGGAGCTGCGCCTGGTGGAGCCGGCCGAGCCGCTGGAGCTGGAGACGGACGAGACGCGGCTGAGCCAGGTGCTGCGCAACCTGGTGTCCAACGCGGTGAAGTTCACCGAGTCCGGCCACGTCACCGTGTCCGCGGCCCCGGGTCCACGCGACACGGTCATCTTCACCGTGCGCGACACGGGCATCGGCATCGCTCCGGAGAACCACGAGCGCGTCTTCGAGGAGTTCACGCAGATAGACAGCCACATCCAGCGCAAGGTGAAGGGCACGGGCCTGGGCCTGCCGCTGGCGCGCCGGCTGGTGGAGCTGTTGGGCGGAACGCTCACCCTCCAGAGCCAGCCGGGCGCGGGCTCCACGTTCACCGTCACCATTCCCCGCGTCCACATGGAGGTCTCGGAGATGGCGGGGCTGGCCGAGCGCAGCCAGCACCTGGAGCCGGGCCGCGCGCCGGTGCTGGTGCTGGAGGACGACCGGCAGACGCTGTTCCTCTACGAGAAGTACCTGGCGCGCTCGGGCTTCCAGGTGCTGCCGGTGCGCAGCACGGACGAGGCGCGCCGGGTGCTCCAGCGCGTGCGTCCCGCCGCCATGGTGCTGGACGTCATGCTGGAGGGCGAGACGAGCTGGAACTTCCTCGCGGAGATGAAGAACGGCGAGGCCACGCGGGACATCCCCATCCTCGTCGTCACGGTGACGGACCGCGAGCAGAAGGCGCGCGCGCTGGGCGCCGACGAGTTCTGGCTCAAGCCGGTGGACGAGGGCCGCCTGCAGCGAAAGCTCCAGGAGCTGGCGCGCAGCGGGCCGGTGGAGCGCATCCTCATCATCGATGACGACGACGTGCACCGCTACCTGCTCAAGCAGTTGCTCAAGGACATGCCCTACGCGCTGCTGGAGGCCGCGGGCGGCGTCGACGGTGTCCGGCTGGCGCGCGAGCAGGTGCCGCAGCTCATCTTCCTGGACTTCATCCTGCCGGACATCACCGCCTTCGACGTGCTGGACGCACTGAAGGCGGATCCACGCACGCGCGAGATTCCCATCATCCTCCACACCTCGCACGAGCTGCGCGAGGACGAGCGCGCCCGACTGGCGAACGAGACGTCCGCCATCCTCTCCAAGCACACGCTCAGTCGCGAGGTGGCCATCAGCCGCATCCGCGACGCCCTGGCCAAGGCGGGTCTGGGTTCCCACACGCCACAGGAGGGAAGACGTGGTTGAACCTCGACTGGCCACCGTCCTCAACGTCAACGACGACGACGCCAACCGCTACCTGGTCAACCGCATCCTGGAGATGGCGGGCTACACCGTGCTGGAGGCCGCCACCGGCATGGCCGCGCTGCTCATGGCCGAGCAGCACCGGCCGGACGTCATCGTCCTCGACGTGAAGCTGCCTGACATCAGTGGCTACGAGGTCTGCGCGAGGCTGCGCGCCAACCCGGACACCGCGTCCATCGCGGTGATGCACACGTCCGCCACCTTCGTCACCTCCGACAAGAAGGCGCGGGGCCTGGACGCCGGCGCGGACGCATACCTCACCCAGCCCTTCGACGCCTCGGAGCTGGTCGCCACGGTGCGCTCGCTCCAGCGGCTGCGTCATGCGGAGCAGGCGGCCCGCAGGCGCGCCAACGAGCTGGCGGAGATGGACCGGCGCAAGGACGAGTTCCTCGCCATGCTGGCGCACGAGCTGCGCAATCCCCTGGCCGCCATCATGACGTCCATCGGCATCCTGGAGCGCAACCCGACCGACAACCTCAAGGAAGCGCGGATGCGCGGCATCATCCACCGTCAGACGCACCACCTGGCGCGCCTGGTGGATGACTTGCTGGACGTGAGCCGGATTACGCGCGGCAAGGTGGAGCTGCGCACGGGCCGGTTGGATTTGCGCGCGGTGCTGCTCCAGGTCATCCAGGTCATCCGCCCCGGCACCGAGGCACGCGGCCTGGGGCTGGAGGTGTCGCTGCCGGACAGCCCGCTGTGGCTGACGGGCGACGCCACGCGGCTGGAGCAGATCTTCACCAACCTCCTGGACAACGCCGCCAAGTACACCGACACCGGCCACATCACCCTGCGCGTGGAGCAAGAGGGCGTGAATGGGAGCGCGCAGGCGGTGGTGCGCGTGCGCGACACGGGCATCGGCATCCCCCAGGACGTGCTGCCCCGCATCTTCGACCTGTTCGCCCAGGCGGACACATCCCTGGAGCGCACGCGCGGGGGCCTGGGCATTGGCCTGACGCTGGTGCGCCAGTTGGTGCAGTTGCACGGGGGTCAGGTCACCGCGCGCAGCCACGGCACCGGCAAGGGCTCCGAGTTCGAGGTGAGGCTGCCGCTCCTGCACTTCATGGAGGAGACAGCGCCCGCGCCGCTCCCCCGGCGCACGCGCGCGGGGCGGCACATCCTGCTGGTGGAGGACAACCCGGACGCGCGTCAGGCCATGCGGGAGCTGTTGGAGCTGTGGGGCCACCAGGTGGAAGAGGCACCGGACGGCTTGCGGGGCGTGGAGCTGGCGGTGCAACGGCGGCCGGAGCTGGCGCTGGTGGACATTGGCCTGCCAGGGCTGGACGGCTACCGGGTGGCTCAGGAGCTGCGCTCGCGCGTGGGCCGCGACATCCGCCTCGTCGCGATTACGGGCTACGGCGGGCCAGAGGGACACGACCGGGCGCTCAAGGCGGGCTTCGACCTGCACATCGTCAAGCCCGTGAAGCCGGACGAGTTGGATCGCCTGTTGTCGAGTCTGTGAGTGAGGCGGGAGGTGGGCGCGGGCCGGCGCCCTGAAATGGGCGGCGCGCTAGCGCCGGCCCAGGGCGTTGGCCACCAGCCCCAGCAGCTTCACGTGGGGGGCTTCGAGCTGACGCACGGTGCGAAGCAAGCGACGGACTTCCGGTCGCTCGGGAGGTGCTGACGACGGCTCGCTGGTGCGCGCGGACGCGGTGCCGTGCGAGACGAGCCCCAGCAGCTCGTCCGCGGAGACATGAAGCTCGTGACACAGCTTCAGCAGCGTCTGCACGCTGGGAAGCATGCCGCCGCGCTCCAGACGCCCATAAACCTCGGTGGCCACGTCGATGCGTTCGGCCACGTCAGCTTGTGTGAGCTCCAGCCGGTTCCGCGCGACTCGCGCAGCCGCTCCGATGGTGGTTGCCAGTTTCTTGTCCATGCCTTACCGACCCGAAACGTTTGGCCGCTGGCATAGGACGTATAGAGGCAGACAGACAGAACTTGTCGGGTCAGCCTCAGGTTGTTCACCCAGCGGGTTACCGTCCCAGAGGGAGACTTTCGGGGTTCGGAGTGCCTCCATACCCGCCCCTTTTCCTCGACGGAAGACCGGTCTTCCAGGGGCACCCCGGCCCCCTGAATACAGAGGGAGAGGCCCCCTTTTCGGACGACCTGTGACGTCGGGCGGCAATTTTCCTACGGTGCCGGAGAGTCCTGCCGCGAGGGCCTCCCCCCAAGGTTGTATCCCCAGTCCGGCGCATCGCCACGTCATGAGTCCGCGAGGGTGCGCCCGCCACGTCGAGCGTGGCATGTCGGGCTCGCGCGTCGGCGACGTGGGAGTGGCTTCGCGGGCGCATGTCGGGTCCGTTCGATGAGTGCCCGAGGCCGTCCGCGAGCGGGCAAGGAGGACGACGGACCGCGCGCCTCTTGAGCTCGCCCTGCCGCACGCGGGGTACGCAGCGGGAGGCAGGACCTGCGACAACCGGTGGCATTCGAGCGGAGGACGACCTTGGGAGTCGCGCGCGCCGGGGGCGGGGGGACTAGGCTGCGGCGGCGATGGCGCTCGGACGGCGCAACCTGCTGGTGAAGCTCTGCGTGGCGATGGGCGTGGTGGCCCTGCCGCTGCTCGTCGCCATCCTTGGCTATGTGCTGCCGCAGCTTCGCGCGCAGCTCCACGCGGACCGGGTTCGCGGGCTGCGGCAGGCGGTGGAGACGGCCTACGGAGTCCTGCGGGAGTACGAGGCGCGCGAGCGCTCCGGAGCGCTGACGCGCGAAGCGGCGCAACAGCAGGCCTCCGCCCTGCTCCAGTCCCTGCGCTACTCGAGCGTCGAGTACTTCTGGGTGAACGACCTGGAGACGCGGCTGATCATGCATCCGCACCTGCCGACGATGGTGGGCAAGGACATGAAGGGCTACCGCGACGTGCGCGGGCGTCCGGTGTTCGTCGACATCGTCACCCTGGTGCGCGCGCACGGCGAAGGCTCGCTGGGCTACGAGGCGACGCGGCCGGGCTCGCCGGAGCCCATCCCCAAGGAGAGCTACGTGAAGCTCTTCGAGCCGTGGGGCTGGGTGCTCGGCACGGGCGTGTACGTGGAGGACATCGACCGGGAGGTCGCGGCGGTGCGACAGCGCATCCTCGTCGCGGTGGGCGGCGCGCTGGTGCTGGCGGTGCTGGCGGGCGCCTATGTGTCGCGGCGGGTGGTGCGGCCGGTGCGCGCGCTCGCGGCGGCGGCACGCCAGGTGGCAAAGGGTGACTTGTCCGTGCGGGTGGAGGTGCGCACCGCGGACGAGGTGGGCGAGCTCACCCTGGCCTTCAACGGCATGGTGACGGGCCTGCGCGAAGTGGTGGCCGCGCTGGTGGAGGCGGCGGGCGCCACGGCGGCGGACGCCGAGCGCATCCGCGTCTCCACGGACGGCCTGTCGCGCACGACGCGCGAGCAGTCGGAGTCGCTCCAGCGCGCGGCCGAGTCGGTGCAGGACATGAGCCTGCATGTCTCGCGGGGCGCGGCGGCGGCGCGAGACGCGGCGGAAGCGGCGGCGGGCCACGGGCAGGTGGCGCGCGCGGGCGGCATGGCGGTGGACCAGGCGTCGCGGAAGATGGTGGAAATCGTCGACGTGGTGGAGCGCTCGTCGCGCACGGTGGAGCAGCTCCAGGCGTCTGGCCGGGCCACGGAGCGGATGCTCCAGCTCATCCAGGCGGTGGCGGACGAGACGCGGATGCTGGCGGTGAACACGGCGATAGAAGCCGTGCGCGCGGGGCAGCACGGCAAGGGCTTCTCCGTGGTGGCGGGCGAGGTGCGCAAGCTGGCGGAGCGCACCCACGAGGCCGCCAGCCAGGTGCGCGTGCTGCTGACGAAGAACGAAGCGGACACGGCGGCGGCCGCGGAGTTGATGCGCAAGGGCACGTCGAAGGTGAACGAGGGCATGGGCCTGTCCTCGGCCGCGGGCGAGGCGCTGGCGCGGCTGTTGTCCGGGGTGAAGGAGCTGGGCGAGCGCGTGGAGACGATGGCGGAGCAGAACGCGCGCCAGTCCGCGTCGGGCGAGTCCATCGCGGGGCGCATCCAGGCGCTCTCGGTGCGCTCGGCGGAGTCCGTGTCGGGCGTGGAGCAGATCGCCCGCTCGGTGGAGGACCTGCGGGCCAGGGCCTCGCGGCTGCAGGAGCTCGCCGCGCGTTTCACCACGCCCGGGCCTCGTTAACCTTTCTTCACACCCGCGCAACGCCCAGGACAGCGGCGGGGGGCAGTCTCCACCTCCTCACGGGGACGCGGCTTCTCGCCGTCCCCTCATTCGGAGGTAGGACACATGGCGCTGGCATTGACGCGGGCCCCCGGGCGCGAGCCCGTGGTGTTCGGATACGCGCTGGAGACGCTGCTGTCGACGGCGGCGCCCCTGACACCGCTCACCCTGAAGGCGCTGGAGCGACAGGGCCTCTTCGCGCACCGCCCCCTGCACACCGCCTACCCGTGCGCGGTGTGGCCCAAGGCCATCCAACTGCTGGCGGCGGCGAACAGCCCGCCCCACACGGACCGCGAGACGGCGGAGTACGCGCTGGGCCTGCGCTTCGGTGAGCGGTTCATCCAGGCGCGCATGGGCACGGCGCTCGTGGACTTCGCCCAGGTGGTGGGCCCGGAGAAGATGCTGCTGCGCATGGCGCGCAACCTGCGCTCCATCAACAACTTCCTCGACGTCTCGGTGACGCCTCGGGGCGATGACGGCGGCTGGGAGCTGAGCCTGTATCCGGTGCGGGAGTTCCTGGATCATCCCCGCCGGCAGGCGGACCCGCCGCACTTCATGCGCGGCCTGCTCACCTTCGCGTTCCAGCACAGCGGCGCGCCCACGGCCCGGGTGACGCTCTTGAAACACGACGAGGCCCAGGCAGTGACGACGTTTCACGTCGGCCTCTAATCACGGCCGCGGCGGGGAGGAGGCGAGCTACCCCTCGATGCGCGACTCGGCGTACGGGACGGGCAGCAGGATGCGGGCCGTGGTGCCCACGCCCGGCTGGCTCTCCAGCGTCAACGTCCCGCCATGCGCATCGACGATGCGGCGGGCCAGCGCCAGGCCCATGCCCACGCCGCCCGTGCGGCGCGCTCGACTGCGGTCCGTGCGGAAGAACGGCGTGCCGACGCGGGACAGGTCCTCCGGCTCGATGCCGATGCCCTCGTCGCAGACCTCCAACGACAGCGCCCCCAACGTGTCCGCCTGGGCGCGCAGGCGCACCGGCGTCGGAGACTCGGAGTACTTGCCCGCGTTGTCGAGCAGGTTGTCCAGCGCGCGCCGCAGCAACACGGGGTCCGCCTCCAGCGTGGGCATCGTGCCATCGACGCTCACCTCCAACACGCGCTCCGGACGCGCGGAGCGGAAGCGAGAGGCCGCCTTCTCCACCAGTCCTTGAATCTCCACCTGCTCGGGCCGCAGATGCGGAGTCCCCGTGCTCGCGCCCTCCGAGGCCAGGTCCAGCTTCGCGGTGGTGAGCACGTCGTCCACCAACCGCTCCAGCTCCGACAGGTCTCCGGTGATGTCGGTCAGCATCTCCCGCGCGGTGGCCGCGTCACCCTCTTCCGCCAGGTCCAACGCCACGCGGATGCGCGCCAGCGGCGTGCGCAGCTCGTGCGACACGTTGGCCAGCAGCTCCTTCTGCGAGCGCAAGAGATTCGTGATTCGCCCCGCCATCTCGTCGAAGGCCTCCGCCACCTGTCCCAATTCGTCACGCCGACGGATGCCCGTGCGCGTGTCCAGCTTCCCCTCGCCCAGCGCGCGCGCCACCTCCGCCAGTCGCTGGAGCGGACCGGCCAGGGTGCGAGCGAAGGCCAGCGAGGTGATGGCCGTACACAGCAGCACCGCGCCGAGCACGAGCGCGGTGTTTCCCGGAGGAGGCTCGGGGGGACGGGTGATGATGGTGGCGTAGGCCTCCACCGGCCCTTCCTCGGGAATGGGCAACGTGAGCGAGTGCGGAGGAGGCCCTCCCGAGAACCGCTGACCCCGCGCGGCCAGCTGCTCCAGCTCCACGGGCCCCAGGGCGGGGGACGGTGCCGCGGAGTTCGTGGCGATGAGCCGCCCGGACACATCTCGCAGCGTCACCCGGGCCTCGAGCAGCCGCGCGGCGCGGTCCAGCGACGCCTGGAGGGCCACCGGGTCCCCCAGCAGCTCCTCCCACTCCCGGATGTTGTACGCGGCATTGCGCGCGAAGCCGTGCCGCAGTGGCTTGTCCAGGATGAAGAAGCGGGCGATGTAGAGGGTGGCGACGACCAGCACCAGCTGGGCGATTCCCACCAGATAGATGCGCAGCAGCAGCCGGCCAGGCGTCCGCAGACGACTCACGTTTCCTCTCCGGTGGCGAGCATGTAGCCGGCGCCGCGCACCGTCTTCAGCAACAGGGGATTGCGCGGGTCCACCTCCAGCTTCTGACGGAGCCGGAAGATGTGCACGTCCACGGAGCGGTCGAACACCTCGTCCGCGCTGCCCTTCACCAGGTCGAGCAGCTGCTCACGACTGAGGACGCGGCCCGCGCGCTCGGCGAGCACGCGCAGCAGGCTGAACTCGTACGTGGTGAGCTGCAACGGCCGCCCATCCAGCGTCGCGCGGAGGCTGCGAGGGTCCAGCAGCAGTCGCCCCGCCTGCACGGGCTGCGTGGAGGGACCCGCCTTGCCCCGGGCCCGACGCACCTGGGCGCGAATGCGGGCGAGCAGCTCGCGCGACGAGTAGGGCTTGGGCAGGTAGTCATCCGCGCCCGTCTCCAGGCCGAGCACGCGGTCCGCCTCCTCTCCGCGCGCGGTGACCATGATGATGGGCACGTCGGTGCGGCCCCTCAAATCCCGGCAGACCTCCAGCCCGTCCCGTCCGGGCAGCATCAGGTCCAACAAGACGACGTCGAACACATGGCGGCTGGACTCCACCAGCGCGTCGTTGCCCGTGTGGGCCAGGGTGACGACGACACCATGCTCCTGGAGGTAGCGGGCGGTGAGCCGGGCCAGTCGCTCGTCATCTTCGACGAGCAGGACCTGGATGGTGGCTTCCTCCAGGTGGGGACGATTGAGCTGCTCCATGCGCGTGCTCCTCCTGCCTTCCGCGGACCTTCCAGACGGAAAGTAACAGCGGAGCCGTGGCCCAGGAGCAAGCAGGGAGGAGTCTGGCGCCCCATGGGACTCCGGCCGGGTCCACCGAGGGCAATCATGCTCCCGGGCCACACCGTGAAGGTGGCACCGGGATGTGTCCGGGATGCGTCCCTCGCATGACGGATTGTTACAGCGAGCAACAGGGCCCGTCCGGCCACCGGACAGCCGGGCGGAGCCCCGTCGGGTCCCCTCACCCCGCGAGGCAGGCGCCTGACCTCAGCGCAGGGTCCACTTCTGGTTCGCGGTGCCGGCGCACTCCCAGATTTGCAGCCGCGCGCCGTTGTTGGGGTTCCAGTCCTTCACGTCGATGCACTTGTTGGCCTGCGGGTTGACCAGGTCCCCCGCGCCGCTGAGCACGAACTGCTGGGCCGCGTTGCCGTTGCAGTCGTGGAGCTGGATGAGCGCGCCGTTCGCCGTGGAGCCCCAGGTGACATCCATGCACTTGCCGAAGGCGCGCAGCGTGCCGTCGCCGTGGAACGTCCAGCTCTGCGCGGCGCTGCCGTTGCAATCCCAGAGCTGGATGGGCGTGCCGTTGGCGGTGTTGGAGTGGTCCACGTCGATGCACCGGCCGTTGAGCCCGACGATGGCGCGCCCCCCGCCGCCACCGCCGTTGGTCGTGAGCGACAGGCCGTAGACGGAGAGAATCTCGTTCACCGGCTGGTAGTACATGGTGCCGCCGGTGGAGCAGTTGCCCACGCCGCCAGACGTCACGCCCTGCGCCTGGTTGCCCGACATCCACGAGCCGCCCGAGTCGCCCCCCTCCGCGCACGCGTTGCTCCGCGTGAGGCCATACACGGGGCCGACGCTGTAGTTGACGGTGACGTTCTTCGCCTCGATGACGCCACAGCGCCAGCCGGTGGTGGAGCCGGAGCGACACACGGACGCGTTGATGCCCGCCTCGGCGGAGCCCGAGACGATGACGTTGCCCCCCGCGTAGTTGTAGACCCACGGCTGCGAGGCCCACGAGCCGTTGACCTGGACCCAGCCATAGTCGTTGTTCGGGAAGGACGAGCCGCGCACGGTGCCCTGCGCCACGCCGTTGAAGCCGGCCGTGCTGGAGTTCACCCCACCGCAGTGGCCCGCGGTGACGAAGCCTCCCGCGACGGAGAAGCCGACGGAGCAGCGCACGTTTCCGTTGATGTAATAAGCGTCACCCCCGCGCAGGTCATACATGGGCCTGGGCTGCTCGGAGGAGACCTCCACGCGCACCGCGCGGTCCGCCGCGCCACTCTCCGCGATGAAGCGCTCGGCGTTCACCACCGCCGCGTCCTTGGCGAGCACCACCACGCTGTTGGTGATGACGTCCACGTACCAGCCATGGATGTCCTTGCTGGCCACGTCCGCGCCCCTGTCCAACGCGGCCTTCAGCGCGTCCAGCTCGCGCTCCGTGCGCGTCACCCAGCGCGGCTCCGCGCCCGCCCTGCGCGCGGCCTCGGCACCCTCGGCGGTGGTGACACCGACGATGAGCCGGTCCCCCTCCTCGCTCAGCCACGCGCCACCGAAAGACGCGCCCAGTTCCCCGCGCAGCGACGCTTCCGTGCGCACCGCGAGCGCCTCCGTGGCCAGCCGCTGACGCGCCTGCACGGCCGTCAGCCCCAGGTCCCGCTGCATCGCCTGGAGCACCTCGGGAGACACCTCCTGCGCGAGCGAAGCCTCCTCGGTGGGGGCCGCCAGCGCGGACATGGGGAGGACGGCGGCACCAGCGAACAGCGCCGTCGCGGTGGAGAGCGCCTGGAGTCTTCGGTTCATGGGGGCTTCCTTTCGACTCGACACGGGGAAAGCGCACCGGCGAACGGGCCGGTCCGCGCATCCACGGAAGCGGGATTCAGGAGCCAAGTCAAACAATTCAAGCATTCCTAGAAAATCACGTCACTTTTGTCGGACGAAGAATAAAGTCGTCGACACATTGGACGCGCGGAGTCATTTCCGCTGCGCGGACATTTCTCCAATACATGGACAAAGATGAATCCCTCTCAGGCCAGGCTGTGTGCGGAGGCCAGCGCGCGGCGGTCCACCTTGCCGGCGGAGGTCCGAGGCAGGGCCTCCACGAAGCGCACGGAGCGCGGCATCTTGTAGCGGGCCAGCCGGCCATCGCAGAAGGCCAGCAGGGACTCGGCGGTGAGCGACGCGCCCCCACGGAGCACCACGAGCGCGCGCGGCGTCTCGCCCCACTTCGCGTCGGGCACGCCGATGACGGCGACCTCGGCGACGTCGGGATGACCGGACAGGACGCTCTCGACCTCGGAGGGATAGATGTTCTCCCCGCCGGAGATGATGAGGTCCTTGCTGCGGCCCACGATGCGGAAGCAGCCGTCCCCGTCACGCAGGGCCAGGTCTCCGGTGCGCAGCCAGCCTCCGACGAAGGTGCGCGCCGTCTCCTCGGGACGGCGCCAGTAGCCGGCGCACACGTGGGGGCCGCGCAGCAGCAGCTCCCCCACGTCCCCCGGCTGTCGCTCGTCCTCGATGCGCGCCTCCACGTGGAAGAGCGGCACCCCGACGAAGCCCGGCTTGCGGCGCACGTCCGACGGAGGGAGCCAGAAGTTGTTGGGGCCCGCCTCCGTGAGGCCATAGCCCGTCTTGAAGGCCACGCCCTTGGTGAAGAAGCGCTCGAACACGGACAGCGGACACGGCGCGCCCCCGCTGACGAGCAGCTTGAGGTGGGAGAAGTCCGCCGACTCGAAGCGCGCGTGGCGCTGCATCTCGATGAACATGGTGGGCACGCCGAAGACGAGGCTCACCTCTCGCTGATGGATGAGCTCGAACACCTGCTCCACGTCGAAGCCCTTGCACACCACGGAGGCGCCGCCCACGTACACCAGCGGCAACGTGAAGACGTTGAGGCCCCCGGTGTGGAACAGCGGCGCGTTGAGCACGGCCACGTCGTCCGACGTCAGGCCCCAGCTCACCACGGTGTTGACGGCATTCGCCGTCACGGAGCCATGGGTGAGCACCGCGGCCTTGGGCACGCCGGTGCTGCCGCCCGTGTAGCAGAGCACCCACGGCGACTCGGCCTCCAGCTCCAGCACGGGGAGCGAGGAGGCAGGTGCCGCGTCCCGCTCCGTGATGAAGGAGCGCTCAGCCGGGTCGGGCTCGGCGAGGCCCAGCCAGTGGCGCACGAAGGGCGCGCGGGCGCGCACGGTGTCCACCTGGGCGCGCAACTCCGGGCCATACACGAGGACAGCGGGCTCCGCGTCCGCGAGGATGCCGACGAGCTCCGTGGTGCTGAGGCGCCAGTTGAGCGGCTGGAGGATGGCGCCCAGCTTCGCGCAGGCGAAGAGGAGGTCCAGCGTCTCCACACAGTTGTGCGCGAGCACGGCGACGCGGTCTCCGCGCTGGACGCCGAGCACGTGGTGCAGGTACGCGGCGGTGCGCGAGGCGGCGCCGTCCCACTCGCGATAGGTGATGCGGCGGCTGCCCCGGGTGGAGTCGACGAGGGCGGCGTGGTCGGGGTCCAGTGCGGCGCGGCGGGCCAGCCAGTCATGGACGATGGGCATGGTCCCGCACGCTAGCCGAGCGCCGGGAGATGTGCCCGGCTCCCGACACGCCTCAGAGCTCCGGGAGGATGAGCAGGCCGCGCACCGAGTCGACGGTATAGACGTAGCCGTCGCCCGGCACGCGGATGCCGATGGCTCCGTCCCACGAGGACGTGCCTCGGAGGGGGTCCGTCGCGCGCCAGGTGTTGAAGTAGGCGAGCTCCCGGGGACTCTTGGGGATGGACACGTCGAGGACGCGCACGCCGTGCTGGTAGTGGGCGATGTAGAGACGGTTGCCCTTGAGCTCCAGGTTGTGGATGGAGGCCCAGCCCGGCAGACGGTACTCGCCGATGAGCGTGGGATTCGCGGGGTCATTGAGGTTGAGCACGCGCAGGTGGGCGCCCCAGTCCTCTCCTGCCTCGAAGGCGATGCGGTTGTTGTGGAAGTACGCCACGCGAGAGGTGTGGCTGCTGGCTCGCGGGTACTTGTATGCGCCCAATCGCTTCGGGCTCGCCGGGTCACTCATGTCGACGATGACGAGTCCCGCGCGCCAGTGACTGATGAAGAGCGTGGAGTTCAGGGTCGTGGCGTCGTGCGGGTAGGAGCCCGGTTCGGTGCCGATGCTGGGGTCGAGGTAGCGACCGAGCAGCACCGGCTCCCGTGCGTTGTTCACGTCATAGGCATGCACCTCGCCAGCGGGCCCCACGGCCATGGCGTACAGCCGGGAGCCATCCACGAAGAGCGTATGGACATTGCTGCGGCTCCCTCCGGACAAGTCGCGCAGGAAGCGAGGGTCCGCGGGCTGGGTGATGTCGAACACGAGGACACCCCGGTCGGCGCTCGCGACATAGAGGGCGTCGTCCTTGGCCCACACGCCGTTCCAGTAGCTCTCCTCGGGGAACTGGATGAACTTCACCAGCCGGGGAGCCTTCCGGTCCTGGAGGTCATAGACGTGAAGACCGCCTGGCCCCATGAAGTAGTCGTCGATGGACACGACGTAGGCATGTCCCTTGGCGACAAAGACATCCACGCCCCGCCCGGATTGCAGACCGCCCTCGCCCACCAGTCGCAAGCCTCCCGAAGACTCCTGGTCTCCGGACAGCCAGCGGATGCGCTCGCCCTCGAAGGTGTATTGCTGGGCCGGCTCCCCCAGGGAACAGGACACGTAGCAGCCTGTCACCTGGTCCGCGCCCCGGGCCGAACAACCCACTTCGACGTCGATGAAGACCTTGCCAGTCCGGTTCGTCCGGGTCGTGCGCCAGTACAGCGGGTGCTCATCACGGTTCGGACTGGGCGTGAAGGAATTGACGCCGAAGAACTGGTCCTGGTCGTCGGTCGCTACATTTTGTCCGTAGTAGCGCATGTTGAAAGGACCGCCGGCGGTGAGTCCCCGCAAGCTCTCCACGTCGCAGCCGGACAGGTCGAAAGACTCCAGGGAGCCACACGCCGCGGTGGTGCTCGCCTCGGGCCGCAGCTTGCACGCGGCCAGGGGCTCTGGGACCCAGTCCCCCTGGTCCTCGATGGGCGCGCCGGGCGACATGTCCACCGGCACCTCCACGACCTCAGCATCCCTGCTGCTGCAAGCCCCCAGCGCCCCCATGCAGAACAGCGTCACGACAGCACGGCACATCCACTTCACCATGGCAGCCCCCGGGGAAGGGGCCGGCGAAATCTGGAAGCGCAATCAAAGAGAGACCGGCCCGGATAGCTTTCACCAAACGACCGCGGGCCTTTCCCATATCGTGACGAAATGGGGTGCCATTCAATTCCAGACACCCACACGCCTTCAGGGGTGAGGCGCACCGAGGCCCTGGACGGCGCGGCTCAGGGCTGGACGTAGGTCTGCAGCAGGGAGCTCGTCCGCTCTCTGGAGCGTCGGAAGGCCACGCGTCGCTCCGTGGGGTCCTCGGGCACGGCCATCAGTCCGACGAGGGCGCGGGTGCCTCCGTCCGCGCCGATCACGTTCTGCACCACCACGGACGTCTTGTGGCCGAACGCCTCGGCCCAGGGGGCGCATTCGGCCATGTTGATGCGCTCCTGTTGGGAGTCCGTCCAGGCGATGCAGGGGTATTCGGAGCAGTCCATGGCCTCCAGCTTCATCTTCAGGCCGCACTCCTGGATGGAGCGCTCCACGAGGGCCTGGAAGCCCTTGGGCGTGAAGGCAGGGGGCGCGTTGGCGGGGAAGGGCAATGGGAGACTGTCCTCGGAGGGCGGCACGGGTGCGGGAGCCGGTGGCGCGGGTGAGGGCGAAGGCGCGACAGCCTGAAGGCGCGTCTCGGCCGAGCGCCGTGCGTCCTGGGCCTCCTTCAATTGACGTTCGAGCGTGGCGACACGCCCGTCGAGTGCCTGCTCTCGCGGGCAACGGTCGTCCACAACCACCTGGGCGACCGCAGCGGGCTCGGGCGGAGGTGGCGCCTGGTTGTGACGGCTGGACATCACCACAGCGCTTCCCCAAGCACCCAGGACAAGCCCCAGGACTCCCGTCACCACAGGCAACGATTTCTTCATCGTGATGAAAGCCTTTCACTGGCCCGTGGGCCTGTCCAATTCACGGCACCCGCATCTGGGCTGTCAGTCGGACCACGTGGCCGGCCGATTTCGTCGGGAGGAACAGACAGGCCTGAGAGGTCCAACAGATAGAGACACACGTCGCGAAAAGCCCTGCCCTCTCCTTCGTCATTGGGTGACCACACCTGATATGCCCGATAGCGCCCTTGCCGGACACCTTCGAGCAACCAGATGGAGGCATCCAGATCAATCACCTCCCCACGCGTCTTTCGCGTCCTGTACTTCCAGAAACCAAAGTCGTCCAACCTGCGCAGAACCTCGGACCACTCGCTGGGCAGTAGAAAGCGGGTGCGATGGAGCGTGGGCCCAGAGGCATGGATATCAGCCTCTCTGCGCTCCCAGCTCACCTGAAGTCGATGGATGTCTCCGAAGCGCTCGACCCGGACGCTCACGGGCTTGGGAAGGGAGTGTACCCAGGTGAACCGGTAGACCTCCGTCCCTGGTGCCGCGGGCCAAAGAGGTCTCTCGCCCAGCTGATGCAGGAACTCAGAGCACATACAGCGCGACGACTTGTCATGCGCGCCCCTATTGGCGTCTGGCTCGAATTCAGAGTTGAAGGTGACGGCCAGTGCGCCCGCAGGCAAGAGGACAGGCCACTGAGATTGCTCTTCCGGCCCCCGCACACAATGAGCTTCAGGTTCCACCGGGACCTCTGTGGAGGCAGATGTTTCTCCCCGCCGAGCCTGATCCACCTTTCCTCGCGGAGCACATCCCACGGGCATCATGGCCAGACAGAAAATGACGCCCCGCCACATCCCACTCGTGGAGGTGCCACTGCGAACCGAGGGCGAAGACATGGCGGCACTCTGAGGAGCAACGCTCCAACAATCCTCACGGAAGGCTCACGGTTCGCGCACGACACCGTGAGCCCCACCGCGCTCAGGGCACCAGCACCAGCTTGCCCACCGTCGTCCCGGACTCCAGCGCCTTGTGCGCCTCCGCGACGGAGTCCAACGGGAACTTCGTCACCTGCGGCGACACCAACTTCCCCTCCTCCACCCACGCCAGCAGCTTCGCCATGCTGTCCTCCAACACGAAGCGCTGCTCGAACAGATACGACAGGTTGAACGCCAGCACGCTCGTGTTGTCATTCGTCAAGGTCAGCGGGTCGAAGCGCGGCGTCCGCATCCAATCCCACGCAAGCTTCGCGTAGTTCGGTCGCCCACCCGTGCGCGGCAACATCGAATGAAACCCGTAGATGACCAGCTTCCCCGGTGACGCCAGATGCCGGTAGCTGTCGCGCAGCGTGGACGGCCCGTTCGCATCCAGCACCACCTCGTACCCCTTCGGTGACGCCGCCTCCGCCGCCTTCCACAAGTCCTCGCTGCTCTTGTCGATGACCACGTCCGCGCCCAACGCACGCGCCGCCTCCACCTTGTGCGTCCCACCCACCA
>NZ_VIFM01000269.1 GCF_006636215.1 Myxococcus llanfairpwllgwyngyllgogerychwyrndrobwllllantysiliogogogochensis | reverse complement strand
GTGCTGGAGGGGGGCCAGGGCCCCACGGTGGTGCTCCTCCACGGGCGTGGCGGGGCGGCCTCGACGTGGTTCGCGTACCTGACGGCCCTCGCGCGGGGGCACCGGGTGCTGGCGGTGGACCTGCCGGGCTTCGGGATGTCGTCCCCTGGAGAGGGCCCCGTCCGCTCGGCCGAGGAGGGGGTGCGTTTCTTCACCGACCCGGTGGAGGCGCTCCTGGAGCGGCTCGCCCCTGGGCCCGTGGCGGTGGTGGGTCACTCGCTGGGCGGGCTGGTGGGGCTGGAGCTGAGCCTGCGGGCTCGTGTGCCGGTGGAGCGGCTGGTACTCGTGGACAGCATGGGGCTGGGTCCGGAGCTGGAGCGCAAGGCCCGCGTCTTCTTCCGCGCGGGACCGGAGCGACTGGCGCGCTCCCTGGGGCCCTGGGCCTGGGCGCGGATGATGCCTCCGGTTCCGACGCCCCTGGGACAGCGGCTCGGGGAGCTGGAGTACGAGTTGGTGTCGGCCCCTGGCGGACGTGACGAAGCGACGCGGGCCTTCAATCGATTGGTGCCCCTGACGGGGCCCGTGTTCCACCACCGCGAGCGGCTGGCCGAAGTGAAGGTCCCCGTGCTCCTCATCTGGGGTGAGCGTGAGGACGTCCTGCCCCTGTCGCTCGCCGAGGAGGCCCTGCGGCGATTTCCGCGCGCGCGGTTGCTGCGCGTGGACGCGGCGCACAGCCCTCATCAGGAGCGCCCCGAGCGCGTGCTTCCGGAGCTGAAGGCGTTCCTGGAGGCGGAAGCTCCGTAGCGGCTCGGCTCAGGGGTCGAAGCGGATGATGCGTTCGATGCGGAAGGTGTCGGACGCCTCCAGCGGCTTCAGGAGCATCAGGTCCGCGCGCTGGCCCAGTGACAGGGACTGCTTCGCGGGACGGGTGAGCCGGTACGTGTCCCCGGGCTTCGCGCCCTTGCCCGTCAGCGGCACGACGAAGAGTCCCTTGCCGTCCACGGTCTCGACCGCACCGAGGATGCGCAGGTCGCCCAGCTCCTCGACCTTGCCCACGTGCGCGAGCAGGAGCTTCTTTCCCTGGCCGCGCACGGCGCGACTGACGGCGATGCCCACGTCGCCCGTGAAGGGCTTGCCGTCCGCGCCGAACATGCCGACGCCCTTGAGCAGCAGGTGGACGAGGCCGGAGCTCTCGTTCTCGGGGATGGAGTCGTAGCGGGAGACGTCGGCCTTTTCGGCCTGGCCATTCGCCAGGGCATCCAGGGCCGTGGCGAGCGCGACGAAGTTGAGGCGGACCAGGGGCTCGTCTGGCGGCAGGGACAGCCACGCGCCGGTCTCGATGAGGACGGTGGGCGTTCCCCAGAGCGTCATGTTGTCGCCGAAGGCACGCACCTCGAAGGAGTCGTCGTAGCGGCCGACCTGCCCGGGCGCGAGCGTCTCCACGGCGTCTCGAATCACCGCGCAGACCTTCTTCGCGAGGATGCGTCCGGGGTTGTCGCTCCGGGCGCGGTCGAAGGCGGGGGCGAGCAGGGAGATGGAGGCGGGGCGACCGGTGTCGCCCACCGCGTGACGCCAGCTCTGGTTGTGGAGGTTGAAGCCGACGGAGGGTTGGAACTTGTCGCGCAGGGACTTGAGGGTGCGGGCCTCGGGCGTCTGGAGCGCAAGCGCGTCCCGGTTGATGTCGATGCCCTGGGCATTGCGACGCTGGAAGCGCTCGGCGCCGTCGGGGTTGAGCATGGGCACGGCGTGGAGGGTGAGGCTGGAGAGCAGCCGCGCGACCCACGGTTCCTGGCGATGCGTGCGGAGATACTCGAAGAAATCGAGCAGCGCGGTGGTCGCGGTGGGCTCGTCGCCGTGCATCTGCGACCAGAGGAGGATGTGGCGCGGGCCGGTGCCCAGCGTGACGTGGTAGAGCGCGCGCCCTTCCACCGAGTGCCCCGCGACCTCCAGTTGGAACAAGTCGGGAGCGCGGGCCTGGAGGGCCTTGAGGTGTTGCTCCACGTCGGGGTGCCGGACGAGCGGCGCCACCGGGAGCGCCTTCGAGTGGACCTGTTCCCACTGCGCCGCGAGCGCCTGGGGGCCGGGGATGGAGACGGAAGAAGAGGAGGACATGGCGGGAGCGGCGGACTGCGCGGAGTGGGCGTGGACCGTGCCCACGAGGCCCCAGGTGAAGACGAGGAGGCAGCGAGCGACGAATTGACTGTAGCGACTGCGTCCGACGTGGAGCATGGCGGTGTCCTTAAGGTCGCGAGTCAATCAAGGAAGCGGCGCTCCCAGCGACGGATTTCTTCTGGGGTGAGGTTCCCCCAGTAGGCATCACCGTGGGTGTACATCCACGGTTCGAGGACACGCGCCAGCTCACGGTAGTGCGGCAACGTGTCTCCATTCTCCAGGTCTCCAGCTTCGGGCCACTCACCCAGGGACACCACTGCTCGGTCTCCCGACATCTCCTGAACGGTGGTGCCCGGAGATTTCAGTTGAGCGCGCAGCCCCGCCACGCCACCCAGCCCTCCGAGGATGGGTTGGCCCAGGAAGGTGAGCCAGGAGGCCCCACGGGTTCTCGAACCCATGACGCGACGGAGCTCGTCTATTCCTGGGAGGTCGAAGCCCGGGTGGCGTTGGCTCAGTTCCCGAACGACAGGAGTGTTATCTCTCATCCAAGCAGCCATGTAAAATGACAGTCCCGCGTGTCCCGAAACAAACGGCAGTTCCGCACCCAGCTCCATGGAGAGGTCACGAACTCGGCCCGCTCCATGTTCAAGCAAGTATTCGGTGGGCAGGTAGAACTCCACCGACGATATAGGCCGGTGCTGCTCGGACTCTCCCCAGGACTCTATTGGGGACTCTCCTCGATACTTGAATGAATGACTCAGCAACGTTGAGCCATCACTCAGCCTGATGCGCGCGCCTAGCGGTGCCTCGAACTCTGCCTGAACGAACGCCCGACCCTTCGCGTCGAGTTCTCGCCAGTCACCTTCATCATCAACGTACAGGGCAAGCGACTCGGGTCCCATCGCGGCTTCATAGTGGGACAACGACTTCTTCACTGCTTGCGAAATCTCGCTGTGATTACGGTCCACATAGAAGGTGATGCTCACGCTGTCTCGCAGGATGACGATCTCTTCATCCTCCGTTTCAACAAGGAACGGCAAACATATCCGTGGGTATCGTGGACTCATCTTGTGATCCCGTGTCCCGGTGAGACGTGGACAGATCGCAGCCTTGGCGTCAGGACCGCATCGTACAACTCCCCTTGCGTGAGCCGTCTTCCAGAACCATCCGTTGCAGAGGTCCGTCCCCAGTCGGGCACTCTCAAATCTGAACACGGGAATTTGAAGTCGTAGACCCTCTGCACGGAGAGGGGATTTCCCGAAGCATGGATGACAATGTCCGGAACGAGCGTTCCCGACAAGAGATGGAACAAGCCTTCATCAAGCCAGCGGCGTACCTCTTCGGGGTCAAGCAACCGCAGCCTGCCCGTCTTCGGGTCTCGGAAGTAGCGAGGCTCCACGCTGAAGCTCCCTGGGAACCGCTCACCCAATCGCGCCCGGGCACACTCCAGTGCGACCTCGTGCTTGGCGCGCCCCAACTCCATGGCCCACGTCACCACGTTGTTCCTGGCATCGCGTCGCACCTCCTTCTCACACCACTCCCGGGTCGGTCGCTTCCCTTCTCCCAGCATCCGCTCATTCACCTCGAGGTTGGCCCGCTTCGCGCAGTCCACGAGGATATCCTCGACCTGGGCCAGTTCCGCCGCCTCCAGGAACCGGAGCGTCGCGACCACCGTCCGCGCCCCCGAAGCGGCGCGCGACAGCCACGGCAACACGGCATCGTCTCCCACCTGAGTGTAACAGGCGGGATTTCGCAGACATGCGTTCGTCGCCGAGTCCACCGTCTGCTCGTAGCGACCCGACCGTTCGTGCCGCCCCGTGCTCGTCGTCGAGCACCCGGCCAGCAACACGCAGACCCACCACGCCACGGCGCGAAGCACGGCGGACGAGACCTGGGACATGGACTCCGCTCCCTCCCGAACGGCACCACCCGACCTCGACTGCTCGCGACGCGGGCAACCTACCACGCGCCTTCGTGGACACGACGGGGCTCGCAACCCACCCGCGCGGCACCCCGTGACGCCCGCGTCTTGGCTACACTGCGCGACCGTGCCGAAAGACCTGCTCGACCTCGATGCGACCCCCGAGCGCCTCCGCGCGCTCACGGACGCCAGAGTCATCCCTCCATCCAACCTGGAGCGCGCGCTCTACCTGTCCACCGCCTCGCCTCCCGCCGAAGCCTGGCGCCGCTTCGTGTCGTCCACGCTGCTGGGACTCGGCGCGCTGCTGGTGCTCTCCGGCGTCATCTACTTCTTCGCCTACAACTGGGCCGCCCTGCACCGCTTCGGCAAGCTGGGCCTCATCGCCGCCGCCATCGCCGGCACCGCGCTGGGCGCTCGCAAGCTCGGCGACAGACTCGCGGGCCAGCTCTGCCTGCTCGCCTCCTCCGTCCTCGTCGGCGCGCTGCTCGCCGTCTACGGACAGGCCTACCAGACGGGCGCGGACCCATACGAGCTGTTCATCGGGTGGGCCGTCCTCATCCTCCCGTGGGTCGCCATGTCGCGCTTCCCACCCCTGTGGATGCTGCTCGTCATCCTCGCCAACACCGGCCTTGTCCTGTTCCAACAGCAGGTCCTCGGAGACACGGATCGCCTCATCACCTGGCTCGCGGTGGCTCTCGGCCTCCTCAACGGCTTCGCCTGGGCCACCTACGAACACTTCGCCAACCTGCGCGTCCCCTGGCTCGCGGACCGGTGGATGCCTCGCGTGCTCGCGGCGATGACCACCGCTCCCCTGCTCGCCGCCGGGGAGGCGTTCATCGTCATCCCCTCCGAAGTCGGCTCCGGCGCCGTCGTCGCCCTGGCCCTGCTCGTCGCGACCTTCGCCGCCGAATACGCGCTCCACCGTCACCTTCGCGGTGAGCTGTTCCTGCTCACCATCGGCGTGCTCAGCCTCATCACGCTCATCACCACCGTCGCGGGCCGCATCCTCATCGTCGACATGGATGCCGACGAACTCACCCTCTTCATCCTTCCCTTCGTCCTCATCGGACAGGTCGCGCTCGCCGTCAGCTGGCTGCGCGCCGAGGCCCGCGCCACCGGCGCCACCGAGGAGTCCTGACATGTCCCTGCGTCCCTCCCTGCGACACGTCATCCAGGAACTCCAACGCGAGCACCAGCTCGACGAGCACGCCGAGGCCCGCGCGCTCGCCACCCTGGAGGTCCACCAGCGCTCCAGCACCGCCACACCCTGGTTCGTCAAAGCCCTCGCCGGCTTCGGTGCCTGGGTGTCCGCCGCCTTCCTGCTGAGCTTCTTCGGCTGCACCGGCCTCTACAAGGAACAGGCCGCCCTCCTCTGCCTCGGCGTCCTGCTGTGCGTCGGCGCCACCTTCCTCCGACGCTCGGGCCAGGGCGCCTTCCTGGAGCAACTCGCCCTCGCCCTGGCTCTGGCCGGCGTGGGACTGACGACCAGCGGCATCGCCTTCATGGCCCGTGACGAAATCATCCCCGCCGTCGCGCACTTCATCGTCTGCGCGGCGTTGCTCGTCACCTTCCCAGACCCCGTCATGCGCTTCCTCGCCACGTTCAACATGGCCGGCGCCGCGCTCTTCATCCTCTGGGATGCGCTGGGCGGCGTGGGACTGGACCTCGGCATCCTCGCGTGCGCGGCGCTCGCGCACGGCCTCTTCCTCTTCCAGTCGCGCCTGAGCGCCGGTCCCCGGGGCGCGCTCGTCGGCCCCGCGGCCTTCGCGCTCGCGAGCGGACTGCCGCTCGTGCTCCTCGCGCGGGGCCTGCCCGACGTCATCGGCACCTTCCTCTTCGAGCGCGCGGCCCTGCCCATCCCCGCCCTCACCGTGGGCCTCACCACCATCACCCTCTTCACCGCCTGGAACGTCATGAGGGAGCTGGAGCTGGACCCCACCGGCGTCGCGGGCGCGGCTGTCTTCGCCGCCCTCACCGTGACGGCCCTCATCACCCCGCACACGCCCGCGGTCATCGCCGCCGTCGGATTGCTCACGCTCGGCTTCCATCGCCGCAGCAGCATCCTGCTCGGCATCGCCGTCGCGTTCCTCATCGCCTCGGGCGCCTGGTACTACTACGACCTGGGCCTCACCCTGCTGGCCAAGGCCATCGCGCTGGCCGGCAGTGGGCTCGTCCTGCTCGCGCTCAGATGGGTCCTCACACGGCGCTACCCCACGGCCTCCACGCCGGCGGAGGCACGCTGATGCGTTCAATCCTCTTCTTCGTCGGACTCGCGCTCGCGCTCCTCGTTCCGCTCGGCCTCGTCGCCCAGAAGGAGCACGTCCTCGCCACCGGGCAGACCGTGCTGCTGGAGCTGGCCCCTCGAGACCCTCGCTCGCTGATGCAGGGCGACTACATGGTGCTCGACTACGCCCTCACCCGCGCCCTCAACGTCGACGGCCTCGACGGCCCCAGCTCCGGCCTGCTCGTGCTCAAGCTGGATGAACACGGCGTCGGCCGCTTCGTGCGCATGGACAGCCCCGACCAGCCCCTCGCCCCCGGCGAGTTCAAGCTGAGCTACCGCACGCGCAAAGGCAGGACACGCCTGGGTGCCGAGTCCTTCTTCTTCCAGGAAGGCCACGCGGACCACTACGCCCGTGCGCGCTACGGAGAACTGCGCGCCGCCACCAACGGCTCCAGCGTCCTCGTCGGACTCAGGGACGAGCAACGCCAGCCGCTCGGCGCCGGGCCCGACCCGGAAGCGTCTCCCACCGACGACACGCCACCGTCTCTCATCAACGAAATGGCGCCGTCCCCCACCGACGACACGCCACCGTCTCCCACCGACACGGAAGTGGCACCCACCGACACGCCGTAACCCCACCGCGCCCTCTCGGGATTGACTCCCGGGCGGGTTTCGCGCATCATCTTGTTGATTTCGATAATCAAAATCAAAATCAAGGAGACACGAGATGCTCGGTCAGGGATGCGGCAAGAGAGTGCTCGCGCGGGGGCCATGCGCCGAGGTGACGCGCTGCACCTGTGGTCACATCCATCTGGCGCTGGGTCCGGTAACGATTCGGGTGGAGGAGGAGGTCCTCCGCGCCATTGGCCTGACGATGGCGGAGGCGCTGCAGAACCTGGATGAGCCGGAGCAGGGCCACGCCGAGGAATCCGATTCCGAGTCGATGCCTTCGCTGCTGGGCGGGTGGAAGCAGTGAGCGCCACCGGCACCCTGAGGGTGTCGCGCACGGAGCAGTCCGCGCGCGTGCGGCGACTGAGCGAGAGCGAGGCGGACGCGGCCGCCCCGGCGGCTCCTCGTGTGACAGCGGCGCCCCTGTCCGTGTTGCTCACGGAAGGCACGGCGCGGGCCCACGAGCAGGCCGAGCGCTCCGTCTTCCTCCAGTCCCTCTTCGTCGACAGCTGGGACGGCATCTACGGCCAGTTCGTCCGGGCCCAGCACTACGTCAGCTACCTGCGCCAGCTCCACGTGCTCTACGCGACGTTCGAGAGCGTGCTGCCGCGCGTGGCCCGCACCGCGCTGACGCCCGTGCTGCTGATGCCGGAGCTGCGCCGCGCCAGCGCGCTGGAAGCGGACCTGGCCTACTTCTGCGGCGAGACGCGCACGGAGACCTTCGCGTGCGTGGAGACGCGCCTGCACGCGGAGCGGCTGCGCGAGGTGGCGGAGGACGCGCCGCATCTGCTCGTGGCGCATGTCTATGCGCGGTGCGTGCTGGACTTCTTCGCCGCGCCGGAGCGCGCGCGGGTCATCTCGAACGCCTTCGAACTGGAGGACGCGCGCGGCGCGCTGTTCCACGGCACGGCCACGCCGACGGAGCTCTCGGAGTTCCGCGTGCGGCTCCACTCGCGCATCGACGGGCTGGAGCTGGAAGAGGACGAGGCGCGCGAAATCATCCAGGAGGCGCGCATGGCCTTCCGGCTCCAGGCGCTCGTGTGTGACGAGCTGGCGCGAGGCGCGACGGGAATCGCCCCCGCTTCGGGCGGTGGCTACCGGGGCGGATTCAGCGTGTCCCAGTAGCTGTGCAGACCCCGCAGGTGACTGCCACCGTCCACGAAGAGGCTCTCTCCCGTCACCCAGGAGGACTCCTCCGAGCACAGGAAGGTGACGGCACGGGCCACGTCCTCGGGCATCCCATGGGCGCGGCCCAGGGGGGTGCGCGCGAGCAGCTCGCGGCGCACCGACGGCTCGTCGATGAAGGCGGCGGCCACGGGCGTGAGGGTGGCGCCCGGCGCGACGACGTTGACGCGGATGCCATGGCGCCCCAGCTCCAGCGCCGCTGACCGCGAGAGCTGGGCCAGCGCCGCCTTGGAGGCGGAGTAGTGAGCGAACCCCTCCGTCACCACCTCCTGGCAGACCGAGGTGATGTTCACCACCGCGCCGGCGCGCTTCTCGGCGATGAGCGCGCGGGCGAACGTCTTCAGCATCAGGAAGGGCCCCTTCAGGTTCACCGCGAGCACGCGGTCCAGCTCCTCCTCGGGCAGGTCCACGAGCAGCGTCAGGGAGAGTGAGCCCGCGTTGTTCACCAGGATGCCGGGCAGCCCCAACTGCTCCGTGGCGAAGGCGTGGGCGCGCGCGACGTCCTCCGCCCGACACACGTCCCCGGCGAAGGGGACGGCGCGAGCACGCCCCTCCGCTTCGCGATTGAGGCGCTCGGCGGCGTCCGCCACCTTCGTCTCCGTTCGTCCGAAAACCAGCACGCTGGTGCCCTCGCGCATGAGGCGCGAGGCGACAGCCAGACCGATTCCCTGCGCGCCACCCGTGACGATGGCGCTGTTCGAGAGGAGCTTCACGGTTCACCCCCGGGCATCGTGGACCCGGAAGCTAGCAACGGCTCCTCTCGACGAGGATTGTACCGCGGGCCACTGGCCGGACTCAGGCCGCCTCGTCCTCGGACAGGAGGTCCGCGAAGGGCGAGCTCTCCTCGCCGAGGGCCTTGTAGAGCGCCTCCACCTTCTCCAGCTCGCGCTTGAGCGCCTTGTGGTGGTTGCGGTTCTTCACCAGGCTCTCACGGCCCAACAGCTTGAAGCCGTCGTCCCGCCCCACCTGCCGGATGGCCATGCCCAGCACCAGCCCGCGGAACGCGTCCGCCAGGTCCAGGTCCAGAGGCGCGTTGCGACGCCGCGCCTCCGCGACGAACGCCTGAGCGGCGGCCCGCAGCGCTTCCGGCAGCGGCTTGCTCCCCGGCGCCTGCTCGTAGTCCAGCGCCCGCGCGACGTGCTTCTCGTGGAGCACCAGCTCTCCACCGGAGACGGCGTGCTCCACCATGGCCAGCGTGTAGGCGCGGCGGACGATGTTGTCGAGCTGCCGCAGGTTGCCCGGCCACGAGCTGCCCACCAGCAGTCGCTCCGCGTCCTGCGTCACGCGCGCGTTGCCCTCGGGGGAGCGCTCGCGGTGCCGCCGGTTCACCATGTACTGGGCCCAGAGCGGAATCTCGTCCTGGCGCTCCTGCAAGGCCGGCATGCGCACTGGCAGCACGTTGACGCGGTAGTAGAGGTCCTCGCGGAAGCGGCCCGCGCGCACCTCCGCGTGCAGGTCCGCGTTGGTGCCGATGATGAAGCGCACGTCCGCCTGTCGCTCGCCGGTGCCCTCGCCCAACGGCCGGTAGCTGCGCGACTCCAGCAGATGCAGCAGACCCGCCTGAGCCTTCAGCGACAGCTTGTCGATTTCGTCGATGAACAGCGTGCCGCCATCCGCGCGCGCCACGCTGCCGGGTGCGTCCCTCACCGCGCCGGTGAAGGCGCCCTTCTTCCAGCCGAAGAGCTCCGCCATCTGGAGGTCCTCGGGCACCGTCACCAGGTCCAACGTCTCGAAGGGCTTGGCGCGACGGTTGGAGCGCTCGTGGCACCAGCGCGCCAGCCGCGACTTGCCCGCGCCCGTCGCGCCGCTGATGAGGATGGTCTCATCCTGCAACGCGAAGACGCGCAGGATGGGCAGGAGCTCCGCCATGGAGCGGCCCACCACGGGCAGGTACTCGTCCACCTCCGGCGTGGCCACCGGACGCTGCGGCAGCCCCGCGAGGTACGGCGAGGCCACGTCCGCGAGCAACTGGAGCTGCTCGCCGGCTTCGCGCCAGACGAACTCCTGCCCCATCGCCGCCAGACAGTCAGCCTCCAGGGAAATCATCCCCTCGATGCTGCCGCCCGGCGTGCGCAGCGGCAGCACGCAGACGTGCGTCGCATGGCGCCCCAGGAAGCGCTGGCGGCTCTCGTTGCTGTGGAAGCCCGCCAGTCCCGGGTCACCCGTCACGGGCGCGTCCGGCGCATGCGGCTGCACCGTGCCCACGTTGACGTCGATGGACACCGCGCAGCGGTGCTCCACCACCGCGCGCCACGCCGTGGCCGAGGTGAAGAACGGGGTCCCCACACTCGCATCCGTAATCTCTGTTGCTCCCACATCGAGCGCGGCAAGGCGACGATAAGCCTCGCCTGGGCGCAGGTGGACGATTCCTCGGAGCACTCGGGCGCGGGCTGCGTACCGACTGGACGCAACAGCGTCCTGGGCTACGGCCAACATGCGCTTCAGGGTGGTGGCCGCGGCCGTCTCGAAATCCTTCGCCCCCCGCAGCGCGCTCATGAGCTGCGGCATCTCCTCGTGCATCCACTCGCCTCCGTCCGGTGCCATCCGAGAGTACCCGCCAAGGGCCGCTTCGGAAGGAGGCAGTGTAGCGGAGATGAAGAACGCGGAAGGAGCGGCCCCTCCTTCCGCGTTCCCGAACCTCGCTGACGGCTGGGCGCCCGGTTGCTCGCGACGCCACGCGGAAACACCATGCGCGGTTCATGCCAACACCTCGTTTCACGTCTTTTCAGGGGGTTGACTGGAGAGGGGGGCTCTGGAGGCCCGAAACCGCGTCCAAGTGGAACGCAGCTGCGTCCAGATGCGACGCAGATGGGACGTGCCAGGGGGTGTCGCTATGCTCGGAGCCCCTATGACGGCACCAGCGATGCTCCCAGAGCTGCCCGGCGTGGGAGCGAAAATCGGTCCCTACGAGCTGCTCGAGGTGCTCGGCCAGGGAGGCATGGGAGTCGTCTACCGAGGGTGGAACCCGGCCACCGGCGAGGCCGTGGCCGTCAAGACGGTGCGTGCGGCCACCGAGGTGCCGTTGGCCAGCATCCGTCGGGAAATCCATGCGTTGCGCCGCCTCAGGCACCCCGGAGTCGTACGCATCGTCGCGGAGGGGGTGGCACACGGACTGCCCTGGTACGCCATGGAGCTGCTCCGGGGGCAGACACTCCGTGGGGCGACTCGCGCCCCCTCTTCCGACGCACTGGCTGCGTCCCGGTTGAACGCAACGCTCACCCTGATGCGGAGGTTGTGCTCGGCCCTGGCCTTCCTCCACGCCAACGGCCTGGTGCATCGAGATCTGAAGCCGGAGAACGTCTTTCTGCGTCCTGATGGGACGCCGGTGCTGGTGGACTTCGGCATCGCCGCGCGCTTCGGAGGCTCGCGGGGACGGGAGACGCTGGAGGTGAGCGGCGCCGTGGTGGGGAGCGACACGTACATGGCCCCGGAGCAGCTCCGGGGTGACTACGTGGACGCCCGCGCGGACCTCTACGCCCTGGGGTGCATGCTCTACGAGCAGCTCACCGGACGGCCCCCCTTCATCCCCGGCCGCGAGGGGCCGCTGCCGCACCAGCACCTGCACCTGGCGCCCGTTCCCCCGTCGCTGCGCGTGGAGGGGATGCCCGCGGAGCTGGACGCGCTGGTGCTCCGGCTTCTCGCCAAGCGCCCCCAGGAGCGGCCCGGTTACGCGGAGGATGTGTCGTCCGCGCTGGAGGCGCTCGGCGCGGAGGAAGGCGAGGAAGGCGCCGCCACCACGCCCCGGACGCCGGCCTACTTGTACCGTCCGGACCTGGCCGGGCGCGGCGGAGAGCTGGGACGGCTGACGGAGGCGCTGGATTCGGCGGCGCGAGGCCAGGGAGGCCGCGTCTTCCTGGGCGGAGAGAGCGGCGCGGGCAAGACGCGGCTGGCGCTGGAGCTGGCGTCGGAAGCCGGCTGGCGGCGCATGACGGTGGTGACGGGCGAGTGCGTCCCGGTAGCCATGGGCGGCGCGGACCTGCATGCCTCACCCCTGCACCCGCTGCGTCCGCTGCTCCTGGCCGTCGCGGACCGGTGCAATGAGCGCGGCGCCGCCGAAGCGGAGCGCCTGCTCGGCCCGCGCGGTCGCGTGCTCGCCGCGTATGAGCCTTCCCTCATCCAACTCCCCGGCCAGCCAGAGCAACCCGAGCCCCCGCCCCTGCCCGCTCCAGAGGCACGCGCCCGGGTGCTGGCCGCGCTGCGCGAGACGCTCCGGGCCTTCGCGGAAGCGCAGCCGTTGCTGCTCGTGCTGGACGACCTCCAGTGGGCGGACGAGCTGACGCTGAGCTTCCTCCTGGAGCTGGACGCGCGGCACCTGGCATCGCGTCCCGTGCTGCTCGTCGGCACGTACCGGATGGACGAGATGGGCGCGGCGCTGCGCGCGGTGGTGGGCGCGCCGGACGCGGTGCGCGTGGAAGTGGGCCGGCTGGACGCCACCAGCGCGGGGAAGATGGTGCGCGGCATGCTGGCGCTGCGCGAGGTGCCCGGCCCCTTCGTCGACGCCCTGGTGCGCGAGACGAGCGGCAACCCCTTCTTCATCGCCGAATACCTGCGCGCCGCCATCGACGCGGGGCTGCTCTTCCGCGCGCCGTCGGGGGAGTGGCTCTTCGAAGCAGGAGGCAGCGCGGGCAGCCGTCCCCTGCCCCTGCCGGGCAGCATCGCCGAGCTCATCGAGCGCCGGCTGTCCGACCTGGGCGCGGACGGGCGCGCGCTGGCGGAGGTGGCGTCGGTGCTGGGGCGCGAGCTGGATGGTGAGCTGCTGCTCGCCACCGCCGCGCTGCCGGAGAGCGCGGGGCCGGAGGCGGTGGAGGAGCTGCGCCGTCGGCAGGTCCTCGAGGAGTCCGGCGGCGGCCGGCTGCGCTTCGTCCACGACAAGCTGCGCGAGGTCGCCTACGCGCGCATCGCCGACGAACAGCGTCGCGTGCTGCACCACCGCTGCGCCCAGGGCCTGGAGCTGCGCGAGGCGGGGGCGCCGAGGGGACTCACGCCCCAGGCCGCGGCACTGGCCCACCACTGGTCTCGCGCCGGCGTGCCGACTCGCGCCAGCGTGTGGTTCGCTCGCGCGGGAGACTCGGCTCGCGCCGCCTACGCCAACGGCGACGCCATCACCTTCTACGAGTCCGCCGTGCGCGAGGCCGCGGCGTCCACCCGGAACGCGGATGCGTCCGCCGCGGACGCGAGCACGGTGGCCCTGGACGCCGTCTGGGAGGGATTGGGCGAGGTGCTCGCGCTCACCGGACGGCAGGAGGAAGCGCGACAAGCGTTCCTGGAGGCCCTGGCACGAATTGAGCAAAGCCAGCCCGTCCGTCGCGCCAACGTGCTGCGGAAGGTGGGCAAGTCCTTGCAGACGCACCATCAAAACGAGGAAGCGCTGCGCGTCTATGCCCAGGCTCAAGCCGAGCTGGGTCCGATGCCCGACAGCGTCTCCTCCGCCCCGGGCCAGGTCGAGGCCGCCTGGTGGCATGAATGGGTGCAACTGCAGGGTGAGCGAATCACCGTCCACTACTGGCTGGCCCAGCTCGACGAGATGCGGGCCCTGGTGGAAGGCGTGCGCCCGGTGATGAGGGCCCACGGCACGCCGTTGCAACGCGCGCGCTTCTTCAACTCGCTGGTACAGATGCAACTGCGCAGCGAGCGCTATCAAGCATCAACGGAAACCGTGGCCCACGCCCGGGCCTACGCGGAAGCCGCGTTGGAGGCAGAGGGGGACGCGGAGCACGCGGGAGCCCGGTGCGTGGTCGCCATGGTGTTGCTCTTCCATGGCGCCCTGGATGAGGCCCAGTCGTGGATGGAGGACGCGCTCAAGGGCGCGGAGCGGTTGGGTGACGTGACGTTGCAGACGCGGTGTCTGAGCTATCTCACCGTCATCCTGCGGCTGCGCGGGCAGGTGTCCGCGGCGAGCGAGACGACGGCGCGCACGCTCGAGCTGGCGACGCGCTCCGGCATGGCCGACTACCAGGGCGCGGCGCATGCCCACCGGGCGTGGGTGGCCTCGCGGTCCGGGGACACCGTGCTTTCGCGAGACGAGGCCACCGAGGCGCTGCGCCTGTGGCAGCCCCTCTCGCTCGTGTTTCCCTTCCAGTGGATGGCGCGCTGGCCCCTGCTCGCCGTGGAACTGGAGCAGGGCCGGCTGACCGAGGCCCTGGAGCACGCGCGGGCGCTGCTCGCCCACCATCAACAGCGGCTCCCCGACGCGCTCACCCAGCCGCTGTCGACAGCCCTGGAGCACCAGGACGCACGGCGCCTGGAGGATGCTCGGGCGACGTTGCGCCAGGCGTGTGAGTCGGCGCTGCGACTCTGCTATCTGTGACGGATTGACCGACGTGCTCCTTCCCCGTCGCGGGCGTAAGGCCCGTGGCCCATTCCCGAGGTGCGCATGGCAGGCCCTTACTCGTATTTCTTCTTCAAGCCCGACAGCGTGACCATCCTGGAAGGCTTCAGCACGAAGCTCTCGGTGTGGGGCGTCCCCACGCAGTCTCCCGACAAGCTGGAGAACGTGACGGACCAGATGACCTTCCGGGTGGAGACCGGAGATGGCTCCATCGCCATCTCCCAGCCCAACCCGTCCGTCGTGGAAGTCACCGGCCTGGTATCCAGCGAGAAACACTCCTGGGTCATCGCCCAGCCGAAGCCCAAGGACTCCACGTTCCCGCCCATCGAGGCTCGCGCGGAGTGCGTCGTGGACCAGTCGGACCTGCTCATCTACGCGCCCGATGGGAATCTCTACTGGGTGAAGCCGGAGATGTGGCAGAGCGCGGAGAGAATCTCCCTCGACAGCGAGAGCCTGAGCAGCGCCCTCAAGCCGCTGCTCGAGAACGAGGCGGTGGTGGCCAACCTGCCCGAGCCCCGGAAGCCCGCCACGAGCAGCGAGAGCCCCGTGGGCGGGAGGGCCGAGCCCATCACCTGCTTCCTGCTCAACCTCAACAGCATCCTCCTCAGCTACTCGCCGGACATGCGGCTCAAGGCTGGCCAGCAGGACCCCGTCT
>NZ_VIFM01000268.1 GCF_006636215.1 Myxococcus llanfairpwllgwyngyllgogerychwyrndrobwllllantysiliogogogochensis | reverse complement strand
CCCCCGAAGCCACCTCCCCCCGCATGGAGTCCCTCGTCGGCCGTCCCGACACCCGGCAGGCCCCCGCCTCGGGCGGAAGCGCGGCGCGCGCGAGCGCGGTACGTCCCACCGGAGGTGCCCAGGAGGACGCCCGCGCCCTGGCGGGAGGTCCAGGCGAGGACCGTGTCGCCGGCCGGAAATCCGCGTCGAAGAAGATCCTGGTGTCCATCCTCGTGCGGCCCTTCGGGCTCATTCGCGTGGACGATGGCGCCCCCAGCGCCCAGGCCCTCCAGAAGCACGACGTGGAGATGGCCCCCGGCCCACACGCCATCACCATCTCCTGCGACTACTGCGAGGACGTGGTGGAGACCATCGACGTGCAGCCCGACGGGGAGAACATCTTCCACCTGCGCGCCCAGCCCAAGTCGGCGCCGCTGTCGCTCGAGTACGAACCCGCCGAGGCCACCGTGCGCGTGGGCGACCAGGTGCGCACCGCGCGCGACAGCGTCCACCATCCGTTCGAGATTCGCTCGCCACGCGGGCCCGCGGGCTTCCAGCACACCGTCACGGTGGAGATCTCCCATCCGGGCTTCCAGACGGAGCGACGCGTGGTGCACCTGCGTCCCGGCGAGCCCACCCTTCTGCACGGGAGCCTGCGCCCCGAATGAGTCGAAGGTTCGCGTTCATCTCGCTCTGGCTCGTGCTGTGGACCCCGGCCGGCTCGCTCGCGCAGGAGGCCGGAGATCCGGAGGTCGCCGCCCTGCGCGCCAGCTTCGAATACGGCAAGTACGCCGAGGTCCTGGACCGCGCGGGTGCCCGCATCGACCGTGGCGGGCTCAACGAGGACGAGCTGGTGGAGCTGCACAAGCTGGCCGGACTCGCCGCCTTCAACCTGGGACGCACCGAGGAGGCCTCGCGTCACCTGCGCGCCCTGCTCCGGCTGGACCCCGATTTCAGCCTGGACCCCTTTGTCGTCCCGCCCCCGGCGGTGACCTTCCTGGAGAGCATCAAGGACGACATGACCAATGAGCTGGAGTTCCTCCGGCAGGAGCGCCGACTGCGCCAGGAGCGCGAGAAGGCCGAGGCCGAGCGCCGCGAACGCGAGCGCATGGAAGCCGAGGTCCTCCGTCGCCGCGCCGAGGAGCTGGCCAGTCAGGTCAACGTCCGCACGGTGGAGAAGCGCAACTTCCTGGTCAACTTCGTGCCGTTCGGCGCGGGCCAGTTCCAGCAAGGCCGCAACAGCCTGGGCATCGTCTTCGCCGCCACCGAAGGTGTGCTCGCCGTGACGAGCATCATCTCCTACTTCGCCTACGAGTCGCTCTTCGAGGAGCGGCCCCTCGAGCTGGACAACGTGCTCGACGAGGATGGCAAGGCGTCCATCACCATCCGCTACATCCCCACCAACCGCGAGCGTCAGCGGGACACGTGGCAGTTGCTCAAGCTGGCCTCCGCCGCCGGCTTCTACACCATCTATGCGCTGGGCGTGGTGGACGCGCTGTACCACCACGAGGACCAGGTGGTACGCACCTCGGTGGAGACGCGAGATCCGCCCTCTTCCAACGCGCCCCGCTCGGAGTCCTCGGTCTCCCGGCCGCCGCGCGCGACCGCGCCTCGCCCCACCGCACGACTGGGGCTGTACCCTACTTCCGGCGGACTCGGCGCCGGACTCACCCTCTCCTTCTGAGCCTTTTTCTCCAGGTACGTGAAGCCCTATGGCCAGCCTCACCGTCCGCAGTCCTGATGGCAAGGTCCGCGCGGTCGCCCTGCACAAGCGCATCACCAGCATCGGCCGGAGCCCGGACAACGACATCCCGCTCGAAGACTCCGGCGTGCCCGACAGCGCCCTGCACGTCACGTTCGACGGCAGTCGCTACGAAGTCGGCAGCCTGGGCGCCACCTTCCACGTCAACGGCAAGAAGCGCGACTCACACGCGCTCGCCACCGGCGACGTGGTCCGCGTGGGCGGCACCGAGCTGACGTTCGCCCGCGAGGACGCGCCGCGCGCGCCCCCCCCCTCCGCCCTCACGCCTCACCGCGACTCGGTGGCCAGTCCGGAAACCGCGGACTCGCACACGACGGAGCTGCCCGGCGTGCCCGGCCGAGAGCTGGCCATGCTGCGGCGGCTCACCGCGTTCAGCGAGCGGCTGCTGGCCCTCTACGACGTGGAGCGCATCCTCGAGAGCCTGATGGACGAGGCCATCGAGGTGACGCGCGCCGACAAGGGCTTCCTCATCCTCATGGAGAGCGGGGACCCGCGCGTGAAGGTCGCGCGCAACGTGGCCCGGGAGAACATCGAGGACGCGGTGGAGAAGCTGTCCGACTCCATCATCGCCAAGGTGGTCAAGGAGCAGCGGCCCCTTATCGTCGCGGACGCGGTGGACGCGCCCGAGTTCAAGGCCAGCGAGTCCGTCGTCAACCTGCGCGTGCACTCCGTCATGTGCGTGCCGCTGATGCACAAGGGGGACCTGTTCGGCGTCATCTACGTGGGCAATGACCGGCTGGTGAACCGGTTCGAGCCCAAGAGCGCGGACATGCTCACCATCTTCGCGGCGCAGGCGTCGCTCGTCCTGCAGAACGCGATGCTGGTCAACGACCTCAAGCTCGACGTCACGGAGCTGCGCCGGAAGCTGGAGGACCAGCGCTATGGCGACATCGTCGGGGCATGTCAGGGCATGCGCGACGTGTACAAGCGCATCGACAAGATTGCCCCCACGGACATCTCCGTGCTCATCACCGGCGAGACGGGCACCGGCAAGGAATTGATCGCCCGGGAGATCCACCGCCGCTCGCCCCGCGTGAAGGGCCCCTTCATCACCATCAACTGCGGCGCGATTCCGGAGAACCTGCTGGAGAGCGAGCTGTTCGGCCACGTGAAGGGCGCCTTCACCGGCGCGGTGGCCACCAAGGCGGGCAAGTTCCAGGCGGCCATCAGCGGCACCCTCTTCCTGGACGAGATTGGCGAGATGCCGCTCCAGCTCCAGGTGAAGCTGCTGCGCGCGCTCCAGGAGAAGATCGTCTACAAGGTGGGCGACAACCGCGGCGAGCCGGTGGACATCCGCGTCGTCGCCGCCACCAACAAGGTGCTCGAGGACGAGGTGAAGCGGAACACCTTCCGCGAGGACCTCTACTACCGGCTCAACGTCGTCACCCTGAAGCTGCCGCCCCTGCGCGAGCGCGGCGAGGACGTCGTCGTGCTGGGCAAGTTCTTCCTCCACAAGTACTCGCGCGAATTCAACTCCCGGGCCAAGGGCTTCACCCCGTCCGCCGCCGTGTCCATGAAGAAGTACGGCTGGCCCGGCAACATCCGCGAGCTGGAGAACCGCATCAAGAAGGCGGTGGTGCTGTCCGACAAGCCGCTCTTGGGCCCCGACGACCTGGACCTCAAGCCGGAGAACCTGGAGCCCATCATGCCGCTGCTCCAGGCCAAGGAAGAATTCCAGAAGCGTTACATCAACGAAGTGTTGGCGCGGAACAACGGCAACCGGACGAAGACGGCCAAGGACCTGGGCGTGGACCCTCGCACCATCTTCCGCCACCTGGAGAAGCTGGAAGCGGAGAAGACCGGGCGGCCCCTGCCCCCCGAGGAGGGCGAGGAGCTGCTCTGAAGCGGCCCCAGTCGCACTGGTGATGGACTCGACGACGCGGCGAGAAGTCTGGGACAGGCGCTCCGGCCAGGGCTGGGCGACGTGCGTGCTGGCCGCGAGTCTGGGCCTGCTCGTCGGCTGCCTGTTGCCCCAGGACGACACCCTGCTCGACGAGCCTCCGCGCTTCATGAACCGCTCGCCGCGCATCATCGAGTCGCTGGTGCTGCCGCAGGAGCACATCATCCAGGACTTCGGCGGGAGCCGGTGCGAGCTGACGTTCGAGGTCGCCGTCGAGGACCCGGACGTGGATGACCGCATCAAGGTGCACTGGTTCATCGACTACAGCCCGCAGGACCCGCGCGGGCCGTACCGGGAAATCGCCCTGACGAACAACGGCGAGGCCCGCCGTCCGGACCGGGGCACGCTGCGCATCAACCTGGCCTCGGCGAACGCGGAGCTGAGCACGCCGGGCCAGCACCTGGTGGAGGCGCTGGTGAGCGACGCGGAGCTCACGGACCGCGAGCCCGAATCGCAGGTGGTGAACCTGCCCGACGGAGGCTCCATCATCGACCCGGGGTTCGTCATCAGCTACTCCTGGGTGGTGAACACGGTGCAGGGGGACTGCCGATGAAGGGGGGCCCCGCGCGGCTCCTCCTCGCGCTGACGCTGCTCTGGGGCACCGGCTGTGCCCTGCTGGAAGAGGAGCCAGAGGATTCCCTGCTCGTCTGCCGCTCGGACGCGGACTGCGCCTCCAACGAGGTGTGCTTCGTGGACGGCTGCGGCGACCCGGGCCAGGACATCGTCGTGGAGGTGACGCCCAACCCCGCCCTCGGCCTGTACGCGCAGGACTTCCCGGTGGGTCGCCTGCGGGCCGAGCAGAACCTGGAGCTGTTCGACAAGGCCTCGCTGCGCGGGACGACGCTGCGCTCGACGGTGCCGCCCGCGTCGTCGACCACCACCTCCCGTCCCTACTCCGAGCCGCTCGTCGTGCGCGCCGTCGGCACGAGCGCCCTCATCCCCGGGGTGGCCCGCTACCACGAGGCGACGCTGGTGCCGGACAACGGGCAGTGGACCCTGCCGGTGGCCAGTGGCCAGTACGCGGTGACGGTGCTCGCCGAGGACCTCCTGGTGCCGCCCATGACGAACCTGGGCACCGTGTTCCCGGGCGAGGCGCTCGCGCTGGAGTGGCTGCTGCCCGCCGCCGACGCCGTGGTGCCCGTGCAAGGGCAGTTGACCGGACACGGGGGCGCGCCGCTGGACGCGGACCTCTCGGTGGAGGCCCTGGACGCCGAGCTGAAGCCAATCTCCCAGCGCGTTCCCGTCAATCGCGGCACGGGCGCCTTCGCGCTGGCGCTGCCGCCTGAGGCCGCGAGTGCCTCCACGGTGCTGCTGCGCGTGACGGCGCGGGACGCGGGCGCGCTCCTGCCCCAGCAGACCTTCACGGTGGACCCGAGCGTCCCCTTGCCTGGCCCGCTGGAGCTGGGTGACTTCGGCGCCGCGGTGCGGGTGTCGGGACGCGTGGTGGCCCTGGACGGCCGACCTGTCGTCGCCGCCACGGTGTCGATCCAGGGGCGCGTGGGAGGAGGCGGGAGCTTCCAGAGCGCCGTGGCGACGACGGACGAGGAAGGCCGCTTCGAGCTGCGCTCCCTGCCCAGCGCCACCGAGTCCCCGCTGGAGCTGGTGGTGGTGCCTCCCGCCGGCTCCACCTCCGGGCTCACCACCTCCGCGGCCGTGGTGCCTCGCGAGGACACGGTGTTGCCGGACGTGGTGTGCGTCAACCGCCGCGTGGCGCGCGGCCGGCTCCTGCAGCCCGACAACGTCTCCCCCGCCGCGGGCGTGCGGCTGGTGGTGGAGCCCGTGGACGTCGTCCCCGGCCGGCTGCTTCCGCCCAACCTCGCCTCGGAGACCCTCACGGACGCCAACGGCGAATACGTGCTGCGGTTGGACCCCGCCCTCTACCGGCTGGACGTCGTGCCGGGTGAGAACCTGCCCCGCGTCAGCCGCTTCGTCTCGGTGCTGCCCGCCAATGACGGCTCCGAGCAGGCCGTGACGGCCTTCGCCCTCCAGCGGGGCCGCACCTTGCGCGGCCGGGTGCTGTCGTCGACGCGAGAGCCGGGCGTGCCTCCGGGCCTGCCCTTCACGTCCATCCGCTTCTATCGGGTAGTGAACGTGGAGGGGCGCCCCTCCTCCGTGCTGCTGGCCCAGTCCGTGACGGACACGCTGGGCCGCTACACCGCGCTGCTGCCGGTGCGCTGACTCACGGCCGGGGCGACGTGGCGGCCGGACTGGCGCTGGCGGCCTGGAAGGCGGCGTGGAACGAGTCCACCGTGCCGCCCACCTCGTCCGCGTACTGCACCGCGTGCGTGGTGTAGAGGTCCAGCACCACCTCCAGGCGGCGGTACACGGTGCGCAGCGGCGCGCGCTCGCGGGCCTTCAAATCGCACTGGGACTCCCGCTCGCGCATCCGCGCCAGCCACGAGGTCCGGAAGCGCATCCATTCCTGGTCCGTGTCTCGCGCGGGCGACACGCGCACCAGCTTCTCGCGCCCCGCCTCCAGCTCGTCCCACAGGGCCCGGGCACCCACCAGACACTCCTGGAAGCTGAGCGTGGTGGCCGCGGGTGGCAACTCCTCTGGCGTCATGGCCGCCACCGAGCGGCTCACGTTCCAGATGATCCACAGCGAGAAGAGCGTGGTGAGCGCGATGTAGACCCCATACGCGGCACCACGGTAGCGGCGGAAGCGAGGATCTTTCCGAGGGTCGGGAGCGGACACGGGGTCCAGGTCTTATGACTGTGGACCCCGCGTGGCAACGCTTCCGTGTCACCCCACCCGACAGGCGGGCGCGGGACCCGCGGCCTCCGTGTTGCCGTTCATGGCGCGCTTCACCATGGCGATGCGGCTGCGGAACTGCATCTGGTACTGGCTGTTGAGGTAGGCACCGGCCGCGTCACGCGCCGTCTCCAGCGCCTTCTCCATCTGCCCGACCTCCTGGTACGACTGGGCCAAGAGCAGCATGGCGTAGTCGCGCGTCTTGGAGTTGCGGTCTCCCTCCACGAAGCGGGCCAGCAAGGGCACGGCCTTGTCGTGCTTGCGCAGCTGGTTGTACGCGGTGCCCAGGAAGAAGGACGCGTCCAGCGACTGCTCCTGCGGCGGGTTCATGGCCAGGAAGCGCTCCATCTCCGAGACGACCTGGTCCATCTCGTTCTTGCGGAAGGCGATCTTGCCGCGCTCGAAGGCGGCATCACCCGTCTCGCGGCGCAGCGACGTGGCGCGGTCATTGAGGGCCTGGCGCTCCAGCGAGCTGAGGCGCTGGGTATCCAACTTCATCAGCGCGTCGATGCCCTTGAGCCGCTCGTCGCCGGGCAGCGAGGTCATCATCTTGTAGACCTCGGCGGCGCCGCGCTGGGCCGTCTGGTGCGCGGAGGTGTCCGAGCGCTGCTTCTCCAGCTGGCCCGTCAGGTCCGCCACCATCTTCTCCAGGCGCTCCCGCTCGTTGGTGGCGCTGGAGCTGCGCGCGCTGGTGATCATCACCGCCGCGCCCACCGCGATGACCGCGAACAGCACGTAGGCCGCCGCGGACGAAATCCACTGCCGCTTCTGGAAGTCCTCGTGACGCTTGCCGACCGCCTTCACCTCCGCGTGGAGGTTCTTCAGCAGGTTGTCACTTTTGATGACGAGGTTGCGGGCCTCGACGACTTCGCGGCGGAGGTCCGCCAATTCCTTATCAATCTCGGTCTTCGCCTGCTCTGGCATGGACATCTTCCTGGGCCCGGTAACGATCTCGGCCGATTCACGCATCGTAAGGAGTTCTCCCGGTCATACGGCGACAATTTCCGCACCGGAACAACACGGAGGCTTTGTCACATTTCCGGGAGCAAACAACCTTCCAATGTCCACGCCTGCTCGCTCTGCGAGCTACAGACCAGAGCCTGGGAGACCTCGTGATGGCTCGGGCGGAAAAGTGTACGTCACACCCAGCGACAGCCAGCTCCCACCCAGACTGAACGAGCCAATCTTCGCGTCCTCGGGGCCCACGGGTCCGCGCAGGAACATGAAGCGGTACTCGCCGGTGATGCCCCAGCGAGAGGACAAGCGCCATGTGGCTCCCAGCGAACCCGCCCAGGCCTGCGTCGTTTTCTCCTGCACGGCCTCTCCGTCGCGCTCCGAGCTGATGAGCGTGGGGCCGGTGAAGAAGCCCAGGAAGGGGACCAGCCCATAGGGGCCGACCTCGGGGAGCAGCTTCTGGAAGCGCAGGCCCAGCATCGCGCCGTATGCCAGGGTGTCGATGCCCCGCTCGGTGGGAGGCAGGCTCTCCACGCCCGGTTCCGTGACGTAGAGCCGGGAGCCGGTGGCGAACAGGTCGATGCCCAGCTCCACGAGGTCCGACAGCGAATAGGCGAAGGAGGCCACTCCGAACGGTCCTCCACCGGTCTTCCGCGCGCGCGTCAGGTCCTCGTTGCCCTTCCGGCCGTACCAGCCCTCATAGAACGTGTCGTTGGAGGTGGAGCGCCAGCCGCCCTGCACGGTGATGCGTCCCACGCCGTCCATCGAGGTGGGCCCATCGTCCTCCTCGTCCTGGGCGAAAGCGGGAGCGGCGAACAACAGGGCGAGCAGGAGCGGAAGTCGACGGAGCATCGAAGCAGGGACTCGGGGGCGAAGGTCAGGAGCGCTTGGGGCGCACGGCGATTTCGAGGAACGTCGTCCGTTGGCGGCGCAGCGAGGCGACCAGACAGCGGACGACACACAGGGCTCCGAACTCACGGAGCACCACGCCCAGGTTCGACACCACGTCCCGCAGGGTGATGACACCGCGCATGTGGCCGCTCCCATCGTGGTTGTTGCCGTGAGGGATGCTCTTCCCGGCCGTCCGTGCCCGGTCCGCCCCGTGCTACAGGCGTGTGGCCCACCGTAGCAGCGGCCTCCCACGGGTCAATTTTCCGGCCGTGCAAGGGCGCGGAGGGACTGGGATTCCGGCTTCAGCGGGCGCGGCGCTCCAGCTCCAGCAGGGGCATCTCCAGTACCACCACCGTGCCGTGGATGCAGGGGGGATGGAAGTCGGCCCGGTCCAGTTCGCCCAGGAGCGCGCGAAGCTGCGCGTCCGTGAGCGGCACGGAGCCCGCCTTGCGCGCGGCATGACACGCCATCACCCGCACGGCCTCGGCCAGCGTGACGGAGTCCAGCGCGGCGCCCTTGGGCGGCAACGCGCGCGCGAGCGCCTCCAGCAACGAGCGAGCATCCGCCCCCTCCAACCCCGGAGGCACCGTCTTCAGCGCCACCGTCGTGCCGCCGAAGGGCTCCACGTCGACGCCCAGGCGCGACAGGGCCTCGCGCCCCTCGACGAGCGCCTTGGCGACCTGCACGGGAAACTCCAGCGTGGTGCCGAACAGCGAGGGCGCGGGTGGGCCCTTCGCATCGTCCAGCGCGCGCAGGTAGGTCGTGAGCCGGGTCCGCTCCAGCGCCGCGTGCGGGTCCAACACCACCAGCGTGCCGCCGGGTCCTTCGCAGAGGTGGAAGCGACCTCCGAGCAGGCCCATGGGTCGCAGCGCGGCGAAGTAGCCCGGCGGAGGGGCCTCATTGAGCTGGGGTTGGGCCTCGCCGAACGCGGGCGGGCGCCCCACCGCGCCGAAGGGCAGCGACGAGGGAATCCCGACCATGGGCCCGGGCGCTCCGGACAGGGCGTGCGACGGAGCGCCCCCCGATGCTGCGTCCAGCGTGGTGGGCAGCGGCGCGCCCCAGGAGGCCTCCTGCGCGCGAGTGAGGAAGCGCTCCACGGCGAGCGCGTAGTGCGCGGCATCGCGCGGCTGATTCCCGCCGGGGCCATTGGGGTCGGCGCCCGCGCCCAGCCATGGGGCCGCGCGCAGCATCCGGTTGAGCGCGGCGCTGATGGCCTCCTGGACGCCTCGGGCATCGGAGAAGCGGACCTCCAGCTTCTGGGGGTGCACGTTGACGTCCACCGCGATGGGGTCCACGTCGATGTGCAGGACGACGACGGGCTGCCGGCCCGCGGCGAGGAAGTCCTGGTAGGCGCGCTGGATGGTGCCGATGAGGCCCCTGTCGCGGACGTAGCGGCGGTTGACGAACGTGTAGAGCCCGCGCGCGTTGGGGAAGGTGAACTCGGGCGAGGCCGCGTAGCCGGTGACGCTGACACCCAGGCGCCGCTCCTCCACGGGGAACAGGTGCGGGTGGGCCGCGGGGCCGAGCGCGGCGGCGATGCGTTCGCGGGGGTCCTCCGGGCAGGCCGCGCTGGAGAAGAGTTCGTTGCCCTCGTGGGTGGCGAAGAAGCCCACCTCCGGGTTCGCGAGCGCCAGGCGGACGACGGCCTCTTCGGCGTGCTTGAGCTCGGTGTCGCCCCGGCGCAGGAACTTGCGGCGCGCGGGCACGTTGAAGAAGAGGTCCTCCACGGTGATGACGGTGCCCGTGCGCGGAGGGGCATCCTCGATGAGCGGGTCCACCCCACCCTCCAGCGTCACCCGGGTGCCCACGTCCGCGCCCACCTCGGCGGTGTGGAGGGAGAAGCGGGAGACGGAGGCGATGGCGGGCACGGCCTCGCCCCGGAACCCCATGGAGTCGATGTGGAACAGGTCGTCCAGCTCGCGCAGCTTGCTGGTGGCGTGACGCTCCAGACACAGCGTGGCGTCGTGCCGCCCCATTCCGTGCCCGTCGTCCGAGATGATGATGCGGTCCACGCCCCCACCGGCCAGGTCGACGCGGATGGTGCTCGAGCCCGCGTCGAGGGAGTTCTCCACCAGCTCCTTCACGACGGACGCGGGGCGCTCCACCACCTCGCCGGCGGCGATCTTGTTGATGAGGACGTCACTGAGACGTGCGATGCGAGCCATGGCAATCATCCACCCTCCGCCACGGAACGAACGTTGTCCAGCGAGACGAGATGGGTGCAGGCTGACATTCAGGACCGGCTGGGCTAACAGGAGAGCCCGCGTATGGACGTGTCACGACCAGGCAAGGGGCGGTTGCGCGTCGCGGTGACCGGAGCCAGCGGCGAGTACGGGAAGCTATTGCTGCCCCGGCTCGAGCGGGATCCCGACGTGGAGAGCATCCTCGTTCTGGACGTCGCCCGTCCGGAGGGGGCCAAGGTGGAGTTCCACCAGGTGGACCTCACCCGGCACGACGCCGAAAGCGAGCTCACCGACGCGCTGGCCGAGCGCCCCGTGGACGCGCTCTACCACCTGGCGTTCCTCTTCGGACCCATCCGCAACGGCTCCCTGGCACACGAGCTGGAGGTCATTGGCACGATGAACGTGCTGACCGCGGCGGGCCGGGCGCGGTTGCCGAGGCTGGTGGTGCCCTCGATGACGGCCGTCTATGGGGCGCGGGGGAACAACCCCGCGTTGCTGCGCGAGGAGTCGCCGCTGCAGGGCTGTCCTCACAGCCGCTTCGTCACCGACAAGGTGGAGGTGGAGGGACAGGTCCGTGCCTTCCGCGAGCGGCATCCGGAGATGCGCGTGCTCGTGCTGCGCTTCGCGCCGGTGCTGGGGCCGACCATCGAGAATCCCGTGACGCGGCTGCTGACGCGCACGTCCGTGGTCCCCACGCTGCTCGGGTTCGACCCGCTGTGGCAGGGGCTGCACGAGGAGGACGCGGGGCGGGCGCTGCATCTGTCGCTGCGGGCGGACGTGTCCGGCGAGTTCAACATCGTCGGACGGGGTGTGCTGCCACTGTCCGGCCTCATCCGGCAGGCGGGGGCTCGCCCGCTCCCCCTCCCAGGGCCTTTGTTCCGTGGCGCACTCCACGCGCTGGATGTGGTGGGAGCGGACACGTTGCCCGTAGCCCTTCTCGACTACATCCATTACTCGTGGGTGGCGGACGGCGCGCGCGCCGAGACCGCCCTCGGATTCATCCCCTTCCACCACGTCAGGGACGCCGCCGCGGCGCTCAAGAGGAGCTAGAGATGGCCAAGGGTGTCCTCGGGAACGATCCCTTCCAGCGCGGAGCCGCCACCCGCGATGGCGCGCCCGCGAAGCCCGGCCCCCATGCGAAGCAGGAGCGCTCGCCCTCCGAGCGCGGGACCTCCGACGACAAGAAGAAGACCGCGAACACCCGCGCGTCGTCGGGCCCGAGCGCGGCCCACGCCAGGAATGATGGCACCCTGGACAAGGGCCGAGCGAAGAAGCCCTCCAGCGCGAAGCCCGCACCCGCGAAGTCCACGGGCGGGGCGAAGGGCTCCACCACGGCGGCGACCCGGAGCGCGGGCGAGGCCAGGGCGCATTCCGGAGGCGGTGCATCCGCTTCGCGAACCGGAGTGGGAACGAAACAGCCGCAGGGCACGGCGTCGCGAGGCACGGCCGGCTCGAAGGTCGGCGACGAGGCGAAGCTCAGGGCGAACGCCACGCGGCCCGACACGAAGGTGAAGCACGCCTCCAACGCCAACGCGAAATCACCCTCTCGCACGAATGGCGCCAAGGGCCCGAAGGATGGCCCGAGTGCGGCAGCCCGTCAGCCCTCCGGGGCGGGCGCTTCGCAGCGCGCATCGGGTGCTGGCCACCAGGCCCCTGCATCGGCATCTCGCGGTGCACGGGCGCAGCAAGGCGACGAGTCCGCGGCTTCGGTGTCCCACGACACCCTCGGCCAGGACGTCGCCGCGACGCGCCCCGCCGACACGTCCGCAGTGCCTTCGGCCGAGGTAGAGCCCCTGCGTGAACCCGCGGCTCCGGTGACGCCGCGCGAGCCGCCGCCCGCGCGCGCTCCAGCCCTGGATGACGCCAACGCGGCGAGAACACCCCATCAGCGGGAGGTGGACCACGCGCTCGCGGAAGCCCTCGCCGCCGAGGTGGCCGAAGTCACCGCGAAGCACGCCGTGGATGTGGCGATGAAGCGACGGGACGGCTCCAAGGAGCCCGTGGACAGGCTCCTCGCCACGGAGATGGCGACCGAGCTCGCCGAAGCCGCGGTCGAGGAGGTCCTGGACCACAGCCCCTCGACCCGCCGCCCGGAACGCGAGCGCGAGCTCGCCGCCACCGTCGCCGCGCAGGTGGCCGAGAGCGCCGCCGAGCTCGCCGTCGCGGAGGTGATGGATCGCCGCGCCCCCTTCACGCACTCCAGGGACACGCTCGAGGAGCGCGCCGCGAACAACACCGCGAACGAATCCGACGCGGACCAGGGTTCCCGTATCGAGCCGCACGAGGACCTCGCGGGCGCGGTGCTGGAGCTCTCCGACCTCGACGAAACCCCGGACGACGCCGATGACGTGTGGGAGCTGTCCTCCCCGCCCCTCTCGACAACCCGCTCCTCGCTGGAGCCGGAGGTGGAAATGCCAGACGCGACGCGCGACGAGTTCCCCCCAGGCCGTCGAGGCCCCTTGTCCCTGGTGCCCGCAACCGCCGAGGAGGATGCGGCGCGCGCGGCGCTGGCTCCGGATGGCTCGCGGGAATCCGACGCCCCTCGTCCCCTCGCGCAGCGCGCCACCGGCATGCTGTCGCTGGCGCGTGAAATCGCCGGACAGGCGCTGGCCAGCGAGGGACTGGGACGTGCCTGGGGCGCGATGAACGGCATGCTGGACGCCGTCCGCGCGGGCCTGGGCACGGGCGGAGGCGCCCACCTGGACGAGTACGGCAAGGACCCGTCACTGGTGCAGCGGCTGGAGCCCGTGCTGGAGTTCCTCTATGGCCAGTACTGGCGCGTCGCCGCGCAGGGCACGGACCACATCCCCAAGGGCGCGGCCATCCTGGTGGCGAACCACTCGGGCGCCCTGCCCTATGACGGCCTGGTGATGTCGCTCACCCTGGCTCGCGAGCGCCCCGACCTGCGCGAATCACGCTGGCTGGTGGAGGATCAGATCTTCCACGCGCCCGTGCTGGGCACCCTCTTCAATCGCCTGGGCGCCGTGCGGGCATGCCCGGAGAACGCGCTGCGGCTGCTCGACGAGCAGCGCCCACTGGTCGTCTTCCCGGAGGGCTACCAGGGGCTCAGCAAGCCCTTCGCGGAGCGCTACCGGCTCAAGCGTTTCGGGCGAGGTGGCTTCGTGAAGCTCGCCCTTCGCACGGGAGCGCCCATCGTCCCGGTGGCCATCGTCGGCGCGGAGGAGACCTCCCCCCTGCTGGGACGCATTCCCGCGAGCTTCTTCGGGTTGCCCTACGTGCCCCTCACGCCGCTGGGCCCGCTGCCCGCCAAGTGGAGCATCCGCTTCGGCGAACCCATCGCCATGGACGGCCTGCCCCCTGAAGCCGCGGAGGACCTGGGCGAAGTGGGTCGACTCACCGAGCGCACGCGCGAGGCCATCCAGTCGATGATCCACACGCTGCTGCGGGAGCGGCGCTCCATCTTCGCCGGCTGAATCGGACGCCCCGAGGGGCGCATGCCGCGTCAGGCGATGACGCGGTTGCGCCCACCCGTCTTCGCCTCGAAGAGCTTCTCGTCCGCCGCGCGCACCAGGTCTCCGGGCTCGCGGTGGCGAGGGTCCAACACTGCCACGCCCAGGGAGATGGTGACGGGGATGGGCTGGCGATCAAACTCGAAGCGCTGCTTCTCCACCAACCGCCGGACCTTCTCGGAGAGCTGTCGCGCGCCGACCAGCGCCACTTCCGGCAACAGGATGGCGAACTCCTCGCCGCCATAGCGCGCGAAGACATCCTCGCGCCGGATGCGCGTGCGCACCGTGGACGCCAGCTGCTTGAGCACCGAGTCTCCCGCCAGGTGCCCGAACTTGTCGTTCACCTTCTTGAAGTGGTCGATGTCCACCAGCACCAGCGACAGCACGCGCTCATAACGGCGGCTGCGGGAGATCTCCCGGTCCAACTGCTCGTCGAAGTAGCGGCGGTTGTAGATCTGCGTCAGGCCGTCCATCGTGGTCAGCCGGTAGATCTCATCGTGGTAGGCGGCCTCGATGTTGCCGCCCGCGATGTACTTGAAGATGGTGCGGCCAATCTTCACCAGGTCGCCGTTGCGCAGCTCGCGATCACCCTCCACCACCTCGTCGTTGATGAACGTGCCGTTGGTGGAGCCCGCGTCGCGAATCTTCACGCCCTCGCGGGTATTCGCGATGGCCGCGTGGTTGCGGCTTACCGACTCCTGGTCGATCTGGATGTCGCACTTCGACGAGCGCCCGATCAGCGTCTCCTCGCGCGTCAAATCGAACTTCCGACCCAGGTCCAATCCGTAGATCACCACCAGCGCCGCGTCGAGGTTGACCGGCCGGTCGGAGATCTTCGAGATGACCGTGACGACCGTCTCCTTCTGCACCGCTCCTCCAGCGAACGACCCACGAGACGCTACCACCCTGCAAATCCAGAAAGCGAATCACAAGGCGAGACGCCAGGTAGGGAACCTCCGTCCATCGACATCCAACCAACGACGTCTTCCTTCATCCCCCCTAGGGGATATCCACGCCCCTCGAGGTGAAGACAGGTGGACGCAGCAGCGCGCCCTCCGTGTCCTCCAGCGAGGCGATGAGCGACACCCCTGTCCCGGAGCAGTTGACCGGGAGCTGGAGCTGCACTTCCCCCGTCGCGGGTGAGGCGGCGGAGTCGCTCACGAGGATCTCCTCGCAGCCCTTCCCGCC
>NZ_VIFM01000267.1 GCF_006636215.1 Myxococcus llanfairpwllgwyngyllgogerychwyrndrobwllllantysiliogogogochensis | reverse complement strand
GGCTTGCGGACGGGGGGAGGCGGGAAGATGAACTCCACGCGGCGGTTGGCCGTGCGTCCAAGCGACGTCCCGCTGGACTCGAGCGGCCTGTCCGCCCCGAGCCCCCGCGCCTCCAGTCGCTCCGTCGGGACGCCCTTCCCCTCCAGGTAGGCCACCACGGCCTCCGCGCGGGCCTGCGTCATCGCGCGTCCGGTGGTCGCGTCATCCCAGGCGTCGGTGTGCCCCTCCACGATGACGCGCGTCAGCTCCGGGTGCGCGAGCAGCACCCGGGCCACGTTGTCCAGGAGCGCGTGCGAGCTCGCCTGGAGCTTCGCCGTCTGACTCTCGAAGCCGATGCGCTCCAGCAGCTCCAGCCTGTCTCGCTGGAGGCTGACGCGCTGCTTGTCCTGGGCGGGGCAGCCCTGGTTCGTCGCCGGGCCGTACACCGTGGGGCAGTTGTCCCGATGGTCCGCGAGGCTGTCACCGTCCCTGTCCCGCTCGGGACACCCGCGCAGGTGGGGGACGCCCTCGTCGCGAGGACAGGCGTCGTCCTCGTCCGGGACACCATCGCCGTCCTCGTCCTGCTCCGGACAGCCCTGCCGCTCCACCGGGCCGGGCTCCTCGGGACACACGTCGGCGTCGCCCTCCACGCCATCGCGGTCCGGGTCGACGATGGGGCAGCCCTTGCGCTCCAGCGGGCCGGCCTCGCGGGGACACGCGTCCTTGGTGTCCTCCACGCCGTCGTCGTCGAAGTCCCGGGCGGGACAACCCTCCCGGAACGCGGGGCCCGCATGGCGCGGACACTTGTCCACGGAGTCGTCCAGGCCGTCGCCGTCGGTGTCCTTGCTGGGACAGCCGCGCGTGGAGGCGGGGCCAGGGAGGAGCGGGCACGCATCCCCGGCATCGGACACACCATCACCGTCGCCGTCGGAAGCAGGCCGCGCCTGGGGCGCATGACCACATCCGGAAGCGAGCGCCCCACCCAGCAGGAGGAGCAGGACTCCGCCGCGCAAAACACGCATCATCACGAAGGGCACCAGAGCGCACGGGGCCGAGCGCTGTCCAGGTGATGTGTCTGGTGGACGGGCCACGCGCTCACGTCGGCAAGGTGTCGGACAGGGGAAGCTCCACGGTGAAGATGGAGCCCTTGCCGGGCTGGCTCTGGACGCGGATGCCGCCGCCGTGGGCCTCGACGATGCGCTTGGTAATCCAGAGCCCCAGGCCCAGGCCCTTGAAGTGCTGCGCGGACTCCGAGCGCTCGAAGCGCTCGAAGATGCGCTCCTGGTCCTCCTGCGCCACGCCGATGCCCTCGTCCTGGACGACCAGCTCCGCCACCGCTCCGCGCGGCTCCACCCGCACCGTCACCGGCCGCCCCGCGCCATACTTCGCCGCGTTGGACAACAGGTTCACCAGCACCTGCTCCAGCCGCAACTTGTCCCACTGCCCCACCACGGCGTCGTCCGCCAGCATGCGCACCTCGCTGCCCGCGCGCACCAGCTCCTCGGACATCCGCGACACCAGCTCGCGCGTCAGCGCCGCCAGGTCCACCTCCTCCAGGTTGAGGGACAGCCGGCCCGCGCTGATGCGCGACACGTCCAGCAGGTCGTCGATGAGCAACCCCAGCCGCTGGCCCGCGCGTGCCGCCTTCTCCGCGCGCTCCGCCAGCCCGCTGGCCGCCATCGCGTCCTTCGCCATGCGCGCCAGCAGGTGAATCTGGAGCTGCAACGCGTTGAGCGGCGATTTCAGCTCGTGCCCCGCCACCGACAGCAGCTCGTCGCGAGCCTTCACCGCCTGGGTGGCCGCGCCATACAGCCGCGCATCCTCGATGGCCAGGGCGGCCCGCGCGGCCAGGCTCTCCAACAGCGCGCGCTCCTCCGCGGTGTACTCGCGCCCGCGCGCCTCGCGGATGACGCCGAGCGTGCCCAGCACCCGGCCCCGCGCGCCCAAAGGAACGATGATGAGGCTCTGCGGCCCGTAGCGCTCCAGGAAGGTGACACCCTCCGGCGAGCGGTCCCCCTGCAGCTCCTCCGCGCTCAGTCGGGGCACGAAGAGCGTCTGCCCCGTGGCCACCACCCGGCCCGACAGCCCTTCACCCACGCGCGCCGGGTTCATCCGCAGCGACGACTCCAGCACGCCGCGCGCGACGGGGTCCGGATGGTGCGCCGCCACCAGCTCCAACTGCTCCCCTTCCTCCGCGAGCAGTTGCAGGACGCACCCGCCACCCAGCGCCTCGGACACCTTGCTCGCCAGCACGTCCAGCACCGTGGGCAGGTCCAACCCCGCCTCGGCGATGAGCTGGCTGACCTGCACCAGCACGTGCAGCCGCGCGGCGCTGCGCCGGCTCTCCTCCTCCGCCGCGCGCGCGTCGCGAAACAACCGCGCGTTGTCCATGGCCATCGCCGCGCGCCGGGTGAGCTCCTCCGCGAGCGACAGGTCCGTCGCGTCGAAGGGCGCCCGCCCCGCGTCCCGCACGAAGGTCAGCGCGCCGAGCGTGCGCTGCCGGGCCACCAGCGGCGTGAGGATGAGCGAGCTGATGCTCCACGTCGACGCGCCGTCCACCTCGGAGACCGCGCGCGTCTTGCGGGTCTCCATGCGGGATTGCCCGCTGGCCAGCACCCGCGCCAGCGTGGAGGGCTGCCCCGAGTCCAGCGGGAAGCTCGTCAGCTCCAGCACCCGCTGCGCCTTCTCCGGGCTCGCGTGCAACACCGCCAGCCGCCGCACCACGCCCTCTTCGTACGAGTCCACCGAGCACCCGTCCGCGAAGTGGCCCAGCGCCAGCCGCGCCACGCCGGCCACCGTGTCCTCCCAGCCCAGCGAGCCGGACACCAGCGCGCTCGCGTCCGCCAGCAGGCTCAGCCGCGCGCCCAGCGCCTCCGCCTCCAGTCGCGCGGTGTGCTCGCGCTCGTACAGCCGCGCGCGCTCCAGCGCCTGACCACACTGCCGCGACAGCCCGATGATGGACTCGCGCTCCAGCGCGGTGAAGTCCTTCTCCCGCTCGAAGCCGAAGGCCAGCGTGCCGAACACCCGCCCCTCGACGAACAGCGGCGCCAGCGCCAGCGCGCGCAGCGGCCCTTCTTCCATCAACGCCGCGAGCCTCGGGTAGCGGGCCTGAATCGCCGCCAGCGTCTCCAGCCACACCGGCGCTTCGGCCAGCACCGCGTCGTACCCCGGCAGGTCCTCGCCGGTGCGGGGCAACACGCGCAAGGGCTCCAAGAGCCCGTCGGGCACGCCCACCGCCGCGATGAGCTCCGCGGACGCGCCGCCCTCCGGCGTCAGATGCACCATGCCCGCCATCGCATCCACCGCCGGCAAGCCCAGGTCCAACACCACGTGGGCCACCTCCTCGCGGGTGAGCGTCTGACCGAAGGCCTCCGTCACCGCCTGGAAGCGGCTCAGCCGCAGCACCTCCGCCTGCTCCACCTCCGCGCGCGCCCGAGCCACCTCCACCCGCGTCCCCTCCACCGCCAGCTCCCGCTCCAGCGCCAGCCCCGCAAGGCGCGCGTACAGCCCGCAGCGCTGAAGGTCCTCCTCCGACGGCACCCGCCCCTGGCGCAGGACGGCGCACAACACGCCGACGACGCCCCGGTCCACGGAGGGCGACAGCGGCAGCGACACCAGCCCCACCGCGCCCAGCTTCCGCCGGGCCTCCGGCTCGCCCGCGAGCAGCACGTCCCGCTCCAGGTCCACCGACACGTACGTCAAGAGCGCCCCGTCGATGTCCCTCGGGCCGTTCAGCAGGCGCTGGCCACACACCTCCAGCGCGTCAGCCGGCAGCGCGGGCGTGGCGAGCGTACGAGGGACGCTTTCGTCCTCTCTCCAACACATGAAGACGCCGGACGCGGAGAGGGTGGCCGCGGCCTCGCGCAGCAGCGCCTCCAGCACCGCCCGCACCGGCGGCGCCACCGACAGCCGCTCCCGGGGCCGCGTCACGCGGTCCGTCGCGGCCACCCGGTTGCTCTCGGGCACCTTCATGCCCACACGTCCCCCCGGTCTGGGCCCCATCGGGCCAACCGCGAAGCTCCAGTGTCCCATGTCCGCCAGGGCCGCGAAACCCGCGGGCACCTGTCCCCAGGTACAAGAGACCTTGGCTTTCAGTGAGCGAACACATTGAAGAAGGCGAAGAAAATCTCGAGGACGATGAGCAGGACGATGACGGCCTCCAGCGTGTGGGAGCGGTCGATGTCCACGTCGCCCTTGAGCAGGCCATACGTCTGGGCGAGCAGTTGCTGCTTGCGCGTGACGGAGCCCTGCCAGGCGGAGATGCGCATGCGGCGCACCGCGCCCTCGTAGACCTTGGCCAGGTAGAAGTCGCCGATGATTTTCAGGCTGTTGTCCACCCGCTCGATGAACTCGTTGAGGTCCACCAGCGTGGTGAGCGTCTGCCGCGTCAGCGTGCGGTACGGGCTGCGGAACAGCCGCGTCCACCCGTGGCGCTTGGCCTGCACCTCGTCGTGGATGCGCGCGATGTGCTCGTCCAGCCGCTCGTCGTAGTAACGGAATTCCAACAGTTGCGCGTTGGCGATTTCGAGCAGGTCCGGGATGTCCCCGGAGCCCGACGGCTCGTAGACGAAGGCGCTGTTCCAGTCGATGACGACCAGGTCATTCACCGTGTAGCTGAAGCGCATCTGCGTGACGGCCTCGCTCTCCCGGCGCGACAGCGGCGTCTGGCCGTTCTCCCCCAGCAGCAGCCGGGCGAGGTCCGCCTCCGCGAGGATGTCCTCCGCGGACGGGTTGCCCTGGATGCTCTCCGCGAAGATGACGGTGTAGCTCTCGTTCTGGTCCCACAGGTGCGGCTCCTGCACCGCGGCGGCGATGGTGTTGCGCACGCCTTCCACCAAATCCAGCGCCAGGTCCTCCAACGCCTGGCTGTCATACAACTCGTCCGCCACGCGGATGAGCTGCTCCAGCGACGTGCCCGGCACCACGGGCACGCGCAGGATGATGGACGCGGCGCCATGGTCGAACAGGCGCGCGGTGGCATCCACCGTGACGGGCCCGTCCTTCAGCGCGAGCGGCCTTCGCCCCAGCTCATACGCGAGCGGCGGATTGGGGAGCTGGAGGTACTGGCCATTCTCGCGCGACAGCTTGAGGCGGCGGGTGTCCTCCGACACGGCCTTGCGCGCCCGCTCCAGGTTGATTTCCTCCGCGATGTCGAAGGTGCGGTAGCAGAGGATGTGGGCCTTCTCGAAGAGCAGGGGAGCCGAGGCAGCCATGGTGCGCCCAGCCTAGCCCGCGCGTCCCCACACGAACGCCGCCGAATGGCTGACGCCGGGCGCCTGTCGACGAGCCGTCAGTCCTCGGGCACGGGTGAGGGATGCACCACCGGCTTGCCCGGGCCGGGCCGCGTGTCCGGCACCCCACCGACCTGGTCGGGCGGCGGCGACACAGGCTCTCCCGCCGAACGCCGAGCCTCCCGCCCGTCCTCGGGAAGCCGAGGCTCCTTCCTGGGATGGGTGACTTCATGTTCGGCCATGGCGCGCTCCCTTTGCTCACTCAAGCTAGGGCGCGCCCTGAAGCGAGCGCATGTCCCGCCCACCCGTCAGGCCGCTGGGCGGACAGGGTGGCTTCCGACACCTGCCCATCCACCCCGTCACATTGTCGATGTTTCACGCCGGAAGCCTGTCACGCCGGCCCCCCGCCATTCCTCTCAATTGGCCGCACGTCAAGACTGGGGCGCAACGCCTGCCATGACGGCCAGGAGCGCGCTCATGTCGACGGTTTATGAGCCCGGGCCCCGGGGGGCGCCAGCTCCGTGCGCACATCCCACAGCTCTGGGAAGAAGCGCAAATCCAAGGCCTTGCGAAGGAAGGACACCCCGGAGGAGCCCCCGGTGCCCTGCTTGAAGCCGATGATTCGCATCACCGTCATCATGTGCCGGTAGCGCCACAGCTGGAACCGCTCCTCGGTGTCCACCAGCTTCTCGCACATCTCGTACGCATCCCAGTGCGCCTCGGTGTCCTCGTAGATGCGACGGAACACCTCCACGACGGCCGGGCTCTTCTCGTACGGCAGCCGCCAGTCGCGCTGGGCGCGGTCCTCCGGAATCGCATGCCCCATGCGCGCCAGGTACCGCAGGAACTCGTCATAGAGGCTGGGAGACTCCAACAGCCTCTCCAGCTCACCATGCACATCCGGCTGGTGGCGGAAGGGACCCAGGGCATTGGGGTCCTTGTTGCCCAGCAGGAACTCCACCGCGCGGTACTGCCAGCTCTGGAAGCCAGACGCGGGCCCGAGCGCGTCGCGGAACTCCAGGTACTCATTCGGCGTGAGCGTCTCCAGCACGCTCCACTGCTCGAAGAGCATCCGTTGGATGTTCCCCACGCGGGCGAAAATCTTGAACGAAGGCTCCAGCCGGTCCGCCTGCACATAGCGGATGCACGCGCTCAGCTCGTGGATGAGAAGCTTCATCCACAGCTCGCTCGTCTGGTGCTGGATGATGAAGAGCAGCTCGTCGTGGTGCGGGGGCTGCGAGCGCGGAACCTGCGCCGACAACAGCCGGTCGAGCTGTAGGTACTCACCGTACGTGGTCCTTCCGGCCAGGTCGGTGATGATTCCAGGCTCCAGATCTCGTTTGTTCATGGGCCCGGGCATTCATGCCCCTGCAAGCCCCCGCGGGCAAGACTTCCCGTACGGGCTGCCCCCGAACCCTCTCCCTGCCAGGGAGCACGGTTGACGGAGGTGCGGTCACTGTCTGCCCGGGCCGGGGCCAAACGTGCCGCTGATTTAACCGTTCGCTGCTTGGGCGGCGGCGGCCAGGGCCTTCGACGCGGCGCGGCCACGGGGCAGCTTGATGTCCTCGACGCTGTTGGCGGGCGCGTAGTCGACCCACGCCGACGGGCGGCGGTTGGTCTTCTCCAGCATCCGCAGCTTCTGGTAGTGCGCGGCGCAGTAGCCCTTGGTCCGGCTGGGCTTGCCGCAGTCGACGATGGCGCACTCGCGCGAGCCATCCGCCGCCGCCGGCTTACGGCCGCGACGCTTGCCACCCGCCGACACCGACGCCGCCGCGCTCACCGCGCCACGCGCCGCCGCGGGGGGACGACCCACGGCCTTGCGGCCCGGCTTCGCCGCCGCGACCTGGGCGCCGAACAGCGGCCCCACGACCTCGGCCAGCGGGGCCAGCCGCTCCGCCACGTTGCGCAGTGCATCCAGATCCGCCGTCCCGGACTCCAGGCGGGAGACCACGTCGCGCAGCGGCTTGAGCTGGACCTCGATTTCGTTACGGATCATGTCCCGAAACGCTTTATCCACGGACATTCGTTCAATCCTCGTCTTGGCTAATCTGGTTGTTGAAGGTCTGGAAGGGGGAGTTGATTTGTGATGCTGCTCATACCCATACCTTCCAATTTAGGATTTGTCTAAAGGAAGCGATAAAAGGTGTGACTGAAGGACGTATCACCCCCCCTACCGTACCGGTCGGGGCCCCATTCCAGTGGGGCGGGAACGGCGCTCAGCCGTCCCAGCGAAGGTCTTCCAGCAGGGAGCGGGTCCCCGAAACAAAGGGCCCCTCGGCCAGGGTGCGCAGTTCCTCGCGAGCCAGCGTCAGCTCCACACGCAGCGTCTGCTGCTCGCGGGGATCCAACGCGGTGGAGAGTCTGGGCAACAGCGAACTCTCTTCTTCTTGGAAATGCGCGACCCAGAGATCCTCGAGCGCATAGAGCCGGGCCTGCCATTCGGCATCGCCCAGGGGCAATTCCTCCAACTCATCCATCAGCTCACGCATGGCCAGATGATCCTCGGCCTGCTGACGGGCACGAGCACGCCCTTCCACCCGAGCCACCAGCGGTTGCAGACAGCGCTCCTCCAGCCAGGTGTGCAGTCGCAACAGCTCCAGCAGCTCGCGCTGCGCGCTCAGAGGCTCCTCCTCCGCGCCAGACACGAGCCGCTCGAAGCGCTCCTCGAGCTCACGGTGCTCCTCCACGAGGATGTCGAACGGGCCTCCCATACCCTCAACCATCTGCATGGTTCGGCAGGCAGACAACCAAAGCTGCGCTTCATCCTCACATTATCGAAACTCAAACGACAGGGCGAGCGAACGTTCGGCGGGGTGAAACAACGTCCCGCAGCCTGCCTCGACTGGCGGCTGAAAGCCCATGGGGCCGGGCGCGAAGCGTTGCCTACTCAAAGCAACCTCCGGGGTGGGCAGGGCGCGTCCCCCCGGGGACGGCGCGTGGGTTTGCGCTGACCGACGGCCCGGAAGCGGGGGCCCGTCCGCCCGGCCGGGTTGGATGGCGATGGGCGGGGACGTCTCCATGATGTTTCCTCGTGGAAGCTTCGCTCGCCACCCTGCGGAGGACGGTGTTCCACCTCGCCGAGCGGGGCGCGGCGCTCTCCGCGCTCTACCACCGGGCCCGGCTGGTGGGCGCCGAGCACCTGCCCTCGAGCGGCCCCGTGTTGCTGGTGGGAAACCATGGCGTGTGGGGTTACGAAACGCCCGCGTTCTTCCATCTGCTGCACCAGGCCACCGGGCGCAGGGTGCTGGGGTTGGCGGAGCGAGGTTTCTTCCGCATTCCCGTGGTCCGTACGGTGTTGCCCTGGCTGGGTGGCGTGGAGGGGACCCAGGACAATGCGTTGGCGGTGCTGCGCGACGGAGCGCTGGTCGTCTGTTACCCGGGCGGCGCGAGAGAGGTCTTCAAGCGTCCGCGCGGGCGCTATCAGTTGCGCTGGGAGCGGGCCCTGGGCTTCGCGCGGGTGGCCTCCGATGCGGGGGTGCCCGTGGTGCCCTTCGCGGGCTTCGGCGTGGACGACACCTTCCTCTGGCCGCCCGGTGAGGCGCGGCTGGGCGTGCACCTGACGAACGAGGCGAAGTATCGCGTGCCGCTGCTGGTGGGGCTGGGCCCTCTCCCGTTTCCGGTGCGCCTCACCTTCGCGCTGGGCAATGCCCACACCCCGCCGCCTTCGGGGGCCTCCGAGCCGCGGCTGCGCGCGTTCCGCGACAGGGTGGCCACCAGCGTGCATCGGCTGCTGGTCAGGGCTCGCCATGCTTGAGACACCTCCGGGCCGCGCGTCCCGGGCTCCCGCGCCGTCGCGCGTCCCGGATGTCGAGGACATTCCCTCTGGCTACGCGCACTTGCATTGCGAGGAGCGCCGGGTGAAAGGCACACCTTCGCGGCTGTTCACCTTTCCCAACGGCGATACGGATGTAGCCCGCACCGTGGTGTGTCTGCCGGGGTTGGGTGCCAGTGGAAGGTCCTTCGCGCCCATGGAGCCGCTGGCCGGACGGTTCCGGTTGTTGCTGTGGACGCCGCCCCTGCACACCCCCGCCACCCACACCCCGCTGCAGTGGAACCTGGCCGTGCTGAACGACCCCGAGGCACGGCTACCGGAGCGCTTCGCGCTCGTGGGTTCCTCCTATGGCAGCCTGCTGTCCATCGCCTTCGCGCTGGCGCACCCGGAGCGGGTGAAGGCGCTGGTGCTGGTGTCTCCGGTGGCCAGCGTACGCCGGGTGAGGCGGTTGGCGGTGACGCTGTCCACGCTGGTGCGCACGCCGCGCCCGCTGGCGTATCTCTTCGCACCCACGGTGGCGCGAGTGCTCGGAGGCGCGCGGCTTCCTCCGGAGGGGCGCGCGGAAATCGTGCGCGAGGCGCGGCGGTTGACCCCCGTGGAGTTGCTGCGCCGGCTGCGCGACGTGCTGGCCGCGGACTTCCATCCCCGGCTCCACCAACTGCGAGTGCCCACGCTCGTCATCCAAGGTGGCAGGGATTTGCTGGTGCCGCCCCGGGCCGCGCGCGACGTGGCGGAGCACATCCCTGGCGCACGGTTGGAGCTGCTCCGCGACGCGAGCCACCTGCCGTACATGAGCCACCCGGAAGCCTTCAACGCCGCCGTCGGCGCGTTCCTCCAGGAGCACGGTGCCGGAACTCCGAGGCTCGTGCCATGAGCCACACCACCGCGCGATTCTCACGCTCCGCTCTGCAGTTCCTGTCATGCCTGGAGCAAGGCATCGACACTCCAGGGCGCACGCCATGAGCCACACCGCCGCGCGACTCTCGCGCTCCGCCCTGCTGTTCCTGTCGCGCCAGGAAGGGCTGAAGGACCGGGCAACGCGCCTGGGACCACTGCGACGCCTTTCACGGCGCTTCGTCGCGGGCGAGAGCCTGGAAGAGGCGATGGACGCGGTGAAGGCACTCACCGCGCGTGGGCTCTGGGCGTCGTTCGACCATCTCAACGAAGCGGTGCGTGACGCGGCCCAGACGCGGGACGAGGTGCGCGAGTATCGACGGTTGCTGGCGCGCATCGACCAGACAGGCGTGAAGGCCAACGTGTCGCTGAAGCTGACGCAGTGTGGACTGTTGCTCGACCCGGCGCTGGCACTGGAGAATGCGCGCACCGTCGTGGCCGATGCGCGAGCAAGAGACACCTTCGTACGCATCGACATGGAGCACGGCGCGGTGACCCAGGCGACGCTGGACATCGTCCGCCAGTTGCACACGGAGCACGGCGAGCGACACGTGGGCGCGGTGCTGCAGAGCTGCCTGCGGCGCACGGAAACAGACGCCCGCGCACTGTGCGCCGAGCGGGTGCGCATCCGTCTGTGCAAGGGCGCCTATCTGGAGGGGCCGGACATCGCCTTTCCAGACAAGAAGGACGTGGATGCCAGCTTCGTACAGTGCATGAAGGTGCTGCTCGACAGCGGCGTGTATCACGGCATCGCCACGCACGATGAGCGGATGATTGACGCGACGCTGGAGCATGCCACCCGGCGACAGTTGCCGCGCGACGCGTTCGAGTTCCAGATGCTCTACGGCATCCGGGAAGACCTCCAGCAACGGCTCTCCGAGCAGGGCCATCCGGTGCGCATCTACGTCCCGTACGGACCCCACTGGTATCCCTACCTCATGCGCCGCATGGCCGAGCGTCCAGCGAACCTCGCGTTCGTCCTGCGCCACCTCGCGCGGTGAGCCGCGACCCCGGCGCACCGGGCAGCCGGGCGTGGGGGAATGGACAAACGTCCCGTCCGCCAGTCCCGAGCGCTCAGGAATCCCTCACCACGCGCGTCTTTGCCTCACAGGAATACCCTGTCGGCCCGCGCGCCCCGCGCAAGCCCAATCCAACCCGGTGACTCTGTCACCCGGAGGGGGAAGCCATGTCCATGCGGTCCATTCACCACGGACTCCGGGTGTGCGCTCGGACCGTGGGTGTCGTCATCCTCGCGACGAGCCTCGCGTGCGCGTCCGGCGGCACGGGCGGCTCGGGACGCGCGGGGACGGACGAGCCTTTCGAGCACGAGGAAGCCCGTCGCCAGGAAGCGCGGGAAGTGGCCCGGCAGGTGGCGGCGCTGGCGGGTGGCGTGCGTGACGTCGGCTCGCGCCTGGAGCTCACGTTCTGGTCGGAGCGCGGCGCCCTCACGCTGGTGGGCTACCAGTCGGTGCAGCGCGGCGGACGGCCGGGACGCGGCATCGACTCGGATGACTTGCGGCGAACAGTGGCCCGGGCGCTGATGTCCACCACGAGTCACTCCGCGGGCGAGGTGGTGCTGCGGCTGCGTCGCGACGCGTCCTCGTGGGCCCTGGAGCCGAGCGCGTCCTTCTCCACCGAGCGGCCTCCCGAGGCCCTTCACCTCGCCGGACGGCGTGAGGCCTCGACGCCCGAGTCGACCTGGATGGCCGCGAGCGTCCAACGCCTGCTCATGCCGGTGCGGGTGCCCGTGGACGGCACGGTGTGGGCGGACGTGTCCGTGCACGTGCGGGACGGCCGCGTGGTGGGTTGGGAGTTGGAGGGCTGGCGCGTGGTGCGAGCGGGCCGAGGGAACACGACGCGGTCGGTGTCACGCCGGGTCGTCGAAGAGGCGGCGGCGGTGCTGCGCCTCTACTCACCGGGCACGGGCTCGCGCACGCTGCACCTGGGCCTGCGGCTCATCCACGAAGGCAACGCGCCGTCCGCGGAGGGATGGGTGGAGGAGACCCGCGTGGGCCGTCCACTCCGTCCGGGCGGGGGCGTCAGCCGCCTCACACTGCCCTGACGAAGACGACGAAGCCCCGGCGCGCGGCGGGACACAGCCTGCCGCGCGCGGGGCCTCGAAACCGCTAGAAGTAACCGCCCACCGTGGTGCCGACGCTGAACGTCACGTCGACGTCATCACCCAGGCCGAAGGCCAGGCGAGGACCGGCGCCCACGAAGAAGTGGGACGTCACGTGGTACAGGAAGGGCGCGTAGCCCTCCAGGATGACCGTGGAGGCCGAGCCCGTGCCGTCGGGAAGCGACAGGATGTTGTCGCCGACGAACAGCGTGACGATGGCCTTGGGCCACACGGAGACCTTCTCCGTGAGGGAGATGTTGTAGCCCACGCGCGCGTTGATACCGAAGGCGGCCGCCGTGTCGCCGTCGCCGAACACCACCGCCAGGTTGACGCCGCTACCGATGGAGAGGTTCTCCTTCAGGAAGTAATCCACGCTCGGCGCCAGGTTGAAGAAACCGTACCCCGCGCCCTCCGTCGTGTAGCCCAGGTTCGCCGACGCATCCGAGCTGACGACAATCTGCCCGGCGTTGCCGAAAGCACCGGAACCACCACCCGTCGACTGCGCCAATGCACTCGTCGACACCATCAACCCGGCCGCTACGGCCATGGCCTGCCACTGATTTGCCTTCATGAAGCGTCCCTCCGTTGCGTGTGCCCGCGGTCATTCCCGGGCGCTCGGCGGCCCCTTCTAGTCAATGCGCGCCTGCGCGCATCCTTTTTTCGTTCCCTGTGTGTCATGTACCGCATGAGCGCAACTTGAGAATTCGCTCGGCGGAGCCGTTCCTCGCGCCATCTGCCGAGGAAACTCGCTCCCGGAGACGCCGCGCGTGAGACATCGCTGAGACATGGGCCCAGGCCTGGACACGGGCGCGCGGCGGGCCCGCATGGGCCAGGGCTCACGGACGGGAAGGTCGGCCAGGGTGGAGGAGTCAGAGGTCCCGGCCGGCCCTCCCATGCGCGAGGTTCCGTGCCCCGAACGGCCCTGAACCGCTCGGAAGGAGCGCACGGAACGAAGTCACCGTTAGCAAGCCTCACGCCAGACAAACGGCCGGTGAAATCAATCCTTTGTCATTCGTGGAGGGCCGGGAATGAGGCGCGCGGCGCTCGAAGTCGGGACCCGCACGTCCCACAAGCGAACAGACTTGCAATGATTCGCATATCCTCGCGTTGCCGTCTGTCCGTAGGATTCCACCCGGAGCCACGTTCGTGTGGAGCCCGGGGCCGCTGGTGGGACAGCCAGCCCCGCCCGTCAGTGCTCGCGGCGCCGCCCAGGGAAGGACGGGTTGGAGGACATGCCTCGTGTGCGTGCGCCCGCGGTGGCGGGCACCTTCTATTCCTCCAATCCCGCCACGTTGATGACGCAGGTGGACGCGTGGCTGGAGCAGGCGCGGGGGCCGGAGGAGGGGCTTCCCGCCGCGCTCATCGTTCCGCATGCCGGGTATGTCTATTCAGGCGCGGTGGCGGCGGCGGCCTACGCCACGTTGTGGGCTCGGCGAGCGGAGCGCACGCGGGTGTTGTTGCTGGGGCCGTGTCACTTCCACAGGCTGCGCGGCCTGGCGTACCCGGAGGTGGACCTGCTGTGTACGCCGCTGGGGGACGTGCGACTGGACGCGGACCTGCTGCGCCGGGCGACCGCGCTGGGACAGGTGAGCGCCTCGACGGAGGCGCACGAGTCGGAGCATGCGCTGGAGGTGCAGCTCCCCTTCCTCCAGCGCGTGTTGGAGCGCTTCACGGTGTTGCCGCTGGTGGTGGGGCGCACAGACGAGGAGGAGGTCGCCCAGGTGCTGGAAGCGTTGTGGGACGAGGACGTATTGCTCGTCGTCACGTCGGACCTGTCGCACTACCGGCCGTACGAGGAGGCGCGGCGGGCGGACCATGCGACGGCGGCGCGGGTGCTGGCGCTGGAGGGGCCGTTGGACGCGGGCAGCGCGTGTGGCGCGGAGGCCATCAGCGGTCTGCTGCGGGTGGCGAAGCGACGGGGGCTGCGGCCCAGGTTGATGGCGCTGCGCAGCTCCGGGGATGCGGCCGGGGCACGGGACGAGGTGATTGGGTACGGCGCCTTCGTCTTCGATGCGGATGCGCCCGCGAGGGGCGCGTCCCGGTAGAAGCGCTCAGTCGTCCCAGGAGAGGGAGTACTCGCTGTCGAGCAGCGAGGTCTGGCGGCCCTCGACGCGGATGTCCTGGGCGCCGACGGCCTGGAGGGCACCTTCGAGCATGCCTTCGTTGTAGGCGACGGGGGTGAAGATGCGGCGCATGTGGATGAGGCCGGCGCGGGGCGCGGTCCATTCGACCTGGAGTTCGCCGAAGTCGATGGCCATGCGGTAGGCCTCTGGGAGCATGTTGACGAGGAGCTTTGGATCTCCGCCGACCTGCTGACGGACCTCGGTGCCGAACATGGAGCGGACGAAGGCGAGCGTGCCCTGGACGCCAATCTGGCGCATGGCCTCCTCGACGCCGCCGAGCTGGGGCGCAAGCAGGTTGGCGGAGGCGAAGAACAGCCGCATGAAGGGAGGGACGGGGTAGAGCTCGGTGGGGTCAAGGTCGGGAGGGAAGTCACCGGCGTCGACGATGTGTTTCACCGCCTGCTCACCGCCCAGGAAGCGCACGGTGTCGAGCACGGCGGCGAAGTGCATGCCGCGAATGTGCTCGGAGGACTGCACGAGGGCGAGCCGCGAATCCAGCTCCCGCTGCACTGCCTCTGGCGTGTTCCAAGTGCCGCGTTCCATGAGCCGACCTCCACCGCGAAAAAGCGCGCGGAATGCTCGCACAGCTTCCTCGCGCGCGCGAACTCCTGGAGGTCATCCACACCCTGGCGCGTCCCGTTCCTGGGAATGCGGCCAACGCAGCACGTCGGGTGAAGCTCCGCGCCGACTAGGCGTTCTCCTTGCGCAGCTTCGCGTCGAGCAGGAAGTTGCCGAAGGGCACCAGCGACGCGCCGAACGCCACCGCCACGCGCACGAAGGACCAGCGCAACGCGATGGCCGCCTCCATCAACGCGAAGAGGTACAGCACGAACAACAGCCCGTGAGCCATGCCCGTGAAGCGCACCGCCAACGGCATGTCCGCCGCGTACTTCAGCGGCATCGCGATGAACAACAGGCACACGAACGACAGGCCTTCCAACAAGGCCACCGCGCGGAACCGTCCAAGAGGGGTCTTCAACATGGCGCTCTCCCCCTCCTGTCTCCCACCCTGTCTCTTATACCCATCT
>NZ_VIFM01000266.1 GCF_006636215.1 Myxococcus llanfairpwllgwyngyllgogerychwyrndrobwllllantysiliogogogochensis | reverse complement strand
GGCTGGCTCCGCGCGAGCAGGGGCGGGTGTGAGGGCCCCCAGGGCCTGGTCGGTGGAAGCCGTGTTACCGGCTTGAAAGGCCGGTGTCGTGGGGGCTTGCTCGACCGCGGTCGCTGGCTGAGTGGCGGAGGCTGTTGCTTCCGTAGAGGAGGCGGAGTTGCTGGTGCTGGTTCGAGTCTCGGTCGAGCGGAGCGCAGTGGGCTCCGTGGGGCCTTCTGCTGCGTGCTCGGAGCGTGGCGTCGGCGATGCCGCGGAGGTGGAGTCGCTGGCGTTGGCGCGTGCCTCGGTCGCTCCGGGCGCGGTGGACTCCGTAGTGACTTGTGCTGCGTGCTCGGAGCGTAGAGTCGGCGATACCGTGGCGGTGGAGTCGCTGGCGTTGGCGCGTGCCTCGGTCGCCCCGGGTGCGGTGGTCCCCGTAGCGGCTTGTGTTGCGTGCTCGGAGCGTGGCGTCGGCGATGCCGTAGAGGTGGAGTCGCTGGTGCTGGCTCGCGCCTCGGCTGCTCCGAGTGCGCTGCTCGTCGTAGTGACTTGTGCTGCGTGCTCGGAGCGCGGCGTCGGTGCGCCTGTCTCTGCTGCGGAGGTGGACTCGCTTGCGTCGGTCGCGCCGTGTGCACCTGGCGTCGAAGAGGGCTGTGCGGCTGGTGTACCCGTGTCGGCGTACGCATTGTCCGCGCTCCGCGCGGCTGGATCCGTGGAGCCCTCTGCGGCTGTGGGCTTCGGAATTTCCGCTGTCGTCTTCGTGTCGGCCAGTGCCTCAGCCGCCCCGTGCACGGCAGGCTCCGTGGACGACCGTGCGGTCAGGATGCCTGCTGGCTCGGTGCGAGCCGGCGGCTCCGTGGAGAAGCGGTCGTCGCTGGACTCGTGCGGCTCGGTGCCTGCCGCAGACGGGGTGACTGCAGGCCTGGTGCGAGCCGACGGCTCCGTGGAGGAGCGGTCGTCCCTGGTGGCGGGCGGCTCCGTGTCTGCCGCGGGCGGGGTGACGGATGGCGCAGTGGGGGTCGGAGGCTCCGTGGCGGAGCCGTCGTTCCTGGTCGCGGGCGGCCTGGTGTCCGCCGCAGACGGCGTGACTGCTGGCTCAGTGCGACCTGGGAAATCCGTGGAGGACCGGGCCGCTGTGGTGGCGAACGACTCAGCACGTGCCGAGGTGTCTTGCGCTGTCTCCGACGCCGCGTTCTCGATGCGCGACAGTGCCGCTGCCGTGGACTCAATGTCGGTGCCGACGTTGGTCTGGGTGTGAGCAGTGGAGACAGGGACAGTCGTGTCGTTCGGCGACTCGGTACGTGCCCGCAGGTTCGTGGACACGGCTGCCTCGATGGCAACCTTGGCCTCGTCATGCGAAGCGAGCGACCGAGTTGAGCTCTCTTCCGGGGCGGCTGATTCAGTGCCGCTGGAGCTGGCCGTGATGCCCCACGGGTCTATGTCGCTCGTGGGCTCGATGGGCGACGTGGGTGTCGCCTCGACGCGAGAAGACGCCGCAACTGCGTGAGTCGGTGCCGCAGAGGTCCTCGCCCGCTCGAAGCGTTTGTCGTCGGCGCCCTGGGGGCTGGAGGACGAAGGCTGCTCCTCGGTGTCCGGAGCCAGTCCGGTGGCCGCGTCGAGAGAGGGAGGGGCAGTCACCTCGGAGGGACTTGCCTCCCATGCTGGGACCTCCGGCGTTCCGAACCAGGGCACCTCGGACGACGTGTCCTCGGTGGTATCGGGAGTTCCCGCGCCGGAGCGATTCAAGAAGGCTTCGGGTGCGACGTTCGCGGAGGTCCCCGATTCGAAGCTCGAGCCCGCTTCCATCTCGTCAATCGACGAGGTCGCGAAGTTCGAGGGCTGTTCCTCGGCGCCGGCTCCGGAGGCCGCGTTCCTTGTGCCTGGGTCGTGCTCCTGGACGAAAGCGTCGGACGCAGGGGCCGCGCCGAACGTGGGTGCGCTCACCGCGCTCGTTGCTGATTCCGAGGAAGAGAAAAGGTCGCGGGGCGCCTGGGCTGTCCCTGCGTCCAGGATGCGTTCGTCCGTTGCTGGCGCCTGTGCGGGCTGCTCCGTCGACCCCGCGCCCTGCTCACTTCCTGTCGAGGGCTCATCCTCATCGGGATCAAACAAGCTCGCGGTGATGTCGAAGTCGAGTTCGCGATCTTCGTCAGCGGCGAGAGAGGTGGCTTCGGAGGATGTGGATGCCGTGGTCGAGGCACTCTCCGTCCACGAGGACGATGCCTGCTCGGTCGTGTTCCCGAATCCTGGAGATGTGTCGGCGGCGCTCGCGTTGAACGAAGCCGCATCCGACGGCTCACCCTTGCCATGGTGTGGCACTGGCGGTTCCGCTTCGGGTGACTGGTGAGGAGTGGTGTCCTCGACGTGCCGCGCGGTATCGCCGGTGTGTGGGCTCAGGGCCTCGCTGGACGTCCCGGCTTCATTGCTCGCCGGAGCGAAGTGGCCGCCGTGCGGAGTCTCCGGGGTGTTGTCGCTCTCGGTGGCGAAGGAGCTGCCTTGAGCAGCCTCGGTGGCGAAGAAACCGCGCGGTCCGGTCTCAGGAGCAGCAGGAGGACTCTCCGCCTCGCCGCGCTCATCCTGGGAGGCCGCTAACTGCGCCGGCGGCTCGGGTGGGCGGACTGGAACCGGCTTGGGTGCCTGCGTCTTGCGAACCAGTCCGGGGACGGTCTGCTGCGGCTCGGGTGCGGCCCGACGCGCGACCACGCGGTCGACGAGCGCCTTGCTCGCGGCGTCCAGTTTCACGAAGCGCACCGTCATCCCAGCGCGCCCGCCGCCTGCGTCCACCTGCGACTTCACCACCACGCCTTCGCCGCGCAGCAGTCGGGTGCCATCCGCGAGGACGAACTCGAACGCCAGCCCGGTGCCCTCGGGCTTCAGGGCACGCGTGGCGACGAACACGCCTCCGCGCGCCACGTTCGAGCCGTACTTGTCGACGAACTCCTCCTCCGTGCTGTACGGGAGGCGGATGCGCAGCGGAAGCAGCTTGGACACAAGCCCGCTCATCGCAGGGGGATCCGCACCTCTCCCCCCGTCCCTTGCATGATCAGGTGCAGGGCACCTTCCCGCAGGGCCGGCGGGGGGAGCTCGAACAGGAGGATGATGTCGGCGCGCTCTTCAGGGGCCCAGGTGCGGCGCAGCGGCCGCGTTCCCGCGAGCACCTGCGCGTCCCGGGCCAGCACATACGACGCGCCTTGCGCGTCCACGACCGTGACTGACTCCAGGTCCAGCGTCACGGGCTTCGGGCCCACGTTCTGGGTGACGAACTGCACGCGGAGGAACAGCTCCTCCGTCGTCACGCTCATCTTCCCCGAGCCCTTCGCCGAGTGAGAGGACTCCAGCCCGGTGAGCTTCACCGCCACCGAGTCCACATGCACCGTGGCGTTGCCCTCGGGCATGCCCAACTGTCGGGGCGCTGCCTCTTCCAGTCCCGCGGCGAGTCCCGCGAGCTGGGCGTTCGGCGCGCCCCGGGTGGCCTCGGGTCCATGGGCCTGGCGACCCCCCTGGTTCACCCGGTCCACTTCCTGCCGCAGCTTCTGGAGCGTGCGCTCATCCGCCGTGCCCAGGGCCTCGGACGAGGGCTCCTCCTTCGTGCAGCCCCCGATGAGGAGGGCCGCAGCCAGGAGGCGCGCCACCGGCGCCAGCACGAGAGAGGCGCGAGCGCTCACGCGTTGCCCGCTCCCTTCACCAGTTCGTACAGCTTCTCCAGAGCCGCGGGCAGCTTCGACGCGTCGGGGCCGCCAGCCTGCGCCATGTCGGCCTTGCCGCCGCCCTTGCCGCCGACTTCCTTGGCCATCTCTCGCACGAGGTCCCCCGCGCTGATGCCCTTGGCCACCACGTCCTTCGTCAGCGCGACGAGGATGATGGCGCGGCCGTCCTTTTCGCCGCCAATGGCGATGACGCCGGAGCGCATGCGGTCGCGAAGCTGGTCCGCCATGCCGCGGAACACCTTGTCGTCCGCCGGGTCCACTCGCGTGGCGAGCACCTTCATGCCGTTGACGTCGCGCGCCTGCTCCAGCAGGTCCTTGCTGCCCGCCGTATTCGCCTTCACGGCCACTTCCTCGACCTTGCGCTCGAGCTCCTTCACGCGCTTCTGCGCCGCTTCCACGCGCTTGACCACGTCCTTGGGGGACGTCTTCAAGAGCTCGGCCGCCTTGCGCAGCTCGTGCTCCTGCTCGCGCACGTGCTGGAGCGCGCCCACGCCCGTGAGCGCGATGATGCGGCGCACGCCGGACGCCACGCCGCTCTCGCTGGAGAGCTTGAACAGGCCGATGTCGCCGCTGCGCCGCACATGCGTGCCGCCGCACAGCTCGGTGGACTCCGGATGCACGGTGACGACGCGCACCGTCTCGCCGTACTTCTCGCCGAACATGGCCACCGCGCCGGACTTCTTCGCGTCCTCGAGCGCCATGACGCGCGTCTCGGCCGCGGCGTTGTCGCGAATCCAGCCGTTGACCAGGTCCTCGACCTTCTCCGCCTGCTCGGCCGTGACGGGCCCGAAGTGCGAGAAGTCGAAGCGCAGGAAGTCCGGCGCCACGACGGAGCCCGCCTGCTTCACGTGCTCGCCCAGCACCAGCTTGAGCGCCTTGTGCAGCAGGTGTGTCGCGGAGTGGTTCGAACGGATGGCCTTGCGGCGCTCCACGTCCACCGCGGTCTGCACCATGTCGCCGACCTTGAAGGTGCCCTCGGTGACTTCCACGGAGTGGACGATGAGGCCCGGCACGGGGCGCTGCGCGTCCTTCACCTGCGCCACCGCCTTGCCGCCGTGGCCCACGATGTTGCCGCTGTCGCCGAGCTGACCGCCGGACTCGCCGTAGAAGGGCGTCCGGTCCAGCACCAGCTCCACCTTGTCGCCCTGGGACGCCTGGACCACTTCCACGCCGTCGCGAATCATCGCGCGGATGCTGCCCTCGCCCTCGTGGCCCTCGCCCTCGTAGCCGAGGAACTCGGTGGTCCCGAGCTTCTCCACGAGCTTCAGGTAGACGTCGCCGACGGCCTTGTCCTTGTTGAGCTCGCCGCCCTTGCCGCGCTCGGCCTCCTTCACCAACTCCGCGTCGAAGCCGGGGATGTCCGCGTCGAGCCCGTGCTCACGGAGGATGATCTGCGTCAGGTCCCACGGGAAGCCGTAGGTGCCGTGGAGCAGGAAGACGTCCGCGCCGGACATCAGCGTCTCGCCCGCCTTCTTCATCCGGGTGACGTTCTCCTCAATCATCTTCATGCCGCGGCTGAGCGTGCGCCGGAAGCTTTCCTCCTCGTGCTCGGAGACCTTGAGCAGGAAGGGACGGCTCTCGCGCAGCTCGGGGTACGCGTCACCCATCACCTCGATGACGCGGTCGACGACCTTGAAGAAGAAGAGCTGGTCCAGCCCCAGCAGCGTGCCGTGGCGGATCGCGCGGCGCATGATGCGGCGCAGGACGTAGCCCCGGCCCTCATTGGAGGGCTGCACGCCGTCCGCGATGAGGAACGCCGCCGCGCGGCCGTGGTCCGCGATGACGCGGTGGGAGGCGCCCGTCTCCTGCGAATACGGCTTGCCGGAGACCTCGACGACCTTCGCGATGATGTTCTGGAACAGGTCCGTGTCGTAGTTGGAGCGCTTGCCCTGCACGACGGAGGCGATGCGCTCCAGGCCCGCGCCCGTGTCGATGGACGGCTTGGGCAGCGGAATCAGCGGCGCGTCCTTCTCCTTGCGCTCGAACTGCATGAACACGAGGTTCCAGATTTCGAGCCACCGGTCGCAGTCGCACGCGACGCCCTGACACTTGCGGCCCGCCGCTTCCTCGACACAGGGGATGTCGTCACCCTGGTGATAGTGGATTTCGGAGCAGGGACCGCACGGGCCCGTCTCGCCCATGGACCAGAAGTTGTCCTTCTTGCCGAGCTTGTAGATGCGGTCGCGAGACACGCCCTGCTGCGCCCAAAGCTCGAACGCTTCCTCGTCCCAGGGGATGCCATCCTCGCCGTTGAACACGGTGATGGACAGCCGCGCCTTGTCGAGTCCGAGCGTCTTCGTCACGAACTCCCAGCCGTACGCAATCGCGTCCGCCTTGAAGTAGTCGCCGAAGGAGAAGTTGCCGAGCATCTCGAAGAACGTGTGGTGCCGGGCCGTGTAGCCCACGTTGTCGAGGTCGTTGTGCTTGCCACCGGCGCGCACGCACTTCTGCGACGTGGTGGCGCGGCTGTAGTCGCGCCGCTCGCGGCCGGTGAAGACATCCTTGAACTGGACCATGCCCGCGTTGGTGAACAGCAGGGTCGGGTCGTTCGCCGGCACCAGTGAGGAGGAGGGGACGCGGCGGTGTCCACGCTCCTCGAAGAACTTGAGGAACGCCTCGCGAATCTCGGAGGCGGTCAGGGCGGAAGGCATGGTGTGGGTATATGCCACAAGAGGAGGCCGCGCAGGAGTTCTTGGAGGTTGCATGAGGGGGAGGACGGCCCGGGAGGGGGGACTCCGACAGCCCTGGCACGCCTGGACGGCAGGTGGGGTGGGGGGCGGGAAACACGGCGCCACGCCCGCGTGGGGTCCGCCCCTCAGTGTCCGTTCGCGGCCTTCTGCTTCACCACCCGGGCGGGGGCTCCCGCCACCACGGCCATGGGGGGCACATCCGAGATGACCAGGGCTCCTGCGCCAATCACCGCGCCGTCTCCCACCGTCACCGGGCCGATGATCTGCGCGCCCACGCCCACATAGACGTTGCGGCCGATGCGGGGGACTCCCGCCTCGCCGCGCCTCGGCTCCACGCTGACGTTCTGGGAGAGGAAGCTGCCTTCGCCCACTTCCACCCCCGGCGCCACCACCACGCCCACGCCGCCGTAACCCAGCCCCACGGAGGCGTGCAGGCGCGCGTCGATGTCCACATGGCAGTGCAACAGCCGGTCACCCACGGCGGCCACCATGCTCGGAAGCACGGGCACGCCCAGGCTCTTCAGCCGCCTCGCGGCCCGGTAGAAGGTCAGCGCGTCCGGGCCCATGCCCCACCCCGCGCCACCCCCCAGCGACCGGACGGCGTCTCAGCCAGGAGGCGGTCCTCGCCCACGCTCGCCATCCCGAGGAGGGAGGTGGGGGGAGACAGGGAAGCCGTCCAGGGTGAAGGGCGCGTCGTGGCCATCGCTCCGCGCCAATCTAGGGGACCTCCTGGCTCGGGCCAGCCGCTCGTTCGAGAGGCCCTGGGGAGCGTCCGCCAGCGAACCTCCGACGGTCCGCGCTGGCCCTGGAGTGCCACCGGGCGGACACTCGGCTCGGTGGCTCATGGGGGCGCGTGCTTCAGGAGGCCGCGCTCTCGCGCAGCCGCTTCAGGGCCTCCTCGACGTACTGGACGCCCTTGGGCGTGATGGCCTTCCCCTTCTTGGTGTCCTGCGCGTAGCCGGCGTGCAGACGCAGCGCCTTCGCGGCGTTGGGGGCGGCGTAGGTGACGCCCAGCTCGCCCCAGAAGCGGGACGTCGTCCCCGACGTCACTTCCAGGTCCAGCTCCACCGCCCGGGCCAGGTACAGCGGAATCAGCGAGCGCACGAGCTGATCCTTCAGCTTGCCCGCGGAGCGCAGCTCCTCGTGACGGGGGTGTGCGCGGAGCGCTTCCATCAGTTGGCCCACGGCCTGACCCGTGTCCGCCGAGGACGCCGCCTGGGACGCGGGAGCCGCCTCGCGCTTCTTCGCGCGGGCCTTGCTCCGGGCCGGGCTCTTGCCCGACTTCGTGACGGAGGCCTTGGCGGCGGCGGGCTTCGCGGACTTCACGGCCCGGGTCTTCTTCGCCACCTTCGGGGCACGAGGCGCCGGTGGCTCGGCGGCGACGGCTTCGGCGGGAGGACCGTCCACCTCGGAGATGGGGCGCGGGCGCGGTGTGCGCTCGACGCGCGTGGACTCTGGCGCGCTGGGAGGCGCGGCGGCCACGGGGGCAGGGGACGGCGAGTTCCGCCGATCCACGTGACGGGGTGCGGAATGGTCGGCACCGTTGCGGGAAGGGGCCTGCGGGCGCGCATAGCCCAGGCGCGAACGCACCTCTTCCACCACGCCGCTCAACCCCACTTGCTGCAGCAGACCTTCCAACCGGGAAGCGAATGACACCGGGCATGCCCTCCTGGACGTGCGCACGTTACCCCAGGATGGCCCCAGGTCGGATCCACCCTGCCTACGCAAGCAGGGAAGGTGGGTGTGCGTGGACCGGGCATCCTGCAACTGTTCGTCACCGGGCAGACGGCGCTACACTCTCCGTCGTCCCCGCCATGCGGCTGCCTGCCCTCCCCCTCCTCGTGTTGCTCGTCGTGCCCGGTGTGACCCTCGCCCAGGGGGACACCCGCCTTGCGTTCCTCGGGCGCCAGCTCACGCAGGGCAAGGACCCCCGTTCGCGCTCCCAGGCGGCCCTGGTTCTGGGGGCCACCGAGGATCCAGAGGCCGTGACGCCCCTGTGTGGCGGCCTGAAGGACCCGAGCGAGCTGGTGCGCGCGGCCGTCGCGAAGTCCCTGGCGAAGCTGCAGGAGTCCTCCGCGCTGCCCTGCCTGGAGGCCCACAAGGCGGAGGCGGACGCGACGGTGCAGGCTGCCGTGCGCGAGGCGGTGAGCGCGCTGAAGGAGTACCAGGCACGACCTCCGCGCTTCTACGTCTCGCTGGAGGGGATGAAGGACCTCACGCGCGCGTTGCCGGCCGAGCTGGTGAAGGCCACCGAGGCGCGGTTGCGCTCGCGGCTGATTCGCCGGGGCGCGCTGCTCGCGCCGGCCAAGGAGTCCAAGGCGGCGGCGAAGGGGGCGCTGAAGAAGCTGGGCCTGCATGGCTATCGCATCACCCCGGAGGTCCATGCGATGGAGGGAGGCGGGTTGCGGGTGGCCATCGTCTGCCTGAGCTACCCGGACCTGTCCCTGCTGGGGCAGGTGGATGTGAAGGCCGCGGGCGCGCAGCCGGCGGACCTCCTCAAGGCGCTGGTGCCGCGCGCGGTGGAGGAAGCAGCGGAAACCTTCGAGTGGAGCAACGAGACATGACGACGAGCACGACGGCGCACGCGGCGGCCCCGAAGCGGCGCTGGCGTAACTTCCTCCTGGATACGAGCTTCCAGCTCAAGCTGACCGCGTACATGGTTGGAGTGACGGTGGTGCTGTCGGCCCTGCTGGGCGTGTTCCTGGTGCGCTCCGCCTGGGCGCTGATGCGGGAGACGGCGACAGCGGTGGAGGCCCGCTCCCGGGCCGCCGAGGTCAGCCGGGAGTTGTCCGGCGCCACGCTGTCCAACGAACTGCTCGCGCGGATGGACGACCCGACGTTCGAGGCCACCTTCCGGGAGAAGGCGCAAGGCATCGACGCGGCCTACGAGGCGGAGCGGGCCGCCATCGTCGAGCAACGCGCGGAGTTGGAGTGGCGTCAGCGCGCGACGTGGTGGGTGCTGGGGGCCTTCCTGGTGGGCTTCATCGCCGTGGTGGCGATGGGCACCATCGTCGTGACGCACCGGGTGGCCGGGCCGCTGCTGCGCATCCGGCGCATGGTGGGCGACGTGTACGAGGGCAAGCTGCGCCCGCCGCAGTACGGCCTGCGCGACGGCGACGAACTGCGGGAATTGTTCGACGCGACGCGGAGCATGATGCAGAAGCTGCGGGACCAGAGCGAAGAGGATGCTCGGGTGCTGGCGAAGGCGCTGGAGACGGCGGAGCGCTCCGGCGTGCCGGGCGAGTCGCTCGATGAGCTGCGTGCGCTGGAGTCCCGCTTCCGCGCGCGCCTGGAAGCCTGAGTCCCGCGCAGCCGTCCCCGGTCAGTGCTTCCGGGGACGCAGCTTGCGGAGCTCGGCTTTCATCTTCGCCATTTGTTCCTCGGCGTCCTTGAGGGCCAATTCCAGCTTACGTCGCTGCCGGATCTCCGCCTGCCGACGTCGACGGGCCTCCGCTTGTCGGCGCAGCCGGGCCTTCTCCATCCGGGCCTTGAGCTGGTCAATCATCTCGGTGGACTCGAGCAACAGCGTCTCACCGGCCCAGAGGAACATCTTGTCGCCACGGACCTCGAACTCGAGCCCCAGCACCTTCGAGGTGAACCGTCCCTGCTTCGACCGAAGGGGGACATAGGTCCTGTCCTTGGCGGACTTCAGCCGGAACCCCTCCAGTCGCTCCCGGCCCGCGTCGTAGATGAAGTATTCGCGGATGCCGAGCCGGGCGTTCCGCTCCACGTTGACCACGGCGTCTTTCTTCCGGTTGCCACCCGAGTGAACCTCCATCACCCAGTCCAGGCCCTTGCCCTCATGGCTCACCAGCCACTTCTCACGAGGGTGTGGCTCGACGTCGAACACCACCAGCAGGTCCGGCGCGAAGCGGCGCTCCCCGGGGTAATACACGGGCAGCTCCGAGCCGACGTAGGCCTTGCGCCGCCGATGACGGAAGTGATGCCTGAGCACATCGAGCACCCGGTGCTTCGCGTCTTGATGCAAATCCCCCTCGGGCGGCGACATCTCCCGGTACGTCACCTCCGCTGGCAGTGACTCCACCACCTGCGCCCTCTCCTCGGGCCCCATCGCGTCCCACGCCTCCTGGGTGGGCGCCCGAGGGAAGGCGTCACCACGAACTCTGTCCGCGTGCCGTCCCATGCTTCAAAGCGTGGAGTTGGCAGCCTCGCGCGTCAATGCCCGAGGCGGATGAGCAATGCGTGGGCCATGCACAATCGCGCGCGCTCTGAAGCAGGAATCAAGCAATGCGAGTGAACCGTGTTCCAGGACTCCGTGAAGGAGTCCACGGGAGCGGACTTGTGAAGCTTCACGGTGGCGAGGCCACGTCCACGGTGAGCCCTGTCTGCTTGAGCACGGCGTGGATGCGCAGGCGCGCCTGGGCCCACGGAAGCGCCTCCACGCGATAGCCCTCAAGCGCTTCCATGAGGTGCGCGCGGTAGCTCGGGTGGCCCGGGTCCGCGACGATGACGACACCTCGGTCCGTGGTGGAGCGGATGAGTCGACCCACGCCCTGGCGCAGGAGCAGTAGCGCGCGCGGAAGTCGGTACTGGAGGAAGCCCTGGTACTCGCCACCGGAGCGGGCCAGCGGCTCCTCACGCGCGGCCACCAACGGACGCAGCGCGGGTTCCAGCGGGAGCTTGTCGATGAAGACGCAGCCGACGCCCCGGCCTGGGATATCCACGCCCTGCCAGAAGCTCTTCGTGCCCAGCAGCACCGTGCCCGTGTCGCGCTCCTGCCGAGCCGCCAGAGAGCGACTGTGTCCGCGCGACTGCCGCAGCACTTCGATGCCCAGCGGCTCCAGTCGGCTCCGCGCTTCCGCGCCCACGCGCTCCATGCGCCGCGTGGAGGCGAACAGGCCCAGCAGCCGTCCACCCATCGTCTGCGCGAGGCCCGAAATCCGCGTCGCGGCCCACTCGACAAACGGGTCCTCGTGCGCGCGCGGCGCATCGGTGACGAGCACCACCAGCGCCTGCTCGTGGAGCTGAAAGGGAGACGGCGCGCGCAACAGCCGGGGGGCAGGGCGGTCTCCGCGTCCATCCAGCCCCAGCCGCTTCAACACGAAGGGCGTTCCCGAGCCGTGGCTCGTGGGACCCAACGTGGCCGAGGTCAGCACCAGCGCGCGCTTGTTCGCCGCGAAGTCACGCGACACATGGAACGACACGTCCACAGGCTGCGCGCCCACGTTCCATCGCTGCCGCCGAGGCTCGGCTGTCGCGGAGTAGCACCGTCCCGCCGCCGCTTCGCCCGAGAGCTCCTGCGCCAGCGTCGCCAGTTCGCCCAGCTCCGTGGTGGCACCGGACAGCTCGCGCTCCAGCGCGGGCATCCGCGCGGCGAGCTCCGGCAGGGCCTCCAGCACCCGCACCGCGAGCAGCGTGTGCAGCGCCTGCAGCGCGCCGCGCACCAGCTCCAGGCCGTCACGCACCGGCTCCCACGTGGGCAGCGCGCGCACCGCCTCCGTCACGCGCAGCTCCGGCGCATACGCGCCCTCGTCGGGGTCTTCTCCCGCGGTGGTCGCCGAGGGCTCGCACAGCTCCGTCACCCGCGAGCCCAGGTCCCGCGCCTCGTCCATCAGCCGGCGCAGCGCGTCCTCCACCTGGCCCATCAGCGCGCGCGACTCCTCGCGACGCGACGCGGAGAGGGCCCGGCGCAGCTCCGCGAAGAGGCCGTGGCGTCCATCGCGTCCATGCAGTCGCTCGGTGAGCCGCTGGAAGGCCAGGTCCGACAGCTCCACGGTGAGGGCCGTGGTGGCCACGTCCTCCACCTCGTGGGCCTCGTCGAGGACCAGATGCTCCAGCTTCGGGTAGCGCGCCGGCCACGCGAAGGCGAGGGACTGGTTGATGACCAGCACATCCGCCTCGCGCGCCTGGGCCACCGCCGAGTGGTAGAAACACCGGTGGTAGTGCGGGCACTTCTCGCCGAGCGTCGTCGCGGCCTCGGAGCGCACCGCGGGCGTCAGGCCCATCAGGACGGGGAAGCGCTCGCGGAACCAGTGGCTCAGCCGGTCCATGTCGCCATCCACACTGCGGCGCAGGTACGCGCGCAGGTAGGCGCGAGGCGCGCGAGCCGAGTGCCCCATGCCCGGCTCCACGCGCGTGGCCTCCAGCGCGCGGCGTCGGCACAGGTAGTTCGACTGTCCCTTGAGCAGCGCGTAGCCGAAGGTGCCGCCCATCGCCTTGTGCAGTCGAGGCAGGTCCTTCTCCAGCAACTGGTCCTGGAGCGTCTTCGTGTGCGGGGCCACGCCCACCTTGCGCCCGTTGCGCGCGGCGAAGAGGGCCGCGGGCGCCAGGTACGCGAGCGACTTGCCCGTGCCTGTGCCCGCCTCCACCGCCACCTGCTCACCGTCCGACAGCGCGCGCGCCACCGCATGCGCCATCTCGAGCTGCGCGGGCCGACTCCGGAAGCCTTCCTCCATCCGCTCCAGCGCGCCTCCAGCGCCCAGCACCGCCGTCACCTCGTCGGCCCGCACAGGCAGCACCGGCGCGTCGGTCTCGGGCTCGGGCAGCGAGGGGACACCGGCCGCTCGCCGTCGCTCGGGCTTCCCGCGAAGGAAGCCTTGCGTCTCCAGCGCCAGCGACGCGGGCGCGGCGCGACAGGCGTCGCTCAGTCGCGACAGCAGCTCCAGCAGCGGCCACTCCTCGTAGTCGAACGCGCCGCCGTCCGTCTCTGGAGGCCCCAGCCGCCGCGCGGCCCGAGGGTCCAGCGTGGCCAGCAGGTCGGAGACGTCCTCGCCCCGGCCCTCGCGCACGAAGCGGTCCATCGTCTGCACGAGCACGGCGTGCACCGCTTCGCAGTCGGACAGCGCGCGGTGCGGCTGGCGGATGCCCAGCCCGGCCCAGCGCAGCAGCGACTCCAGCGAGTGGCTGGTCAGCTCCGGGTGCAGGTAGTGCATCAACTCGCACGAGTCGAGCACCGGCGCGCGGATGGGACCCAGCAGGTCCGGCAGGAAGCCCTTCTCGAACGGCGCGTTGTGCGCCACCACCGTCCAGCCCGTGAGCCGACTTCGCAGCTCCTCGATGTCAGTCCCGAAGCGAGGCCGACCCGCCAGGTCCGCGTCCGTCAGGCCCGTCAGCCGTCGGATGGTGAGAGGCAGGGGTCGCGACGCCGAGTACAACCGCGCGAAGCGGTCCACCTCGCGTCCGTTCTCGAAGAAGAGACACCCCAGCTCGATGATTTCGTCGGCACGTGGATCCAACCCCGTGGTTTCGAGGTCGAGGAAGACATGCCGCGTGAAAAGCTCCGCCGCGCCGCCCATGCAGGGCCGGGAGACTAACGCTTCCCGGCGCGGTGCCCAGATTTCAGCCTACGTCTTCAGTCCACCAGGAAAACGCCGGAAATCATCTTCCCCATGGCACACCCGTAGACGAGTTTTCCGGACTCCTTGGGTGTGAAGGAGATGTCCACCGGCTGGTTGAGCGGCAGCGGCGTGTTGATGTCGTAGCCGTCCATCACCACTTCGGTGGCGCACGTCTGGTCCGTCTTGCGCGTCACCACCAGCTTCACCGGCTCGCCCTTCTTGAGCGTCACGGGGCTGGGCTCGTAGCCCTTCTCCGTCACCGTCAGCTCCACCACGCGCACGCCGTTCTCCCTCTTCTCGGGAACGGTGGGCGCCGAGGGGGCCGCTTCGGCGGCGGGCGTGTCCTTGGTGCATCCCTGCTGCGTGGCGCCCACCATGGCGGCCGTCGCGGCGAGCGCGAGCCAGGGCTTGATGATGCGGGAGATGAAGGGGCGCATGGGGTGCCTCGAACGAAGGACTGGCGAAGGTGAAAGGGGCGGCGCCCCCGACGTCAGGGCCCTCAGGCCTCGTCGACGGGAGCGCTCGCGGGACCCGGCTCGAACCGGAGCAGGGCGTGGAGCGGGACGAAGACCTCGTGGCCCGGCTCACCCAGGAGCAGGTCGAACCGGCCCACGTGCATCAGCGGGAGCTGAAGCGTGATGCCGTTGCGCAGCACCAGCTTCACCGTCTCGCCCAGGTGGTCCAGGAACGCGCGCGGGTCCGAGTACGGACGCTTGTCCGGCTGACGCGCCACCGTGGAAGGCTTCTGCGTCAGCTTGGCGTCACGCTCCAGTCCAGGCAAGAGCCGTTCCCACTCCGCGCGACGCGCCAGCAGCACCACCTGCAGCTTCTCCAGCCGCCCGGTGCGCTCCAGCGTGAAGGCGATGGGCTCCTCCGCGACGAGCGTGTCCAGCAGCGAGCGCTCCGCCAGGACGACGGAGACCTCCACCTTGCCGGCGATGAGGCCGCCGAGCAGCTCCGCCACCACGGCGTTGTCGACCTCGCCGCGCGCCTGCTTGATGGCCGCCTTGCGCTGGGTGCGCTCCTTGCGCGCCATGAACTCCGCCACCGTCATGCCGCTCTGGAGCACGCCGAAGGCATCCCCCAACGACAAGCTCGGCGTCTGGCCCATCAGCTCGTAGACCTGGTCGAAGCGCTTCGCCTCTTCGGCGTGCAGCTTGCGCCAGATGCGGGCCTTCATCTTCCCTTCCAGCTCCCCCTTGGCGATGCGCGCGGGCACATGCTCGCGCTGCGCCAGCGCGAGGATCTGCTCGGGCGTGGGCGGAGGCCGAGGCGTCGAGGAGCGGAAGCCCCCCGGCCGACCACCGAAGCCGCCCGGACGCGCGCCGGGTCCCCCGGGGCCTCCGGGTGCTCTCGGCGCCAGTGGACGGGCCCCTGGCGTCACGCTCGCCGGACGCGGCGAGGGTGCGGGTGCCGCGCCGGTGGGCCGGGGAGTGGGCAAGGGGGCGGCGGTCGTCGGCGCCGTCGCCGCGGGAG
>NZ_VIFM01000265.1 GCF_006636215.1 Myxococcus llanfairpwllgwyngyllgogerychwyrndrobwllllantysiliogogogochensis | reverse complement strand
CGCTGACGGTTCGCGTGGGGGCGGCGGTGGTGGGAATCACCCGGCGAGGGCAGGGTGCGGGCGAGGCGTTCGCCACGGAGGTGTTGTCTGGCCAGGCCTGGGGCCAGACGCTGCTCAGTCCCCTGTTCCTGGGCGCGGTGCTACTTGCCTTGGCGGTGACGCTGCGAGGCATCAGCTTCAGGCTCTCGGATAAGGACCGAGAAGCGGGCTCACGCACCGCGCTCTGATTGGCCCGCACGTGGGCGGCAGGGCCCGGACAACATGAAGGGAGAATACTGATATGACAATTGAATCCCCGAACGGCATCAGCTCCATTCCCGTCGTCATCGACATGGGCAAGCAGCGGAACAAGAAGCTCAAGGCCCTCAAGCGAGGCCGGGGCGCGCTGATGCTCGAGGTAGGTGAGGCCCTGAACGAAGTCCGGGACAGGCTGGGCGAAGAGGCCTTTGGCAAGCAGCTGGTCCCCGTCGTCCTCATCTACCGGAAGCAGGCCAAGAAGAAGAAGCGGGGTGGGCTGTCGCTGCCGTTCGTGCCCCCCTTCATGCCCTGAACCCACGCAGTGGACTCGAGGAGCGAAAGTCATGAGCATTCCAGGCAAGGAAGTGACCACCGAGACGGCCGTCAGGGTGGACGGCAACGGTGGACAGATGGTCGCGACCGAGGTGGTGATTGAACGCACCCGTTCGCAGGGCAAGAAGAAGAAGCGCAAGACGAGCAAGGGGTTGAAGAACCTGGACAAGGCGCACGACAACGCGAGTCGTGCGATGGAGCACCTGTCCGCGTCCGTCTCCGACGGCCTGAAGACCTATCGTCGGGAGCAGAAGGCCTCGGCCGAGAAGAAGAAGGACGGCGCCCTGCGGGACTTGATGAAGAACTCCGGCAAGGCGGCGAGCGATTCCTTGAAGACCTTGAGCAAGGTGCCTCTCGACCTCACCCGGACCATCGACAACAAGCGCAACCGCAAGCAGGTGCGGGCCGTCGCGCGGTTCATCGCCGGCCCGCTGGGTCGCTAGCGCGCTTACGGCCCTAGCCCTGCTGTGCGGGCTGGAGCCGTGTCGCGGGCTCGTGGGCCAGCCGGGGCGACGTCTGCTGGAGGAAGTCCCGGACGACGGCCACCGTCTGGATGGGGTCTTCCTCCATGGGCACATGCCCCAGTCCTTCCATCATCACCAGACGGGACTGGGGGATGCGCGACTGGAACTGCCGCGCGTACTTGGGGAGGATCCACTCGTCGCGGCTGCCCCAGAGGATGAGCGTGGGGACCTTTATCTCCGACAGCCGCGCCTCGAGTGACGGGTCCCCGTCCTTCTGGGCGAAGCGTTGCCGGGTGGCCTCGCGATTGCCCTCGCGCAGGAGCATGTCCACGTAGAGGTCCACGGTCTCCGGTGTCACCCGCCGGGGGTCGCCGTACGTGCCCTTCACGGTGCGCTTCACCATGAAGCGCGGGGTCGTCCAGCGGACCACGCGGCTGAGCACGGGCGTCTCGTAGAGCCGCAGGGAGAACGGTATCGGCTCGTCGCGCCGCAGGCCGAAGGCGTCCACCAGGATGAGCCGCTCCACCTTCTCCGGATGGACCACGGTGTAGCGCCAGGCGAGGCCGCCCCCCATGGAGTTTCCGCCCAGCGTGAAGCGCTTGAGCCCCAGGGCCGACACGAAGGCGTCCAGCCAGGCGACCTCCTCCAGCGGACTGTAGCGGTTCTGGGGGTCCGGCCCGGTGAGGCCCTGTCCCGGCAGGTCCATGGTGATGACCCGGTACTCGCGCGTCAGCGCGTCCATCCATCCTTCCCAGGTGTGCAGCGACGCGTTGGAGCCGTGGAGCAGCACGAGGACCGGGCCGGTGCCCTGGTCCCGGTAGTGCGTCCGCAAGCCATCGACGTCGATGAACTTCGACGGCTTGCGTGCGCGTCGTGCCTCGATTTCACCCGCGGGGCGGTCCCGTCGAACCGCCAACGCGAGGGCCGCGCCCCCCGCAAGACCCAGACCGATCGCCCACTTCGCCGCGCGATTCATGAAGCCTCCGAGCGCGCCCGGTCCTCGTCACGAGTCCCGTTCATGCGCGCGCGGAAGCTAGGTCCGTAGACTCAGCCGCAGAAGTACGTCACCGGCCTGTCTGTCCATCTGCTCAAGTATCTGCGCCGCGGTGGGAATGTCTCGAATCAAGCCCGCGGCCTGTCCGACGGGGGTGTGTGCGATGCTGTAATCGCCCGCGGCCAGCGCGGCCTGGAACTTCGCGCGCTCCTCGTCGACGACGGCCAGCAGCTCCTCCTCGCGACCGGACCAGCGCTCCGTCATCGTGTTCTGGAGGGCACGGAAAGTGTAATCCTGTGGCCAGTGCAACCCGCGTAGGATATCGAACACGATGGAGCGGTCCGTCTGGTCTCCTGTCAAACGAACCGCCATCTCCTTGGAGGCGCTGTTCCCCAGCGACTCGCGGCTGGCCCACAGCCGGGAGCCCACCAGCGCGCCGTCCGCTCCCAGTGCCAGGGCCGCCGCCAGGCCTCTCCCGTCGGCGATGCCTCCGGCCGCGAGCAGGAGCGTGTCGGGTGAGCGCGCGGCGAGGATGTCGGCGACCTCGGGGACGAGGGTGATGGTCGCCCGGTTCGTCATGCCATGGCCGCCCGCCTCGCTGCTCTGCGCGACGATGACGTCCGCACCCGCCTCCAGGGCGAGGTCCAACTGGGCGAGTCGCTGAATCTGGCAAATCAGCGCCGCGCCCGACGCCTTGATTTTCGCGGCGTAGGGACGGGGATCTCCAAAAGACAGCATGAAGGCGCGCGGCTTGTGGGAGAGCGCCGCGTCGAGGACCTGGGGATTCTTGTCGAGCGACCAGGTGATGAGGCCGCCGCCCACGACGGCATCACCGGCGAGGGCATGTTCCCTGGCAATCCAATCGGCGTCGCCGTAGCCCCCGCCAATCAGACCCATCGCACCGGCGCGACTGACGGCTCCCGCCAGGAGTCCGCCGGCCACCAGGGCCATGGGCGCGCAGACGATGGGATACTTCAGCTGGAAGCGTTCGGTGAAACGAGTCTTCATGACGAGGCACCGGGGGTCGGGGACACTGGCGCTCATAGGCCAATGTTGACGAAGCCGACAAAGGCCCCACGGTGCCGGTTGTTTATTGGCTGATACGTCGATGCCGCGCGCGAAATGTCTCGCCCGCCCCAACAGGGCTACAGCATCCACCGCCAGGACAGCCCCGCCAGGGTGGTGTAGCCCACCACGGAGCGCTCGATGCGTCCTTCGGGCGAGAGGAAGAACACCGTGGGGAACATGTTCACCCGCCACGCCTGCTGAAGCGAGTCGTCGCCGAGCAGCACCGGGTAGTCCACCGCGTGCTCTCGCGTGAAGCGTCGCACGGCCTCTTCGTCTTCGTACGCCAGCGCCACGGACACCACGTGCGCCGAGTCTCCCGCGAGCCGCCGCAGTTGCGAGAGGTTGGAGGACTCCGCGCCGCACACGCCACACCAGGGCGCCCAGAAGGCGAGCACCACGGGTTTGCCGCGCAGCGACTGAAGGGACACCGTCTCGCCCTCCAGCGTGCGCAGCGTGAAGTCCGGCGCCGGAGCGCCCGAGCCTGGAAGGTGTCGCGTCTGCCAGGCGGCCACCGCCACGAAGACGAGCGCGAGCAACACCAGGTCCACGCCCCACCGCACCCACCAGCGCTGACGCGCTCGCGCCCATGCGGCACGCACGTTGGCCAGTGCTCCGGACCCGCTTTGCATCCAAGACCTCCACACACACCGTGCCGCGCGAGCGCCAGGGCTCACGCGGCACCGAATCATCCTGCCACCGTCAGGGCCCCTCCGGGTGGAAGGACCCTGACGCGGCTCAGCTCACGTCAGGAGGGACTTGGCAGCTCCTCGGGTTCCCAGGGCGCGGTCCTCACGCTCTCCCCATCGCTCCGGTGGGTGCGTCCCAGGGACTTGCCCACCGCGTGGCCCGCGCGCTCCAGGGCCCGGTCCACCGCCCCGGCGAAGCTCGCGTCCACGGCCTCCGCCGCGAGCTGCCCGCCCTGCTCGAGCTGGACGGTCACCTTGGCCACCTTGTCCACGCCGCCGCGTGGGCCGTTGATGTCCTCCAAGCGCACCATGACCTCACGGACCCTGTCGGACAGTCGCCCCATCGCGAAGCGCGCGCGGCGCTCGACGTGGTTGCGCAGGGTGTCGGTGAGGGTGAAGTGTCGGGCTCGGATTTCGATTCGCATCCTCGGCTCCTTCTGGCCCACCATGGGCCTATCTCCTATCTGCAGGCCCGGGAGTTTCGGCGCCAATAGGAAAAGCCCCGGAGGACCCTCGAAAAAACGAAGGGTTCCGGGGCGGAATGAGGACGCGCGACGCGCTGTTCGCTCTTTACGGGCCGCCGCTCTTCGCCGCGGCCGGAGGCGCCTTCGCGGGCGGAGCCACGGGCTTGCTCGCGTCTCCGGGGGGCGTCGTCGCGGGCGCGGCTTCCGCCGTCGCCGGCTTGTTCTTCGGCGGCATGGGCACCAGCGGCTTCTCTGGCTCGATTTTCGCGCCGATGCGCACCTGCTGCTCCACCATGCGAGACCACAGCGACGCCTTGGTGCTCACCAGCGCGTTGTCCGCGAGCACCAGCGTCCGGGTGTCCTGGGCCCGGCGGTAGATGCGCGGCCCCACGTCCGGCTGCGCCGGGTCCGAGTCGCTCACCTGCACCTGCTCCTGCACGCCGATGCCCGCCTCGCTGAAGGACAGCGATGACGTCAGCTCGAACTTGCGGGTGAGGTTGTTGGGCAGCTTGAAGGTCAGCTCGCGCGACAGCGGGAACCACGCCGCGCCCAGACATGCGCGCTCCGGGTTGGACACCGACTCCGTGAAGAAGCGGTTGCGCCGCAGCGGCATGATGCGCGCGTGCCGGCGGCACACGTCCGTGCCGTCCGTGGTGCAGGCGTCGCCCTCCGCGACGAGGACATCCGTGCCGCCCACGCGCTCCAGCCGCAGCTTCGCGTTCTTCGGCATGGAGCGCAGCGAGCCCAGTGCCTCCACGCGGAAGCCCAGCTCCGTCGTCTCCACCAGCGCCACTGGCCCCAGGGCCTCGCCGTTGGTGAAGCGCCGCGTAATCACCCACGCCAGCCGCTGGCCGGCCTGGAGCGTCTCCAACACCAGGTCCTCCTCGGTGAGCTTCTGCGACGGCGGAAGGGGCAGGGCGTCGGGGCCGGCCTCCACGCACTCGTCGGTGGTCGGGTCCTGCCACCACACGGGCGCGCCCGCGCAGTCCACCGCGGGGTGCGGAGCCGTGCCGGCGTCCTTGTCATAGCCGTGCAGGAGCAGGGCGAACCAGGTGTCCGGCGTGGGGAACGAGCGTGCGTTGGGGCCCGCCTCGGCGAAGCACATCGCCGGCTTGGGCACGCTGGCGCAGCCGGCCAGGAGGGACAGCGCGACACCGCAGACCTGAAGCGTTCGTTTCATGGGTTCTCAGGCCTCGGCGAACCGGAGGTCCCAGTCGCCTTCCGCGGTGAGGGCCACGTGCAGCTTGGGGGGCACCGCGCCGCCCACCAGGTGCTGCAACAATTCGCGGGAGAGCACGGGCATCAGCGAGCCCTGGAGGATCTGCTCCATGTTGCGCGCTCCCATCTCCGACTCCGTGCACCGGCGCGCCAGCTCGTCCAGCAGCTCCGGCGCCAGCGTCGTCTCCACGTCGTGGGCCTCGCGCAGCCGGCCCACCAGCTTGTTCAGCTTCATCTCGGCGATCTGCCGCATGACGTCGCGCTGCACCGGACCGAAGGGCACCACCGTCATGCGCGCCAGCAGCGCGGGCTTGAAGTGCTGGCTCAGCGTGGGGCGGATGGCCGTGAGCACCTGCTCCGACGAGGGCTCCAGCCCGTCCTCGAACATCTTCATCACCCGGTCCGAGCCCAGGTTGCTGGTGAGGATGATGACGGTGTTCTTGAAGTCCACCGCGCGGCCCTCTCCGTCCGTCAGCATCCCCTTGTCGAACACCTGGTAGAAGAGGTTCATCACCTCCAGGTCGGCCTTCTCGCACTCGTCCAGCAGCACGACGGAGTAGGGCCGCTGCCGCACCGCTTCCGTGAGCAGGCCGCCCTCGCCGTAGCCCACGTAGCCCGGCGGCGAGCCGATGAGCCGGCTCACCGTGTGCTTCTCCTGGAACTCGCTCATGTTGAGCGTCGTCATGAAGCGCTCGCCGCCGTAGAGCGACTCGGCCAGCGCCAGCGCCGTCTCCGTCTTGCCCACGCCGCTGGGCCCCACGAAGAGCATCACGCCAATCGGCGCGTCCGGGTTGCGGATGCCCGCCTGGGAGATGCGGATGATTTCGCCCACCTTCTTGAGCGCCGCTTCTTGTCCACGCACGCGGGTGCGCAGCCGGTCCTCCAGGTTCAGCACGGCCTCCAACATGTCACCGCGCATCTTCCCCACCGGCACGCCCGTCCAACCCGCGACGACGCGCGCGACGATGTCCGCGTCCACGTCCGAGTGCACCAGCGGGAACTCGCCGCGCGCCGCCGCGAGCGACTTCGCCGCCGCGTCCACCGCTTCCTTGAGCGCCGCGGGCTCGGCACCCGGGGCAGGCTCTCGCAGCGCCTTGCGCGCGTCCATCAGCGCGACGACGGCCGCGCGCTCCGTCTCCCAACGCGCGTGCAGCGAGGCCCGCGAGTCCTGGGTGGCGCGCAGCTTCGCCTCCGCTTCGGCCAGTGCCTCCTGCGCGTCCTCCCCACCTTCACCGTCGGCCAAGTCCCGCTTGAGCGCGTCGCGCTCGCGCTCCAGGCCGGAGATCTCCTGCTCCAGCGCCACCAGCTCCTCGGGCCGCGTGGATAGCTCGATCTTCACGCGGGCAGCCGACGTGTCGAGCAGGTCCACCGCCTTGTCCGGGAGCTGCCGGCCGGAGATGTACCGGCTGGACAGTCGCACGGCCGCGGTGACGGCCTCGTCGCGGATGGTGACGCCGTGGGACGCCTCATACGTGGGGCGCAGGCCGCGCAGCATCAGCTCCGCGTCCGCCTCGCTGGGCTCGTCCACCTTCACCGGCTGGAAGCGCCGCTCCAGCGCCGCGTCCTTCTCGAAGTACTTCTTGTACTCGGCCCACGTCGTCGCGGCGATGGTGCGCAACTCGCCCCGCGCCAGCGCGGGCTTGAGCAGGTTGGCCGCGTCGCTGCCGCCCTGCGAGCCACCCGCGCCGATGATGGTGTGCGCCTCGTCGATGAAGAGGATGATGGGCGTGGGGGACGCCTTCACCTCGGCGATGACGGCCTTGAGCCGGTTCTCGAACTCGCCGCGCACACCCGCGCCCGCTTGCAGCAGGCCCAGGTCCAGGCCGAGCAGGTCCACGTTGCGCAGCGCCTCAGGCACCTCGCCCCGCACAATGGCCCAGGCCATGCCCTCCACGAGCGCCGTCTTGCCCACGCCCGGCTCGCCCACGAGGATGGGGTTGTTCTTCCGGCGGCGGGAGAGGATGTCGACCATCTGCCGGATTTCGCGGTGACGGCCGAAGATGGGGTCGATCTTCCCCTCGCGCACCCGCCCGGTGAAGGACGTCGCGAAGCGCTTGAGCGCCTCGTCACCCCGGCCTCCTGGCGCACCCGCCGCGCCGCCACCCGAGCCGCTCGCCGCGCCGTCGGCCGTGGTGACCTCCACGTTCTCCGGCGAGGGCTGCAGCAGCACGTCCAGCGAGCCCAGCAGCTCGTCGCGGGAGATGGCGTCCAGCTCGGGGAAGATTTCCGCGGTGTAGCGCGAGCGGCGGGTGATGAACTGGACGAACAGGTGCCCCGAGCGCAGCCGCGTCGCGCCGTGCTCCACCGAGGCCAGGAGCCACGCCTCCTCGAACCACTGGAAGAGCGTCTCGGAGAAGACGGGCCGCCCCGCGTTGCCGGCGCGCAGGCCCTGCAGGGCGCGCTCCATGCTGGTGGCCAGGTGCCGCTTGTCCACCCCGAAGTGGTGGAGCAGGCGCGCCACGTCCGAGTCCTCGGGCTCCAGCATCTGCGCCAGCATGTGCTCGGGGACGATTTCGTAGAACCGTCCCGCGCTCGCGCGAGCAACCGCCGCTTCCAACAGGCGGGTGGAGGTGGGCGTCAGGCGACGGACAAGCGCTTTCGGATCGACGCGAATGGGAGCCCCCAAGCTGTGACAACGGTGGTCGACGGTATACCGGGCGGCTGTTACGCCGTAAATCCCCGCACCCCGGGGCCGCCCATCCCGGAGCGTCTCATCTCACGACGGGAACACTCAGGTGTGTCTGCTGGCTGGAGCCCAGCCAGGTGTCGCGGCCGAGCTGGCTCGGCTCCTTGCGAGACAGCCGGAACTGCTGACGCACCCCTTCGGTGAGACCCAGCTCCAGATCATACTCCAGCGGGTCCCGGACGAAGAGCGACACCACCTCCCGCACCAGCGGTAGCAGGTCCCCATCCGGCATCAGCCGCTTGTAGGCGCGCGGCGGCAGCGGGCTGATGTGCAGCTGAATCTTCCCCGTCCGGTCGAACGCCTTGCCCCCCAGCAACATGTTGCGGCCGAGCTGATGGTTGGCCCGCCCCAACTGCACCCGCGCGTCGATGTCCACCCAGCGGCCCACGAACTGCCGCACCGACACCCTCGCGCCCTCCAGGTCCTCGTTCAGCACGTCCTGGAGCGCGACCTCCAACTGCTCCGCCGTGCGGGAGCGGCTGGCGAGCAGCGGGGCGATGCGCAGGAGGCGCCAGGTCGGCAGGCCTCCCTTGCGGGGCTGCTCGTACGTGTCGAAGCCGCCCAGGGCGAGCAGCCGCCGGGACCACTGGTCCGTGAAGGACGTGTCCGTCTCGCTGGTGATGCGGTACTTCGACTCGATTCGATACAGCAGGGACAGGAGCCGGTGGTGGAACAGGTCCAGGAACTCGCGCCGCACGGGCGCGTCCGGGTCCTCCTGCGCGACTTCCTCGGCGATGTAGTGGGGCAGGGGGCTCACCGCGCCCGTCAGTCCCAGAAAGCGCGTCACCACCTCGAACAAGGGGCGGCGTGAGGACGGGTCCTCCGGCCGCACCGGTACGTAGCGCAGCGTCACCTCGCTGACGTCGCCGGAAGGGAACCCGAGCGATGGGTCATGCCGGAAGCGGATCATCTCCTCGTTGACGGGCCCGGGCCCGCCCACGCGCACCGCGTCCTTGGTGAGCCGCTCCAGGTAGGCCACCAGCGGGAAGAAGCCCACCCGGGGTGCCGCCTCGGCCAGCTTCCGGGCCTCTTCTACAAGAGCGTCTGAGAGCCGTTCCTCGGAAGCCACATGTACTCCGTCTGCGAGGGGTGGAGGCGGATGCTCAGCTCGTTGAAGGAGTTGATGGTGACGTGGGACGCGAGCAGTTCCTCCAGCACGCAGCCGAAGAGGAACGAGTCCCCCACGCCCATGAAGTTCTCCTCGTCCAGGTCCACCCGGGTGCGGTGGCCTCGCAGCGGCGCGCCCTCCAGGAAGCGCGTGACGGGTTTGGTCTCCACCGCGCGGATGGCGTTGATGCGCAGGCGGCTGGCGCGCGCGGCCAGGTTGTCGGTGAGCGAGTGGAAGTTGTACAGGTCCATCAGCCGCCGCAGCGCCGCCGCGTCCGCGAGCGAGTGCTGGTTGATGGCCAGATGGGACAACAGCCGCCAGTGCAGCTCCGCGCCCAGCGGCGCGCGCGCGGGCCGGCTCACCGGGGAGATGTTCTTGAACTTCGCCTGGGTGGGGCTGGCGGACGTGGACTCCGTCAAGTCACCCACTTGGAGGCGCGACGGCAACGTGCGGTTGGTGCACGTCAGGTCGATGGAGAGCGCCTCCTCGGCCCCGAGCACCGGCGCCACGTCGCGCGGGGTCTCCAGGGTGATGTACATGTCGATGCCTTCATCCAACGGCGAGTGCATGCGCCGCAGCCGGTAGAAGGACTGCTCCGCGTCGCCGCCCGCCGTATGGCTGAACTCGAAGAATGGCCGGTAGCCGCGCCGCTCGTTGCGGCCCGACTGGAGGCCCGTCACCGAATCCACGGAGTACACCTCCGCGTGGTTGGGTGGCAGGTCCGCGGCGCGCAGCAGGTGTTCGCGGTCCAGCGCGTGGTGGAGGACGGGGTTGGCCGGGGCGCTGAAGAGGTTGACCACCGGAGCGCAGTGCAGCCGGAACATCTCCCGGTGGATGCGCGCGTCCAGGGGCGGTGGCCGCTCCAGGTGGAAGGCGATTTCGAACCGGTCCTCACGGACGCTCATCGCCGCCGCGTCCAGGTTCTTCACGTCGAAGAACAGGAACTTCTCCGGCAGCGTCAGGTACTCCTGCAACAGCCGGTAGCCCTCGCTCGCTCGAGGCCACGGCAGCAGGCGGAAGTCGCGCTGGAAGCCCACCGCCTGGAGGGAGCCCGCGGGCAGCTTGATTCCGTCGCCCTGTGAGGACGCGCCGCGCACCCGCACCTGTCCGCAGTAGCGCAAGAGACACAGCAGCACCACGGCGGAGGCGGACAGCTCTCCGTGGATGAACAGGCGCAGGCCCTGCTGGCGGAAGACCTCGGCGCGGCCCTGCTCCGTCGTCTGGAACGACAGCCGCAGCACGGGGGAGGTAATCGACGAGCGGTCCAGCATCGCGTCGGTGAGCTGCACCGGCAGCAGGTCCACGTCCGTCGTGGTGCGGAAGACGCAGCGGGTGCCGTCGATGGGCTGCGAGGCGACCTCCGCCCCGGCGGCCAGCCTCGAGCGGCCGCGCAGCGCGCGCAGGTGCGGGGAGAACTCGACGATGGACGCGGCGGGCAGGGGGCGCAGGTAGTGCGGCAGCAAGAGCTCCGTCAGCCCATGCACCAGCTCCGGCACGTCGTCGTCCACGCGCTCGCGGATGCGCGCCGTCAGGAAGGCGAAGCCCTCCAGCAGCCGCTCCACATCCGGGTCCGCGCCGCGCTCCACCAGCAGGCCCGCCAGCGACGGGTTGGCCAGCCCGAAGGCCCGCCCCATCTCCCGCAGGTACGTCAGCTCGCTCAGGTAGTACTTGCTGAACATCCTCGCCCTCCGCCCAACACCGCGCGGTTCACCACAGGTCCACGCGCCCGCCCGGGTTCATCTGCGTGTGGAAGCGCACCGTGCCTTTTCGCGTGCGCGTCGCCAGCTGCGCGGTGATGTCGAACCGCAGCGCCGTCGGATCATCCGGGTCCGGCGAGTGGTTCACCACCACGCTCTTCAGTCTCGGCTCGAAGTCCTGGATGGCCGTGCGGATGGACTGCGCCATTCGCGGCACCGCCGACGGGTACGTGTGGACGATGTCGTTCAAGTCCAGGATGCCGAAGGCCGGTGAGGCCACGGACTCACCCTTGCGCGTGTTGAGCAACGCGCGAAGGTGCTCCGCGATGGACTCCACCACGTCGCCGGGTGGGGCGAGCGCGCCATTGCCTTCGGCGATACGTGACAACAAACCTCGGGAGCCCATGCGTGTCTTTTATTGAGGCCACCCCCGGCCGCCCGTGTCGACTGCGCCACGGACGACCGGTGGAGGAGCACGCATCAGCGCTGGGTGTCCCAGGTGTCCTCGTGCGTCTGGCCGCCGTTGCTGTACGTCCAGTTGATGGTGTGGAAGACGATGTTCAGCTCCTCGAGCGGAGGGCTGTTGGAGCTGGTCGGCACGAACGCATCCGGCACGAACTGCTTGATGCTGTTGATGCGCGCCTTCTTGATGGACGTCGTGTAGAACTGCTCGGTCGTCCCGTCGCCAGAGGGGTTCGGGCGGAAGAACTTGAACGTCGCCTCGATGACGGTGTTCTCGCACAGCGCCTTCATCAGCAGCGGCGAGGCCTTGTCGATGCGCTTGCGGATGGTGATGCCCTCGTACTGACGGCGACCCACGGCCAGGCCCGAGCCCGCCTCACGAGCGGTGAACACCTTCTGCTCGTAATAGATGGCCTCGATGGCGCCCTCGCGGCCGAGGCTCGTCTGGGTGCTCTCACCCGCGATGTCCTGCCCGTTTGCCTTCAGGTACACGAAAACTGATTCAGCCATGGAACCAACCTCTTTGCTGTGCGCGCGAAGGCGCGCGGGTGGCCCAGGCTCATTTCGAGCCTGGGAGTGGAGCCCACAGAATAGCTGATCTCAACGACACACGGTGAAGCGGGTCCATCACTCCTTGTCCAGCTTACCCACCAAGGACAGGGTGAACGACGCACCCATGTACTTGAAGTGGGGGCGCACCTGCAGGCTGCAGCGGTACCAGCCCGGCTGACCTTCCACGTCCTCGACGACGACGCGCGCGGCCTTCAGCGGGCGGCGCGAGCGCACGGCGGGCGCCGGGTCGTCCATGTCGGAGATGTACTGGCTGAGCCAGTGATTCAGCTCACGCTCCAGGTCGGCCTTCTCCTTCCAGCTGCCAATCTGTTCGCGCTGCAGCACTTTGATGTAGTGCGCGAGGCGCGTCATGATGAACATGTATGGCAGCTGCGTACCCAGACGGTAGTTCGTCTCCGCGGCCTTGCCCTCCGGGGTGTTGCCGAAGAACTTGGGCTTCTGGGTGGAGTTGGCGCTGAAGAACGCCGCGTTGTCGGAGTCCTTGCGGAACACCAGGCCGATGAAGCCTTCCTCGGACAGCTCGTACTCGCGCCGCTCGGTGAGCATGACCTCGGTGGGAATCTTGGTCTGGATTTCCCCCATGGCCTCGTACTGGTGCAGGGGCAGGTTCTCCACCGCGCCGCCGGACTGGGGACCGATGATGTTCGGGCTCCAGCGGAACTTGGCGAAGGAGTCCGCCACGCGCGACGTCAGCGCGACGGAGGCATGGCCCCATAGGTACTTCTCGTGGCTGCCGACGACGTCCTCGGTGAAGTTGAAAGCCTTCACCGGCACCGTCTTCTCGCCATAAGGCAGACGCAGCAGGAAGCGCGGCAGGGCCAGGCCCACATAGCGCGCGTCCTCGCTCTCGCGGAACGAGTGCCAGCGCGCGTACTGCGGACCCTCGAACAGGGACTTGAGGTCCTTGAGGTCCGGCAGCTTCAGGAAGGTAGGCTCACCGAAGGTCTCCGGCGCGGTGTTGGCGATGAACGGCGCGTGGGCCATGGCGGCCACCGACGCGCACTTGCGCAGAAGCTCCATGTCCTGCGGGCCCACGCCGAAGTCGTAGTTGGCGGAGATGATGCCGTAGGGCTTGCCACCGAAGACGCCGTACTCGTTGGAGTACACGAGCTTGTACAGGCCGCTCTTCACGACCTCGGGCGCGTCCTCGAAGTCCTTCTGCAAGTCTTCCTTGGAGACGTTGAGCATCTCCACGCGGGTGTTCTCGCGGAAGTCCACGCGGTCCACCAGGAACTTCAGCGAACGCCAGGACGACTCCAGCTTCTGGAACTCGGAGGCGTGGAGGATTTCATTCACCTGCGACGACAGGCGCTTGTCGATTTCGGCGATCATCGCGTCGACGAGCGCCTTGTCCACACGCTCCTCGGAGCGGTTGGGCGCGAGCATCTCCGTGATGAAGGCTTGCACGCCGCGCTTGGCGACGTCGTAACCCTCGTCCTTGGGCTTGAGCTTCGCCTCGGAGAGGATTTCGTCGAGCAGGGACAGCGAGGCATCGGCGCCGGCAACCGGCGACTTCTGGGTCAGGGTCTCGGTAGGCATGGTGTCTCTGTTCCCCGTAAACGGTTACTTGGACTTTTCCTCGAGCCCCAGTTCCTTGATGAGTGCCTTGCGGCCCTCTTCGTCGGCCAGGAGTGCCTGAAGCTTCTTGCGGAATGCGGGAAGGTTGCCCAGGGGCCCCTTGAGCGCGTTGAGCGCGCTGCGCAGCTCCAGGAGCTTCTTGAGCTCGGGCACCTGATTGACGACGCTCTCGGGCGTGAAGTCCGACAGGTTCTTGAATTGGAGCGAGACATTCATGGTCGCGCCCGCGTCGCTGGACAGCTTGTCCGCGGCGGTGAGGGTGACCTTGAGGTTCTGCTGAGCCATCACCTCGTTGAAGTTGCCCTTGTCCACGTTGATGGGCGCGCGCTGCTCCAGAGGCCGGTCATCCGCCTGGCCCGTGAAGTCCCCCATCATCAGGACCTTCAGGGGCAGCTCCACCTGCTCCTGCGCATTGCCGGTGGCGGGCTTGTAGACGATGTTGACGCGCTCGGTAGGGGCGACGGAACTCTCTTTGCTCATCTGCGGCTCTCTCCTTGAGACCTACGTAGAAATGCGCGGGCGTCGCATGGGGGAGGCTTCGCCGCGGAACAACCTGGGAACGTCAGGGGCCGACGACGCGGAGCGCGGCGGAAGAATCCAGCCGTGCGAGACGACGATAGCGGTTTCGAACTTTTGCTGCCAACCGTCCCCCCTCCTTTTCCTCGACGGTGCGGGTGGCGAGCCACCCCTCGAGACAAGCCGCCGCCAGCGTGGGCTCCCACTGGTCCAACGCATGAGAGGAAACCTCCTCGTCGAGCGCGTCGAAAAGCGCGCGCGCCAGCGGAAGTTGTCCTGCCTGGGCACACAGGCGCGCCAGGGTCAGGCGGGCGACGAAGCGCGCGCGGCCCGTGCCCGCGGCGGCGACATCCGCCTGGAGCCCCGCGACGAGCTCCTGCACGCGGCCCTCGGCCAGCAGCGCCTCGGTTTCCTCCTCGCCCAGGGGCTGCGCGCCGGCGGACTCCGCGTCGAGTGACGGCGGCGGCAGGCGAATGGCTGTCGTCGGGGCGCGGACCGGGGACGCGGTGGTGCGGGGGGCCGCCTGGAGGACCTCGGCGCGCAGCCAGGCGCGCGTGGCCTCGTCGGTGAGGGGAGAGCCGTCGGCGGCGAGCAGGTCCTCCACGCCCGGCATGCGGCGCAGTTGCACACGCAACTCCCGCACCAGCGCGGCGTGGGCCGTGGTGTGTGTTTCACCCAGCCCCTTGAGCGCGGCCGCGCTGAAGCGGTGCGGGCTCAGGGCGAAGCGGTGTTGGGCGACGGCGGACTCGGCCTCGTCGAGCAGCTCGCTCCAGCGCTGGTTGGCTTCCAGGGTCTCCAGCTTGGAGCGCAGCGAGTCCGGTGGCGGCTGAAGCGTCGTGCGGCCGTTGGCACCGGTGCCAGGCGGCCGCGCCAGGTGCAGCCACACGCCGTTGCGCAGCAGACGGTAGGAGACGGGGTCCGCGCTGCTCGCGTGACGCAGCGCGCTCGCGGCGCCCAGGAGCGCGGCGCCGACGTTGCGCAGGAAGTCGGTGACGGCCTCGGTGCTGGAGAGGTCCGGCTGCGCGGGCAGCGTGGGGAGCGGAGGCACGACGACGGTGCTGGGCGCGGCGACTTTCGGG